>JBKDZA010000267.1:0-11501 GCA_046308455.1 Fluviicola sp.
GGAAGAGCTTTACCTGCTGAATTAGGCGAAGGTTTAAGAGAATATTCTGACGGAAATGTTCATGATTTTGTAGGTTTATTGTACCGTGCTGGAGCGAAAAAAGAAGCAGAAGCATTAGGTATGAAAGTCGCAGAACAATTGGAAACGATTATAAACTTCTATGTTGAAAATGAGTCTGCAGATGTTTTATTCCAAATTGGACAGAATGATTTATGTGCAGCTGTTTTGAATTATGCGAAAATGATGCGTTTTGCTAATGACCAAAAAATTGGAAATCCTAATGGTAAGTATGCAATGCGAATGAAATCATACATGAGTAAATTCTATAAATCAGGCTTGCCAAAAATTATCACATATTACAATGATACTCACGAGGATACAGATCAGTCTCTAGAGTTGAAACGCACATTAAATGCTTACAATTTGATGTATGAAATTACTGGTGATGCCGAATTACCAATGCAAACGCAACAAAATGTAAATCAACAAATGCAAGATCCTCAAATGCAAGAAGCATTGTTGAAGCAACAAGCTGTTGATTGTACAAATGGAATGGGCGGACCAAAATAGTTTAGCAAATTAGAATTTATAGGCTGAATTAACATATAAATGAGATTAATAAGACCTCCACGATGGTTTCAAGGATTATTTCCAAGATACACGTGGAGGTTTTCTGTTTCAGATAATTCCATATTCTTAACTTTTGATGATGGTCCACATCCTGACATCACACCATTTGTCTTAGATTTACTAAAAGAATACAACTGGAAAGCTACTTTTTTTTGTGTAGGAGCAAATATGGAGCGATATCCAGAACTTGTGGAAAGAATTGTAAATGAAGGACATACGCTAGGAAATCATAGTTTTAATCATGAAAAAGGCTGGGTAACTCATTTTAAAGATTATATTGCTTCTTTTAAACAATTTGAAGAAAATTACCCAACAAAGTTCTTTCGCCCACCTTATGGTAGAATGACCAAACACCAAGCAAAAGAAATTTATAAAACACATCAAATCATTTTGTGGTCGTGGTTGTCATACGATTATGATCTTTCATATTCAAACGAACAAATAATAGAGAATTTGAAACAGATTAAACCAGGGGATGTGTTAGTTTTTCATGATAATCCTAAAATTTCAGAAAGAAATTCACAATTGCTGCCGTTGGTTTTCAGAAATTTACACCTAAAATTCACTTCAAAGGAATTATAATCGTCAATACTAAATCGATTAAGTTTCGATAAAACAATGCAAATATTCATCAAATAAGCCCATTTAAATACTTCAGGTTTAATATTTTTACTTTTACACCGCTAAAACTGAATTAAAAATCAAAATTTTATTACTCCAATTGGGCATTTTCCTGTGTCTGATTTTTCCTATTAATCTGAGTGCTCAAACAACTATTTCTCCTGAGAATTTATCAAAAATAACTTTTGTATACGGTGAGTCTTGGGTTCAAGATAATCCAGACATTGTTATTGCTTTAAATAATTTATTGGAAAATAGAATTTCAATCGTAAATGAAAACTTAAGTTCGGATGAAAAATTTCCAAATATTACAACTTTACCTTTATTCAATAAATTAAATCCATCTGTTTCTCCGACAAATTTCGAAACTTTTGTTGTTGAAGATTTTAATCCATTAACGTATCATTTTGATTTTTTCACTAATAAAACACAAGTTTTTAGACTAGGTGGAAGTTCATACATTATGATTGTTCAACCTAGCAGATAAATTATACCATGAAAATTAGTCTTTTATTAGTTGCGATTCTACCATTTGTAACTTTCGGACAAACGATTACAATGCCTGCTGGTGCTGGTTCAGGCTCCACTACGGCTTGTGCTGGAACTTTTGTTGATCATGCTGGAGCAGCAACAAACTATGCAAATAGTCAAAACTCTACATTTACAATTTGTTCATCGACACCAGGACAGGCACTTCAATTATTTTTCACTGCATTTGCAACTGAATCTACGTTTGATGTATTAACAATTTATGATGGTAATTCAACAGCTGCACCAGTTATAGGAACATTTAGTGGATTAGTTAGTCCAGGACAAATTACCTCAACAAATCCAGGTGGATGTTTAACCTTTAGATTCGTTTCAGACGGAAGTGTTACTAATATCGGCTGGTCTGCAACTGTTTCTTGTGTACCACAGCCATTAATTATGTCAAGTACCGGAATTACAACTTGTTCTGCAACGCTTTTGGATCCAGGGGGTAACGGAAATTATGCAAATGGAACAAACATCACTCAAACGTTTTGTCCGGGAACTCCTGGTCAAGCAATTCAAGTGTTTTTTAATACATTTAATACTGAGGCTGGAAATGATGTTGTAACTGTTTACGATGGTAACTCAACAGCTGCGCCAGTAATGGGAACTTTTTCGGGGACAACTATTCCAGGAACATTAATAGGAAGTACAACAAACCCTACAGGTTGTATTACTATTCGATTCGTTACAGATGGATCAGTTACTAATTCAGGTTTTTCAGCAACTATAACATGTACGACTCCTGCGTTGCCTACTTTTACCATGTCTAATTCTTCTGTTTCTGCTTGTTCAGGTACTTTTTTAGATCCAGGTGGAACTGGAACTTATGCGAATAGTACTACAACAACGTTTACAATTTGTCCGAATACAGCAGGTTATAGATCTTCTGTTTCTTTTTCATCATTCGCAACAGAAGCTGGTCTTGATATTCTTACAGTTTATGATGGTAATTCTACTGCCGCACCTGTATTAGGAACTTTTTCGGGAGCTACATTACCAGGTACAATCACAGCTTCGTTGACAAATCCTACAGGATGTTTAACTTTCCGTTTTGTTACTGATGGTTCTGTTACTCTTGCAGGTTGGGTTGCGGATATATCCTGTGTATTGAGTTGTCAAACGATAACAGCGAATCTTGTAAGTACCAATCCAGTTGCGGTTGCAAATATAATTAGAGCTTGTCAAGGTCAATCTATCAGTTTTAATGGTTCAGGGACTTTTTCAACCTCAGGTGTTGGTGCTACTTATTTGTGGAAAATGGGTAATGGTGTTCAAATTGCTGGACAAAATATTAATTATACTTATCCTACTCCTGGAAGTTATCTTGTGAATCTAGAAATTACTGATCCTAATGGATGTAAGAGTAATAATTTCTTCAATGTTAATGTTCAGATTTCAACAACACCAACGATTACAACAAACGCTGCACCAGATCCGATTTGTACCACCCAAAGTTCAACCTTTACTGCTTCAGTTACTCCAACTCCTTTTGTAGTGAATTGTACTCCTCCTGTTTCTGGTGTAACATTTTTACCTGATGGTTCTGGAGCTTCTTACACATCTTCAGTAACTACAAATTGTTATCAGGCTGGAGCAACTGTAACAGCAGCGACAGATATTGCTAGTATTTGTTTAAATATGGAACATTCCTTTTTAGGCGATTTAAGTATTCGTTTAATTTGTCCAAATGGCTCTTCTATTATTTTGAAAGCATATCCAGGTGGTGGTGGAACATATCTTGGTGCACCAATTGACGATTTAACAAGTGGTCCAGGAACTGGTGCGAATTACTGTTTTACACCATCAGCTACAACTTTATTAGTTGCTGGTACTACTGTAACCGCTGGTTCTCCTGCAGGAGCTTCAATTACACCTGGAAATTACCTGTCTGTAGATCCTTTTGCTAATCTAATTGGATGTCCGCTTTCAGGAAATTGGTCGATTGAAGTAACCGACAATCTATTTGCTGATGATGGCTATATTTTTAACTGGGATTTGAATTTTGCAGCTGGTATTACTGCAGCAGCAAGTTACACACCAACAATCGCTTCTCAAGGTTGGGTTCCTGCTGCAACTTTAACTAATGTTAACGCAACTACTGCAACAGTTGTGCCTTTGAGTCAAGGGACTCCTTGTTTTACATATTCTGTAACAGATAATTTTGGATGTACTTACACAGCTTCTGAATGTATCCTTGTAAATTGTGGATCTTCATTGCCAGTTGATTTTCTTGAATTCAATGCAAATAGAGTTGAAGAACGTAAAGTTGCTTTAAATTGGAAAACACAATCAGAAATCAATAATGATTATTTTGTTATTGAAAGAAAAACTGAAAATTCTCAATATTCAGAAATTCTAACAAAAAATTCGGTTGAAAATTCAATCTACACAACAAGTTATGATTTGTTTGATGAAAATGCACCATTAGAAAATTTATATTATCGATTGTCACAAGTTGATTTAGATGGGAATAGAGAAGTGTTGGATGAAAAATTTGTTGAAATTGATGTAGCTAACAAATTAATTGCATATCCAAACCCTTCAAGTAATGAGCTAGAAATTCGTTCTGATTATATTTTTGCAATTCAAGATGTTGAAATTGTTGATATTTCTGGAAAATCAGTTTTAGATAAAATAGAAATGAATCAACTGAATTCAAGTACTTTGAAGTTATACACTGGAGAATTGATTCAAGGTGTTTATTATGTGAAAATTAAAAATGATTTAGTATACTTCTTAAAGCTATAATTAGTTTATAATCTTTATAATAACCTAAAGCCCTTTGTTCTAAACTTAGGGCTTTATTTTTTGGGTTTTTTATACAAAGGAACTGTCGAACAAGGCTCTCCAAACATAATTGAAGAAGCTACTGATTGAACTTTTGAAATAAACGAACTTAAGATTTGATTTGAATAGGGAATATCAGAACAACCTTTTACAATCATTTTCCCATCTTTAAATTCCGTTAAATCTAATTGATTTATTGCATCTAACAATTGTTCTCTTTTTGCTTCGTTAATTGTCCCGATTACAGTCTTTGTAGAAATTCCATGTAAAAAAGTAGTGACAAGTAAATAAGACCATGAAGGTAAAACGGCATCAACGGAACAGTATAGATAAACATATTTATCTTTGTATTGCTCCCAATCATGTGTTTTGCAAAAATCACGAAAATCTTTTTCTTTCAATACCAATTCATTCCATAAAACAGGTTTAAAATCAAAACCAATGAACTCAGAATTTGCTTTCAAATAGCTTTTAATATCTATCTGAATCAAACCACTCTGATCAACTTTATTTTCGATTTCCATCTCTTTTTTTTGTCAAATTTACAACCTTCTTTTGATTGAATAGTCACTTCTTAAATTAAATATTCATTCAGAGTTAATATTTACTCATTCAAATTTGGCATTATGGTAATTTAAAGAAAAAAGGTTTAGTTGCGTTAGCGTTATTTCAATTGTCAAATGTATCTTTGCAAAAATCAAAATACAAAATGAAGAAATTTTTACTTTTCAATTTACTTATATTAAGTGTTTCAAACATTTTTTCTCAATGTATTCCAACTGCTTCTGCCGATGTTACAATTCCATGTAATGGATCAACTACATTAACTGCTCAGACGAATGCAACAAACTTTTTATTATCTCAAGCGGCTTGTACTCCCTATCCTTGTGGTGCAACAGCTGCATTTCCAGTCGCATGTGATGACTGTGTAACTGGGCAAATTCCAATTGGATTCTCTTTTAACTTTTTAGGAAACACATATACTAATGCTGTAATTTCTTCCAATGGTTTAGTAGGATTTGGAGCTTTTACATTTGCTGGGTTTACTCCATTTACAATTCCAGCTGGTGGTTCACCAAACAATTATATCGCAGGTTTTATGTGTGATATCGATATTCGTTATGGCGGAACAATTACTTATCAACAACAAGGAACAGCTCCAAACCGTCGTTTTGTAGTTTGTTACAACAATGTGGTTCCATATAGTGGTTCTGTAGCTGGAATTGGAACAGCAACTTTTCAAATTGTACTTCATGAAAATGGTTCATGTCAAGTAATTTTCACTCAATTGTCTGCAAACTGGTTAGCATCAACATCTGGTGCAACTGCAACGCAAGGAGCTGAAAACTTATCTGGTTCAATTGCTATTCCAGTACCAGGACGTAATGCGCAAGATTGGCCAGGAATTACTGCTGGAAATCAAGATTGCAATACCTTCAATCCACAACCTTGTGTTTTCCAACGATGGGAAGTAGGTGGTGTAAATGTGAGTACAAATCCAAATTTCACAGTATCCCCAACTACAACAACTACTTATACAGCAATCTGGGATTGTGGTGGGTCAATTTGTACCGATCAAGTAGTTGTAACAGTTCCGCAATCTCCTCCCACAACAAGTGCAACTATTTGTGCTGGTTCAAGTGGTAGTTTGACAGCAACATGTGGAGGTGCGGTTACTACAGAATGGTATACTGCTCCAACAGGGGGAACAGCAATTGGAACTGGTTCACCGTTTAACCCAGTTGGTGTAGCAGGTTCAGGTCTTGCAAATACAAATACTGCTGGAACTACAAATTATTATGCAGCATGTTCAAATGCTCCATCTTGTAGAACTTTGACTCCATTTGTTATTAACCCAGGTTCAACTCCTCCAACTTCAATTGGTGGAACTGGTACAATCTGTCAAGGTCAAACAGTAACGCTTTCTGTTGTAGGTGGAACGTTAGCTCCTGGAGCATCTTGGCAATGGTACACTGGTTCTTGTGGAGGTACACTTGTGGGTACAGGAAATACAATTTCTGTTTCTCCAACTACAACTACAACTTACTTTGTTCGAGCTTCTGCTGGAACAACTTGTCCTGCTTCTGTTTGTACTTCAGGTACATTGACACTTCCTCCTGCTGGAACGAATTTGGGGAACAATACTGAAAGTGCAACTTGTCTTGTAAATCAAGCTGGAATCATTTATTTCTATCATTCAAGTGGTCGTTTGATTTGTTCAATTAATTCGAATGGTCAAAACTTAGGGAACGTAACTGCGACTGTTTATACAGGAACACCAGTTGATGTGCCTGCTTGTAATGTCGCGGGATATATGGCAACTGCAATGGGAAGAAGTTGGGTAATTACACCACAATTCCAACCAGCTGCAGGTGTTGATGTGTATTTACATTTCGATCAAACTGAATATACTGCATTGCAAACACAAGCAAATGCGAACATTTCTCCATACGATGATTTAACTGGTATTGGAGACTTGAAATTGAGTAAATATCCAGGGCCTTTAAATGTCGACAATAACGCTTTAAATAACTGTATTGCAAGTGGTGGTAACGGAAATACAACCTTACACAATCAAGCAGCTAGTGGAAATACGACTACGTTCTTACCTGCATTTAGTGGAACAAGTAGATATTCAAGACATACAATTCCAAGTTTCTCTGAGTTTTGGTTACACGGTGCATCCACATTTAGCGCACTTCCAGTTGAGTTAGTTTCTTTCTCTGCAGCATGTTCAGATGAAAATGAATTAGAATTCTATTGGTCTACTCAATCTGAAAATAATTGTGTTGCTTACCAAATTGAATACATCAATGAAAATGAAACTGATTGGAAAACACTTGGAACAGTTGATTGTGAAGGGAATTTATCTCAGTTGACAGAATATTCTTTTAAAACGAATGATTTGAAATCTTTCGAAAAGAGATACTATCGACTAAAACAAATCGACATCAATGGTTATGCAACTGTTTATAATCCAATTGCTTTTGTGTGTTCTTCAAATGAATGGAATGTAATTAGCTATCCAAATCCAGCAAGTACATTAATGAACTTCGTTATCACTAATGGAAGTGAACAGGAAGCTACTTTATCAGTTAAAGATAACTCTGGAAAATTGATTTATTCTATAGTTTTAAACTTGAAAAAAGGACAAACAATCTCTCCATTAGATGTTGAAAATTATGCAAATGGAATCTACTTTGTTGAAATTGAAAAAGAAAACAATCAAAAAGAAATCATCAAAATAGTTGTATCACATTAAGAAGTTTTAACTCTACTCTAAAAAAAAATAAAAATGAAAAAATTAGCAATCCTATTTATACTTTGTTTTTTCGGACAAACAGCTTTTTCACAAACAGCTCCAACTTATTCGAAGGAGTATGTTGTTGGTCAATCGAATGAAATTAAAGCGTATTTCTCTTTAAGTGAACCAACTAGCATGCAAATCATGAATATTCTTTATGAAACGAATGAATATATCAAAGAGGTAAATGCTCGCGTTGACATAGAGGAATCTCAAAAAGGAGAAAAAAGATTTGTTGCTTACAGGACAATGGATCAAAAAATCAATATGTATTTAACTGTTGAACAGCAACAAGATTACGATAACTTTAAACAACAATCAAACTATTTTCAGTATTAGCAATAAACATGAATAATGTTTCAAGAAAGGCTATCATTTTGGTAGCTTTTTTTGTTGCCATATTTTTTAATGTAAATTTGTGACAATCTCAATATTTCAATATGAAGAACACGCTTACAGTTTTATTTATTGCTTACTTTTTGAATGGTTTAAATGCACAAAATTCCAATCCCAGTTATGATTCGACATTGGCAAAACAATTAGATGCGGATCAATATGGAATGAAAATGTATGTTTTAGTAATTCTAAAAACAGGCAAAAACAAAACAAAGAATAAACATTTTATTGATAGTTGTTTTGTTGGACATTTAGAAAATATTCGTCGCTTGGCTGAATTAAATCAACTAACAATTGCAGGACCTTTTGGAACGAATAAATCTGATTTTAGAGGCTTGTTTATTTTAAATGTAAAAACAATTGAAGAGGCACAACTTTTATTGGAAACAGATCCTGCAATAAAAGAAAAACTATTACGGGTTGAGTTGTACCCTTGGTACGGTTCTGCAGCAATTCCAACTTATTTGGAAAACCACGATAAAATTTGGAAAGAAAATCCATAAAAAAAGGGCTTTCAATTTGAAAGCCCTTTTTAAATTTTATTTTAATTAATGAACCAACGCTTGGTATGCTGCTGCATCCAAAAGTCCATCAAGTTCTGAAGGATTTGTTAATTTAACTTTAATCATCCAACCTTCACCGTAAGCATCGCTGTTTACCGCTTCAGGGTTTGATTCTAATGCTGTGTTGAATTCAATGATTTCTCCTGAAACTGGCATGAACAAATCAGATACAGTTTTAACAGCCTCAACAGAACCAAAAACCTCTTCTTGATCCATTGTTTCACCTACCGTTTCGATTTCAACGAATACGATATCGCCTAATTCACTTTGAGCGAAATCAGTAATACCGATTGTTGCTACATCACCATCAACACTGATCCATTCGTGGTCTTTCGTGTATTTTAAATTTGCAGGTACATTCATCTTTTATAAAATTCAATTGTTGCACGCAAAGATAAAAGCATTTAGAATATCTTTTTTGTTTTTCAGAAAAAAATACTCTTTTCCTTTTTAACAATAGAAAACTCCAATAGAAAACTCTAAATTTGTACCGCAATTCTAAACCTTTTGTTGACGAATGCGTATGATGATTTGAATAAAGAATAGATGAGAACTAAATACATTGATTTAATTGATCAAACCTTTGATTTTCCGCAAAATGAATTTCAATTAAAAGACGACGACCGTTTATTGTTTCATGGAATTGATTTAATGCGCTTGATCAGTGAATACGGCACGCCTTTAAAATTCAATTATTTGCCTCAAATTTCAAATAATATTCAACGTGCAAAAGGATGGTTTCGTGAAGCAATGAGTAACTTGGGTTATTCTGGAAATTATTTCTATTCGTATTGTACAAAGTCTTCTCATTTCTCATTTGTTTTAGATGAGGTCTTGAAAAATGATGTGCATATCGAAACTTCTTCAGCATTTGATATCGATATCGTGAATCAACTGCTAGAAACTGGAAAATTAAAAGAAGGAAGTTTTGTTATTTGTAACGGTTTTAAACCACCAAAATACATCGATAACATTGCGAAATTAATCGATTCTAAAAAATTAAATGTGATTCCGGTTGTCGATAATACGACTGAAATCCACGAATTATTGAACGCTACTGGCGACAATGAAATAAAAATCGGAATTCGAATTGCATCGGAAGAAGAACCAAAATTTGAGTTTTATACCTCACGTCTTGGAATTCGTTATCGTGAAATCGTTCCATTTTACAAAGCATTTATTCAAGATAATCCGCGCGTTGAAATTAAAATGTTGCATTTTTTCATCAATACTGGAATCAACGACACCTCTTATTACTGGAATGAGTTGACGAAATGTTTGCGTATTTATTCCGACTTGAAAAAAGTATGTCCAACCTTAGATTCATTGAACATTGGAGGTGGATTCCCAATCAAAAAGTCATTGGCTTTCGATTTCGACTACGCCTACATGGTGCGTGAAATTTTAATGCAAGTGAAACGTGTGTGTTCAGACAATGAAATCGAGGAACCAAATATTTTCACAGAGTTCGGATCGTTTACTGTTGGTGAAAGTGGTGGAGCAATTTTTAATGTCTTGCACCAAAAACAACAAAATGACCGTGAAAAATGGAATATGATTGACTCGTCTTTTATGACGAATCTCCCAGATACATGGGCAATCAATCAGCGTTTCATTATGTTACCAGTAAACCGTTGGAACGATGATTACGAACGTGTTTTATTAGGTGGTTTGACGTGTGATTCGGACGATTATTACAATTCGGAGCAACATTCCAATGCGATTTATCTTCCAAAATTTGATAAAAATAAACCTTTGTATATTGGTTTTTTCAATACAGGAGCTTACCAGGAAACAATCGGTGGATTTGGAGGATTGAAGCACTGTTTAATTCCTGAACCAAAGCACATTTTGATTCAAAGAGATGAGCAAGGTAAAATCGTATCTTCTTTATTTTCAGAGGAACAAACAGCAGATGATTATTTGAAAATTTTGGGATATCGTTAACTTTTGCTTAAAGTTTAGTTTTATTTCCATTAATAATCAATTTATCAAAAAGAAAGTCGTATTTTTGCGCCCTGATTTAAAGTCAGAATAATACCAAAAGATTACATGAATTCACTGATTTCTTCAGTTTACGTACAGGAAAACACAAAGTTTGGCGCTTCAGTTGCAAGTTGGCTATCTGCGAAAGGTTTTGAAATTATTCATTTCAAAGGCGACGATGAGGCTGAATTTGACACAATTGACGCAGCTGTTATTTTCCACGAAAATCATAATTTTGATAAGGCAATCACTGACTTAAGAGATGTTCTTGATGAGAGAAATGTTCCTATTCACAAAATTGATTTAAGTGGTACAATGAATGTGGCGTTAACACATTTAGCATTGTTTTTCGAACGTACAAAATGTAAAAAAGCTTTATTCTTTGGTTCTGAAGCACTTGAAAACCATCCAAAAATGGAAGTGTTCAAAGAAAAAGTAGCGCTTTAAGAATTTCAATTCTCAATTATTAACGATTAAAAAATCTGAGTAATCAGCGATTGCTTGCGTTCTATCTGTGCAATTTTGTCGTCCTGACATCAAAAAAATCTGTGTATTCTAAGACTTTTCCAAATTTTTACCTTACTAAATTTACGTATGGTTCATTTCTTTTTACAACAGCAAATATTCGATAGACTAATTTACAAGCAACAGCATTGATAATTGTTAAATGATGTTTTCCT
>JBKDZA010000268.1:0-9491 GCA_046308455.1 Fluviicola sp.
CAACAATACATCAATGAGTTTTTCTTTAAATTCAATCGAAAAGCGTTCATAGGAATCTCTTTCTCTAAATTTCTTGAAAGAATGATGAATCAAAAACCTTGGTATTTATTGGAAGGGGAACTAAATGGGTGATTCAAAAAAATAATTTTATTGTAATGTTTTTTTCATTTAATTTAAGGCCTTGTATCTTAGGATTGTACCTGTGTTTTCAAGTAATGTCATTCGATTGTTCGAAAGCTTTTGAATGGCATAAGTTTTTTCTTCTGTAAAGCCAAATTGATTAATTCGTGTATAAATCGATTCTTTGTCATTGATAAAACTCCAAGAACCTAAAGTTGTAAATCCACCATTTTGAATAATGTATTCGCCATTACGTGTGAAAATTAGATTTTCAGCATTGACATTTCGAATCACAGTTCCGTCATTTAATTCAATCTCATTCAATCTCCATGTACCTTCAATACGATGTTTGGCTGTTCTTAAACGAATGAAATGATCATCTTCATATTTCTTACATGAAACAACTGATAGAATTATTAAACTTGAAAGTAAAATTGAGAATCGCATATAAAAATTTTAACAAGCTGTTAACAAGTTTGATGCCAGAATTTCAAAAAAATGAATATTTAATTTGCTCTATTTAAAAGAAAATTAGCCAATTGAAACAATGGATCAGATTTTTCTTTTGAAAGATTCAATGAGTTTAATGATTGTATTGCTTTGTTGTAGTGAAACGTTTTCTCTTCTTCGGTTTTAGCTTTTGCTCCACATTGAGAAAATAGTTCGCGAGCCAATTCAACTTTTTTAACTGGATCACTTTCCGATTTTACTTTTTCGATGACAGTTGAATCAAGTTTTTCAGCTTCTAGCCACAACAATGTTTTCTTGTGTGAAAGAACATCACCGCCAATTTGTTTTCCAAACGTTTCTGGATTACCATATAAATCCAATAAATCATCTTGAATTTGAAAAGCAATTCCCAATTCTACACCGTAATTATACAAGGCTTTTTTTACTGCTTCATCTTGTCGACCTAGAATAGCTCCAAATTCTAACGCACAACCTAAAAGAACTGAAGTTTTTAAGCGAATCATTTCAATGTATTCCGAAATTTCAACGGTATTTTGTTGTTCAAAATCCATGTCTAATTGCTGTCCTTCACAAACTTCTTTGGCCGTTGTATTGAAAAGTGTAAACAATTCCGATAATCGGTCATCTGTATAATGAGAAAGCTGTTCATAAGCTTTCACTAATAAAACATCACCAGATAAGATTGCAATTGTGGAATTCCATTTTTCGTGAACTGTTTCTTTTCCTCTTCGAACTGGAGCCATGTCCATAATGTCATCGTGGATCAACGAAAAATTATGAAACAATTCGATGCTCATCGCAGCAGAATAAGCCTCTTCTTTCGAAACATCAAACAAATTTGCACTCATTAATGTCAGAATCGGACGCATTCTTTTTCCTCCGATTGTCAAAAAATAACGTAAAGGATCATACAGGTTTTTCGGTTCGTTTGGAAAGGAAAAGGTATTTACTTTCTGTTCTAAAAACTGTGTGTATTGGTGTAATTCTTTCATTAATTAGTCAATATCAATCTATCAATTGAAGTAAATAACTTCCATATCCACTCTTAACAAGCGGAAGTGCTAATTGTTTCAATTGTTCTTTAGTAATGAAGTTATTTCTAAATGCGATTTCTTCAATGCATCCAATTTTTTGACCTTGTCGCTCTTCTATAACTTGAACAAATTGTCCTGCTTGCATCAATGAAGTAAAAGTCCCCGTATCCAACCAAGCAGTACCACGACTTAAAACAGCGACCTTTAATTGATTGCGTTTTAAATATTCGGCATTCACATCAGTTATTTCATATTCACCTCGTGCTGAAGGTTGTAAGTTTTTAGCAATTTCAATGACAGAATTATCGTAGAAATATAAACCTGGAACAGCATAATGTGATTTTGGAGAACTTGGTTTTTCTTCTATTGAAACAACGTTCATTTCTGAGTCAAATTCAACAACTCCGTATCGTTCAGGGTCACTTACATGATATGCATAAACAACACCTCCACTAGGATTGACGTTTTCTTTCAACAGTTCATCCATTCCAACACCATGGAAAATATTGTCTCCTAAAATTAAGGCAACGCTATCGTTTCCAATGAATTGTTCACCAATTACAAAAGCTTGAGCTAAACCATTTGGTTCTGGTTGAATTGCGTATTCAAATTGACATCCTAAATGACTTCCATTTCCCAATAATTTTTGAAATTGAGGTAAATCATGAGGAGTTGTGATGATTAAGATTTCTTTAATTCCGGCTTGCATTAAAATTGAAAGCGGATAATAAATCATTGGTTTATCATAGATTGGCATCAACTGTTTACTGACAGCTAATGTCAATGGATGTAAACGCGTACCTGATCCTCCTGCTAAAATAATTCCTTTCATAACTAATTAATCAAAATTAGGAAGTTCCTCTTCACTTTTGATTACCATTTGATCGTAATCGACATCGCTTTCTTCATCGTAAACATCAAACAATGGTTCGATAAATGATTTTGTTGTAATGCGTCTTTCGTAGCTCAATAACAAACAAGGCAATAACACCAAATTTGTAAATAATGCTACAAAATAAGTCATCGCAGATAAATAACCTAGGGCTTGCGTTCCACCAAAATCAGAGAAAATAAATACAATGAATCCGAAGAATAAAATAACGGAAGTATAAATAATACTTAATCCAGTTTCACGAATTGAAATCGCGACACATTCTTTTAAATCCCACTTTTTCAATTTCAATTCTTGTCTATAACGTGCTAAGAAGTGAATCGTATTGTCTACTGTAATTCCTAAAGCGATAGAGAAAATCAATAATGTTGAAGGTTTTAATGGAATTCCAAACCATCCCATAATTCCTGCGGTGAATACCATTGGAATTAAATTCGGTATCATCGAAACAACAACCATTCTAAATGAGTAAAATAACACACTCATCAACAAGGCGATTGAAATAACCGCAAAAACGATACTTGACAATAAATTATTCACTAAGTACTGTGTTCCTTCGGAAGCAACAACAGACGTTCCCGTTAATTCAACATCGTAGTATTCATTGTCAATTGCCGTTCGCAGTTGATTGTTAAAGTTTGCTTTTGAATAATACGTCTTGATTATACTTGGATCCGTATCAAATTTCAACTGTAAATCATCGTTCCCTTTTGAAATTTCAGCTGTCATCGAATTGAAAATGTAACTGTAATTATCAAAAATAGAATCGTAATACACTTTTTTACCTTTCAAAGCTTTCTCATAGTATTTCTCTATTTGCGCTTTATCCGGGTTCATAATACTATCGATATTGTGCTTGATTAAGCGCACATGATCAGCCACTTCGTAGGATCCTAAATCACGCATAGAAGTTCGGATTCGAATGATATGTCTGTTGGTATCAACAACTTCATTTAACGAAAAACGCGAATTATTTTCCTTGCCAATTTTCTCTAAATACTTTTTCAATCGCAACTTATCTCGTGTCGCAATTAATTTAAATTGAGATTGATCGTTGTTGTAATACGCCATGTTGATAGCTTTCACAAAGTCAACAATTGAAATACTTTTCGCAAAGAGTGTATCTTGAGCGAACATGTTTTGAACTTCTTCAACTTGACTTAGAGTTGAATTGTCAAATAAACGTCCACTTTGTTTGTAATCAATCAATACTTCAAATGGAACTGCTCCTCCAAAATTTGCTTCAATGAATTTGATGTCTTTGAGAATTGGATCCTTTGCTGGTAAATCACCCGTTAAGTTTCCGGTTACTTTCATGAAATAAATTCCAATCCCTGATCCAACAGTAACGATAATTGTTATAACGTAAACTAATGGGCGGTATTTAGCTGTAATTACAACCAATTTCTCCATGATTCCAACAGCATATTTACGATCTAAATGTGCTAAATGACGATCCAATGGATTCTTAGAAAACGAAGCGAATATTGGAATTAAACACAATGAAACGACATAACACAACATGATGTTCAATGAAGAAATCACACCAAATTCAAAGAATTTTTGTGAACTCGCCAACAAGAAAGTCATGAAACCTAAAGCCGTCGTTACGTTTGTTAACCACATTGCAACACCTGTTTTACGAATCGTACGGTGAAGTGCTTTCGCTTTATTTCTATGTAATTGATATTCTTGATGGTACTTGTTGTAGAGGTAAATACAGTTTGGAATTCCAATTACAATCATTAACGGCGGAATTAATGCCATCATGATAGAAACGTTGTAACCCAATAGACCAATTGTTCCTAATGACCATAAAACCGTTACCAAAACAACGATGTTACAGATCATTGTAACTCTGAACGATCGGAAGAAGAAGTACATTAAAATCGAAGACGCCAAAATTGAAAGTCCGATGAAAATGTACATTTCACTCAAAACTCTTTTCCCAATTAAAACACGCATGTGAGGTAGACCCGCAAAATGGATCACACCAAAATCTTTGTCGTACGTTTGCGCTAATTCTTCTATATCTAAAACAACTTTTTGTTTCTTTTTATTCAACAGATATTCTTCTTTGATGGAAACCATCATTAGAGTAACTTTTGCAGAATCGTTGTATAATAAGCCGTTGTAAATTGGATTTAAGCGAATTTCTTCAATTATCTTTTCAATCGATTTTTCCTTAAAGCTAGTATCTGTGAAAATTGGTTTTGGTATAAATCGTTGATTAACAGTATCGTTTATCAGAGTGATTAATTTGGCTTCAGAAATAACACCCGTAACACCATCCATTTTTAGGATACTGTCGCCTAGTTTTTTCCATTTAAGGAACTTTTCTTTGGTGTATAAATCATCGTCTTGAGCGGCAATAACAAGAGTAGAGCCGTCTTCACCAAACATTTCTTTGAACTTCTTGTATGTTTGTTGCGTCTCAGTATCTTCAGGCAACATATTACCATACTTGTTGTCAATTTTAAGTCCTGTTATTGTGTAATAGGCGAACCAAACTGAAAGTAAGGCAAAGATTCCTAAAATTAAGAAACGATTTCTGAGTATTATATTGGCAACTTTATTCCACATTATTTTTCTAGTAAAGGGAACAAATTTAATTAAAAAACGGGTATAAATTGGCTTATTTTATTGAAATCTTATACAATAAAAACAATAAGTCATATTAAAAATGTTGAACTAAAATCTTTCGATTGACTAAAATGGCCCTTAGAAAAAAGGTTTAGAAAAACAAATGTAGTGAAACGTGGACAAAACTGCTGTTTGACGACACTTTGTCGTAGACATTTTGGCTTGGAAAGTCAAAATCGTCCACGGTAACAAAGTTAGGAGTTTCGGTTTTGGCAGTGGAACGAAATGTGGTTTTTCAAAACTTTTTTATACAGGCCTAGTCCCGATAGCTATCGGGATTTTGCTTACTTTTTAAGCGATGAAAGAATCCCGTATACGGGATGAAGACGAAGACTTTTCCATATGGAAAAGAAGTCTGAGGTAAGTAAGAATTAAATATTGATTTCAAAAAAGATGCGATTAATTTTTATTTCTTCCTATTTACTCAATTGTCTTATGACAAAAAAAATCAAATATTTTTGTTTACCTTTCTAAACTTTCAACATTTAGAAGAAAATAGTTTCATGAGTTTCTTTTCAAGAAAAAAAACAGATACGGAAAAACAACTCGACCAGCTCTACAAAAAATGGCCGGAGGTAAAACGCTTTTTGCAAAGTATCGGTTGTGATGTTGTTACTGCTGAAGATTTATTTCAAGAAGCACTTTTGATTTATATCCGCAAGGTTGAAGAACCTGATTTTCAGTTAAATGTTGAGCCAGTTTACTATGTGAAAAACACCTGTAAATTGTTGTGGTACAATTTGTCACGTAAACAAAATAAGCATCCACATATTACAGAAGTGATTGAAATTCAAGAAGTAGAATCGGAATGGATGCAAAAAGAAATGAAACTGAAATCCATTGAAAATGTGTTGACCAAAATTGGCGAACAATGTCAATCTATTTTGAAACTATTTTACGGTGAAAAGAAAAGCATGGAAGAAATCGCTGAAATAGTTGGCTTACGTAACGACAAAGTGGTGAAAGCTCAAAAATACCGTTGCATTCAAAAGGCCAAAGAACTGATGCAAAACGAAGAAGAATCAATTAATCTTTCAATTTTTTAAGTATGGAAAAGGATTGGAATAAATTAATTGAATTGTATTTGTCGGGCGATTTGTCTGTTGAAGGAAATGAAGCTTTTGAAAAAGAATTGTTATACAACACGGATTTACAAGACGAATTGTTCACGCATCGTTCAATTCAACAAGCTGCACAAAGAGCACACCAACGTGATTTAGTGATGAAGGCTAGCTCTAATTATTATTTCTACAAGAAGCTGAATTACTTTATCATAGCGACAGTTATTTTAATTAGTGCTTTGAGTTTAACGTATTTTCTTCGATCAAATTCGGAAGCTAAAACGGAGTCGAATGTTGAGTTGCTAGTTGAGAAAGAGCAAGAAAAACATTCGAAACAAACAAATAATCAAGACAATTCAAGTCAAAAAAATGTTAGGGGAAATCAAACAATTGAATCTACTCAAACTGCAAATGAAATAGAAACATCAAACTTGAAATTTGATGATAAAACAACAAGTACTCAATTCAATAAAAAGTTCTTTTATGGTCATTCTGAAGAAAATATAGTTCCAGTTGGTACTTTCATTTCTATAATTGACAATGAAAAAAAGGTAAAAACAGATGTTGTTACTATTGAGGAGTTGATTGATATAGAACGAGATACACTTAAAGTTGTTAGTCCGCAATTAAATGTAATTTCAACTAACTATAAAGTTACTTTTTCAGACACACTGATTCCTGTTTTTGAGGGGTTTAATGGTGTTGAAAGTGTTTCATACACAACAACAAATGACATCAGCACAAAATCAATCTTAAAGAAATCAACTAGAAGTTTGATGGTAAATTCGGTGATTTACGTTCCTGAAGGTTCTTTTTTGATTGTTTCTGAGAAGAAAAATGATCCAGTTTTGGTTAGAAATAAATTTGACAACACCGACCAAATTCAAGAAATAGGAGGGATGACTTATCCGAAAGAAAAATTGGTACGCAAAAAAGACCTAGAAGGAAATTACTATTACTGTTTACCAACTGGCGAATATTTGTTCAATCAATTGTTAGTCGTAAAAGAAAAATCCATCGACACCTTAAAGTCGGACGATATCATTTCTGGTGTAATCGAATACCAATTAATCACTCCAACAACTGAAATCAAAGAGGTAAGTAAGCCTTTTGAATCTGCGATTGGCACGAAGTTCTCAAAAAGCTTGAAAGGTAAAAGAAGAAAACAAAAAGTAACAGATGAAAAAATTAAAAAATAGCACTAGAATTTTATTAATTATTGTTCTGGTCATTGTTATTTAGTCAAAATATTTTCAAACTCGTCAATAAATGCAGTATTTCCAATTTCTTTAAATCGAGAAAGAAACTTTTTAGGTTTATATCTTTGAGCGAAACAATAGCCTTTACTATCATTTATTTCATAACCATCAACCATAATTGCATCGTATTTTATTCCTTCAATAGTTAACATTCCATCATAAGCCATAATTGCTAATTCAGGTTTTTCAGACAACTCTTTGAGATATTTTTTAGCTTGAGAAACAGATTCTTCTATAGTTTCTGCCATAAATCTTTTCATTTCAATTTCACCATTTGTTTGTGTAATTACAAATGGAATTAATGGACCATCTCCATCTTTAATTGAATAAATTCCATGGTCTAGTCCTTTGAAAATTAGTTCCATCAATTTTTCACTTGCTGTAATTTCCGCCATAGTTTTTAGTTATAATATTTAGGACAAAACACGAATCTACTAAAAAAATCATTTTTCGAACTAATTTTATTAAAACCGAGTTATCTATAGTTTTTTCTTCCATAAACGATTAAGTCAATTAGTTTTAGAAATAGTGGGAATGTTAAAAACACAAACCATATCATTGTATGTCTGGGTAAAAATTGAAATTTATAATTTAAACCATAAAAAGATAAAGTATAAAAGATGCAGAGTATTGAATGTTGAGATGAAACTTGATTCTCTGAGAATCTCTCCAAATGGTTTTGTTTATACTTTTTTATTTCACGTTTATAATTGCCGTTTTTACTCGGTAAGATAGTAATTAACAACATATAGTTTTGCATAATGTATACAGCTGATACTCCTAATAAGAAAAATTGAAGTCCTATAATTAGACCTTCTGATAGGTATAAACTTTCAATATCTGGGTTTTTAAACACTCGAAAAATATTGTCAAGTGCAAATGCAAACATGATAATAGTACTCCAGATACTCAATGTTAATCGAATAGTTCTAGATAAATGTATGTTTGTAAGTGCATTGACAATTGAAAAAAGTGTCAATATAGACGATAACGTTAGTAGAGAATATGCAAACCAATTATGGTAGCTTGTAAATCCATAATCAACAGACCAATAAACTAATGAAAGAGATAAAAGAAGTGAAGTTCCTTCTGTTAATTTTGTAGTTAACCTTTCTTTAAAAGTTGCTCCAAAAATTAAAGCAAAAATTACAATAAATAAATACGGCCAAATCTTAATGTGGTATTCGAAATTATAAATAGGTTCATTTTTTTCTGGTAGGAAAGCAATTAAACTTAGGAGGTATGATCCAGCAAAAATTCCAGCAACTGTTTTCCAACTTCCCGAAACTCTGATGCTTTCGAATAAAAGACCAGCTATTAAAGTTGTAAGACTTATTGAAAATAATTTCTGTTCACTTATTGAAGCACGATAAGCAATATAAATAGATAAAAATATTCCAATAACGCCAGCTACTATTAGTAAAGGCGTTAGATTGTATCCAGCAGTTTTTTTTCGATTATTATTTTTTTTTCTAAATGAGCTCAATGAATTTTCTTATGTAATATAAAACTTAATTTATCAGTCAAAAAACTTAAAAAATTAGTTAAATGACGTTGAATTAATTTAAATAAAGATATTGCGTTATTTGTGAGTTTACAGTTATAACAGTGTCCAAATAATGAGTTGGTCCTCCAGTGTAATACACACATGATGCTTTGATAGAATGGACACCGTAAGGTAAATTGTATTGAACCAAGTGACTGCCAGTAAAATATTGATTATCAATGTTTACAGGGAATGATTTCCATGAAAAAGGGTTGCTGTAAATAACAATTTTTCCTCTAATAGCTGATACTTTAATTAGTTTATAGGAGGCAACATTTTTTTCCAATTCTTTTTTATTATCATATACTTTTACTGTATATAAGCCATCCTTTCCAAGAACATTTAAAGTTAATTGAGGGGCTTTACCTTCAACAATTGTATCTGAATTTCCTTCTGGATTGAGTATTTCCCATATTTGATTTCGCTTTTTAAGGGAAAGATTTATCAAATCTAAAGTTTCTCCAG
>JBKDZA010000269.1:0-6709 GCA_046308455.1 Fluviicola sp.
TTCCCGAACGATATTCGGTATGTTTACACTTTCTACAAACAAAACCATTTCCCCATTTTTGTTCAATCAAAAAGTTAATACATTGTTCATTTGTGCCAAATTTTGATAAAAATTCATTCCTCGAAAGTCCACGATTTGTCTTCATAATCACTATTTTTAGACAAAATTACATGCACAGAACGTAATCTTTTTACGGTTTACTTTAGAAAGCGAATTAAGTTGGTAACCCTAAAATTTAATAATTCATCGTTGATAATTCATAATTATCAAGTCTTTTTCCATTTTACGTTTTCAATTTTCAATTAATGTGTATTTTTACACCGTCTCTAAGGGGTGCCCCGTTTTCGGAGCTGAGATTATACCCGTTGAACCTGTCACGTTAGTACGTGCGTAGGGAAGAAACAAGTCAATAATATGTTTAATCATAAGAATTGGCCCCTTGTTCTTGTTAATTTATTTTTAAATGAAAACAAGAATTTTCAAAAACAAAGCAGTTAAATGCTTTACAACTACACTTTTTCTTTTACCATTTTCGCTCAGCGCACAAAATCAATTGCGAGGCGTGGTCGTATCTGAATCTGGCGAACCAATTATCGGAGCATCCGTGAAACTTGAGGAAAGTTTACTTACCACCCAAACCGATGCAACAGGAAACTATGTTTTCGAACTCAAAAAAGCAGATCAAACTAGCTATCAGGCTTTGATTTCAAGTTCAGGATATTTGTCCAAAAAACAAGTCTTAACGCTGAATCCGAAAGAGCCAGAAAAAACAGTTTTAAGTGTGAATGCATATGCAATCGAAGAAATTCAAGTAAGTGCAACGCGTGTTACTGGTGAACCAACAACTGTCACAAAAATATCCAAAGAAGATTTGGCAAAAAACAACTTTGGACAAGATTTACCCATTTTGTTAGAAGGAACAACGAATGCAGTTACCACTTCAGATGCTGGAGCCGGAATTGGATACACAGGTGTTCGCATACGTGGTGTGGACCCAACGCGAACGAATGTTACCGTAAACGGAATTCCAATCAACGATGCAGAATCTCATGGTGTTTTTTGGGTCAACATGCCCGACTTTGCGTCTTCAGTTGAAAGCATCGATTTACAACGTGGTGCTGGAAATTCCACAAATGGAGCAGCCGCTTTTGGAGCAAGTATCAATATCAAAACAGATAACATCAACCCGAAGGCTTTTGTTGGAACAGACAATGCAATTGGTTCGTTTGGAACATTAAAAAACACGGTAAAATTTGGAACTGGAACGTTGAATAAAGGTTTCAATTTCGATGGAAGATTATCACGCATCGTTTCGGATGGCTATATCGATCGTGCTTCATCCGATTTGAAATCTTTGTTTTTATCTGGTTCATGGGTCGGTAAAAAATCTGTTGTGAAAGCGAATGTTTTTGCAGGAAAAGAAATCACTTACCAAAGTTGGTATGGAACTCCTGAAAGTAGAATTACAGGTTCAGTGGATGAAATGAATGCCTACGCAGATCGCAACTTTTTGTCCGATGCTGAACGGGCGAATCTATTGAATTCAGGCAGAACATACAATTTTTACACGTACGGAAATCAAGTGGACAATTACAATCAAAACCACTATCAATTACACTTTTCGCATGCATTCAACACGAATTTAAATGCAAATATTTCTGCGCATTATACCACTGGAAAAGGATATTACGAAGAGTACAAAGCTGGACAAGATTTAGCTGATTATGGACTTCCATCAGTAATCACAGGTACTGACACCACTACATCAACAGATTTGATTCGTAGAAAATGGTTGGACAATGATTTTTATGGAACTGTTTACTCATTGACATACAAGAAAAAAGCCTTGAACTTTGTGTTTGGTGGAGCAATCAACAACTACGAAGGAAAACATTTTGGAGAAGTAATTTGGGCACGATTTGCTTCAAACTCTGAAATCAATGAGCAATATTATTTGAATACAGCACAAAAAAGTGAGTTGTCAAATTTCTTGCGTTCAACTTATACTTGGAAAAAATTGACGGCTTTTGTTGACTTACAATACCGCATGATTGCATACACGTATTTGGGTACATCAGAAGTAAATGGAAGCTTACAAGAAATGACTGAAAAGTCAACATTCAACTTCTTCAATCCAAAAGCAGGTTTGAACTACACAATCAATGCGAAAAACAAAGTATTTGCAAGTTATTCTGTAGCGAATCGTGAGCCAGTTCGTGACGATTTCAGACAAGAAGTTGGAGGTAAAAAACCTGTACACGAACAACTATTTGACGCGGAAATTGGTTACCGTTTTCAAGCAAATAAGTTTGCGTCTAGTCTAACACTTTACCACATGAACTATGCGAATCAATTGATTTTAACAGGAGAAATCAATGATGTGGGAGGATATACAAGAACGAATGTCGACAAAAGTTACCGTGCGGGAATCGAGTTAGAATTGGTATATCAACCGATTTCGAAAGTGAAAATCACGGGTAACATTTCCTTGAGTCAAAACAAAATCAAAGAGTTTACTGAATACGTTGACAATTACGACACGGGAATTCAGGATCAAATTGTTCACACGAATACGGATTTAGCTTTTTCACCAAATACGGTTGCTGGATTGAATATTTCGTACATGCCAATAAAGAATTTAGCTTTTAATTGGACGAGCAAATATGTTGGAAGACAATTCTTGGACAACACTTCAAATGAGGAGAAAAGCATTGATGCGTACTTTGTAAACAACTTCGGATTGTCTTACGAACTTCCGGTTAAGTTTGTTGAAAAACTGACTGTTGGAGCAACAGTAAACAACATCATAAACGAAGTTTTTGAGAACAATGGTTACACATTTGGATACATTTATGGTGGTGTTCGTACAACGGAAAACTTCTACTATCCTTCGGCTGGAAGAACATTTTTGTTCCGTGTAGCGATAGATTTTTAATAGTAATTATATCACCCCCCTCATTCCCCTCCCGATTCATCGGGACTGGCTCTCAAAGGGGGAGGTGGTCTTGTAACTGATTTCAGCTGTCGCGTCTCGATACTTAAAGTTTTGCAAACTTTAAACTCGACGGGACAGCTTTGATTTTTATTTCCTTTGTGTTCTTCTTGTCTTTGTGGTTAATTCCTTTTCTTTATGTTTAGCTCTTTGCGCCTTCGCGCCTTAGCGGTTTTTAAACTTTAGTTTACCATTACTCTTCAAATAATATCACCCCGATGGGGTTGAGTTCATCTTTCTACTTTTAAGCTTACTATAATTCCATCCCTACAGGATTACATTTTGAGTTCTAGAATAAGAGTAAGAATTTGATCCTTTTTTAATTTTAATCGAATCGATTTACTAGAAAATCAAAAATTATAAATAGTTTTGTGCCGTGAATCAGATTTCTACATATCAATTCCGGAATTATCGCAACAATCCTGTCATGCGATTAGGGGTCATTATGACCTTCTGTTTCTGTTAATAGAAACTTTTGAAGCCGTGACCTTCTAAAACTCACACAATCAAAACAAACATTTTTTCTTAAAACCAGTAAAATGGAACTCCTTGAAGAGCCGAGTCTATTGGATTCGAAACAAACAAATCGTTTAAAGTCGAGTGGTACTTTAACACAAACTGATTCTTTGCAAAAACGCATCGAAGAATTGGAAACACAAACGCAGTACTTACACGAGAGCATGCGTTATGCGGGAAGTATTCAACGTTCAATCCTTCCGAATGAGCGCGTTTTCCAAAATGTGTTTACGGATGCCTTTGTTATTTTCGAACCAAAAGATATTGTGAGTGGAGATTTTTACTGGATCTTCCAACACAATGACGATGTGTATTTCGCAGTGGGTGATTGTACGGGGCACGGAATTCCTGGAGCACTCGTAAACATTGCGGGAAATACGCTTCTACGTCAAATTATTCGTTTGGAAGGCTTCTCTGATCCTGCGAAAATCATCGCGAAATTGGATGAAGAATTGACTTTGTTGTTCAACGAAAACCTCACTCAGGGAATCCAACGTGATGGAATGGACATCGTTTTCTGTAAGTTCAACTTAACGAAAAAGACAGGTTCATTTTGTGGTGCCGGTCGTCCGCTTGTGTTGGTGCGCGATGGCGAATTAATCGAATACAAAAAAGGACCTGATGCGATTGGTCATTGTTCGAAAGACGAAAAGATTTTCGAAACGGTCGACTTTGAACTCCTATCTGGCGATCAGTTTTATTTATTTTCAGATGGCTACACAGACCAATTTGGTGGTGAAAATGTGAAAAAATTTAATCGTAAGCGATTACGTTCATTGCTAACATCCTTATCAGACAAGTCTTCCGCACAACAAAAAGAGGAATTGTTGTTTCATTTCAAACAGTGGAAGGGAAAGCAGGAGCAGGTGGATGATGTGTGTTTGCTGGGAATTAAAATTTGATAATAAGAGCGAATGACGGATTTCGGATGGCGAATATAAGATAACGGATGGCGAATTTCGAATGACGGAAAAGACTTCGCAGACTTCGACTCAGCTCAGTCTGCGGAATGTTGTTTAATGAAGAGGAGCTTATGAATAAAATTTTGTAACTTCCTGTTAGTTATTGTATATTTGAATTATGAGTACGGCAGAATTGAAATTGAGTTTGCATGAATTGATTGAAGGAACTACAGACAGTAGTGTCTTAGAAGCTGTTTTTACCCTTTTATCAAAAGTCAATAGTAATGATGAAGACGATTGGTATAGCAATTTATCCGATGAGGCAAAAGCATCCATCGAACGTGGTTTGGATGATGTAAAACATGGAAGAACAATTTCACATGAAGTTGCAATGGAAAGAATTGAAAACAAAATTACCAAATTGAAAAATGCCTAAACACATAATCATTTGGTCGGATGAATCTCTTTTGGCTTTTGATGAAATTGTAGATTTTATTTTTGAAAAATGGGGAATTATACCCGTTTTAGATTTTCAAAATGAAATTAATCGATTGATTTTTCTTTTAGGAAAAAATAAAAAGCTGTGTCCCAAATCTAAAACAGTAAATATTAGAAAATGCGTAATTTCTGAGCAAACATCATTAATCTACAAAATTGAAGGCAATCTTTTAGAAATAATTACATTCATTGATAACAGAAGTAAACACCATTTTTAAACTACATGTTTCCATTCACCCACACCCTCAAACGCAATCTTTCACCCTTGTATGAAAACGTTTCCTCTGAATGGGTGATGAATGCATTTCGCAGAGAGGCTTCGATATCTGGAGCAGATAAAGTGGAACTAGTGGATGAAAAAACCATTCAAATTACAAATTCCTTCTTTTCCAACTTCTTCAAATCGAATTGGAATCTCTGGGGCTTGAATTCGAAAACCACGATTCATTTGAAAGAAGAAAACAAGCAAAGAGTAATAATTTATTCGATGGATAACCAGCGCATTACTTTAACCATTTTAATTGTCTTTTTATCAATCGTTCTTGGGGTTACTTTTTATCATTTTGGACTAAAAGCTCTCGTGTATCCTTTTTACCTGATACCAATTTTATTGGTTTCACTCAATTTATTGATAACATATATGCGCCATGGGGACTTTATAACTGGGGTATTGAATAGCGCGAGGGATGAGGAAAAAAGTAATGGAGAAAATAAATTTTAAGATACCGCAGGATTACAAATCCTGCGGGGCGAGTGAATAATCCAGAATACAAGATATGGAACGAATACCTAAACCTTCAGAGTGATACATCCTTATACGTTTATCATCAATTATATTGTACAACTGATAACAATAACCATCTTGCTGATACCTCATGCAATCTTTACATCTAAAACGTTGAACACTGCCTCTTTTGCCCCTCTTTATAAGGTTTTTACTCTTACAATTTCTACAAAGTTGATCTTTAGGTGCCATTTTATACACAAGGTTAAAAATTGCAATTTTAAGCAATTCTAAGAAACTTTTGTATATCAAACGATGTTAAACCCTCACCAACTTTAAATCCAATAAGAAATCATACGGCTGTTTTTCAATCAGTTAAATCGATAAATTACCAAAAGCGCCATTTGACACATGACCAAAACAACTAATTAAGTACACTACCGACTTTAGACTCTTTGTTTTTCGAAAACAGACTTTCCGAGAGGTACGATTCGGAAACTAATTGATTACATTACCGAAACTAATTGAACACATTACCTACCTTTTAGATAATTTCAAAAATAAATAATTACTAATTTTTATTTTATTTTCTTTGAATTCCAAGTAATATTCTCTCGATTTATAAATCAAATCATTAACTAGTATAAGTGAAGAATCATTATTTATTCTAAAATAGTCTGTTTCAGACAGTAAAACTCCATTTCGCACCAATACATTTTTTGCTGAATGAAAATAATTCGAATCCAACGAATACCAATTTTGTGAATCACAAAATTTTTGATTTTTATATTTTTTCACAAAATAATTTTCAATTATTGGAATTCCTTTTTTAACTCTTACATCATTATAGCTAAATGTAAAATCTTTATCACAATTTTCTACATGTTGCCAACGAAATAATAAAATTAAAAAGGTTCTATATGAATTTGTGTGGGTAATCTAACTACATGACAAAAATTTAAACACATTTATATTTGATTGATTCTGAGGGTTTAAAAGTATGCTTGCCACATAATCTAGACCATATTTAAAGATACTTTTTGCTCTATACCCATGCTTTTTGACTTTTATTTTTTG
>JBKDZA010000270.1:0-2918 GCA_046308455.1 Fluviicola sp.
TTCACAAATAAATAGCTTACTTGAAATCCAATGTTAATTGTAAGATTTACTTATTTATTTCAATACATCAAATCCAATATCTTTTCTGAAATAAAGATTTTCGAATTGGATTTTATCTATTGAATCGTAAGATCGTTGCAAAGCAGCTTCTAAATTTCTACCATAAGATGTAACTGCTAAAACGCGTCCACCATTGCTTTGTACAACTGGACCATCTGAAGAAGTTCCTGCGTGGAAAACAATACTTTCTGTAACCGAATTGATTCCAGTGATCGTTTTACCTTTTTGGTAATTCTCAGGATATCCGCCAGAAACCATCATC
This sequence comes from Fluviicola sp., assembly GCA_046308455.1. Classification (GTDB taxonomy): domain Bacteria; phylum Bacteroidota; class Bacteroidia; order Flavobacteriales_D; family Crocinitomicaceae; genus Fluviicola. Next base: position 323 of record JBKDZA010000270.1, read on the forward strand.
ACCGTACATGCACTTCTATCATCAAAAACGATATCGCATTCAGATAATGTATTTGTAGCAATTCCTTCAAACAAATCCAATAAATCTGATTTCAAACGCGGCATGACAACTTCAGTTTCAGGATCTCCCATACGGCAATTGTATTCAATTACATATGGTTCTCCTTTTACGTTTATAATTCCAATGAAAATGAAACCTTTGTAAACAATTTTTTCAGCTTTTAAACCTTTTACTGTTGGTATAATGATTTGATTATCAATTTTATCTAAGAATGTTTTATCACAAAATGGAACTGGTGAAATTGCACCCATTCCTCCTGTATTCAAACCTGTATCTCCTTCACCAATGCGTTTGTAATCTTTTGCTTCAGGAAGAATTTTATATGAATCTCCGTCAGTAATTACAAAAACAGAACATTCAATTCCTGATAAAAATTGTTCAATTACTACACGAGATGAAGCATCACCAAATTTAGCATCAGCAAGCATGCTTTTTAATTCAGCTTTTGCTTCTGGTAAATTATCAATGATTAAAACTCCTTTTCCAGCTGCAAGTCCATCCGCTTTTAAAACGTAGGGCGCTTTCATTTTTTCTAGAAAAGTATATCCTTGTTCTAAAGTGTCTTTTGTGAATGTTGCATATTTCGCAGTAGGAATATTGTGACGCATCATGAATGCTTTCGCAAAATCCTTACTTCCTTCTAATTGAGCTGCAACTTTTGAAGGGCCGATAACTGGAATTTTCGCCAATTCTGGAGTCTCCAAAAAGAAATCGTAAATTCCTTTCACCAATGGATCCTCAGGACCAACAACAACCATATCGATTGATTCGTTGATGACAAAACTTTTAATTCCATCAAAATCTACAGCGGATAAATCAACATTTGTTCCGCATAAGCGAGTTCCAGCATTACCTGGAGCGATATAAAGTTTATCTAAATGTGAACTTTGAGAAATTTTCCAAGCTAAAGCATGTTCTCTTCCACCTGATCCAAGCAATAAAACGCGCATGATTAACAATATTTTAAGATCGATTCAAAAAAGCGTTTTCCATCTTCGTTTGCTAAATTTGCATCAGCTGCTCTTTCAGGATGTGGCATCATTCCAAATACATTTCGTCCTTTATTACAAATTCCAGCGATGTTATTTAAAGCTCCATTTGGGTTAAATGCGTCTGAAACTTCGCCTTCTTTGCTTGCATATTGAAACAATACTTGATCGTTGTCTAAAATTGATTTCATTGTGTCTTCAGCAGCATAAAAACGACCTTCACCATGAGCAATTGGAATTTTATATGTTGAATTTACATCCAATCCTTTTGTGATTGCTGAATTTGAACTAACAGGTTTTAAGTAAACGTTTTTACAGATAAATTTCTGCGTATTGTTATGTAATAAAGCTCCTTCCAACAAACCAGATTCAGTCAAAATTTGGAATCCATTACAAATTCCCATTACATAACCACCTTTAGCTGCGTGGTTCATTACTTCTCCCATGATTGGAGATAATTTTGCAATTGCACCTGAACGCAAATAATCTCCGTAAGAAAATCCACCTGGTAAAACGATAAAGTCTGCACCTTTTAAATCAGTGTCTTTATGCCATAATCGTTCAACAGATTGTCCCATGATGTTTTCTAAAACATATACCATGTCTTCATCACAATTGGAACCAGGAAAGGTAACTACACCAAATTTCATATAATTAGAATTGTTAGAGAATGAAATCTCACTATTATTTGGCGTCAAAGTTAGTTATTCCGAATCAGAAACCGACTGCATATGGGAGGAAAAATTTACCAACTGTAATTAACAAAATTAAATAGTAAAGCGTTGTAGCAACTTTTTTCCAGAAATCGTGAATAAACGCGAAGGTGAAGAAGAAACTTAAGGGGATAAACATCAAGGTGAACCATTCCACTTGTTGATAAAAAACTAATTCAGCAACTCCAAAAAATAGAGAAAAGATTAATAAGATCACCAAAGCACGGTTCAATTTCTTAAATCGGATAGAACTTTTTCTGATTCGAATTTGAATTCCAATTAAACTCAAAAGGAATAAAACAAATACAGAACCAATCGTTGTATAGAAAATGTAATCTTCGTATTTAATTAGTTTTGAATGGCGAAGTAGCGATCGACCAAATGAATGTCCTGAATACCACCAAAATACTGCTGCATTCGCTAAAGGAAAACAGAAACCGAAAATCATTAACACCCATTCACGAAAATTAAATGACTTTAAAGCCCAAGCAGCAAACCAAACACCTAAAAATAAAGTAGCTGTTGCAGGGACAAATGTAGATGCGATTCCAATAAACAATGCGGCATTAAAAGCTTGAGTTCTGTTGTCTTCTCCTGGGCGCATGTGAAATAACAAACGGATGACCTGTAGCCAGCAAAAATGGACAATCAATAATGAATTAAAGGCATAAAAGGTTTGACTCAAAGACATTAAGATGACATAAAACAGGGAAGGAGCATAAATATTTCTATCTAAAAACTCGTGTTTGTTGAATAAATAATTGATTTGAAAAGCATTGATACTGATAAATATCCCAGCTAAAACCATGCTGATTGTTTGATTTTCAAGTTCAA
>JBKDZA010000271.1:0-662 GCA_046308455.1 Fluviicola sp.
TAAAAAAAGTGTTTTCACCTATAAAATCTCATCTTTTTCGTTAAAAACATTCGAATTGGCTCGCCAATCCATCATGTTTTCGCCTCAAATCTGAGCATTTATAGGCGATCTGATAAGAATTTATAATCGAACTGAGGTTAAAAGAGTTCTTATTTTTGTAGAACAGCTTGAATTGTTTCTACAAAAGCTTCGATTGGTTGTGCACCAGAGACTGCATATTTTCTATCAAAGACAAAAAACGGAACTCCTCTAACACCAATTTCTTGTGCTTCTTGGATGTCAGCCTGAAATTCACGGGCGTACATATCTGTATATAAAACAGTGTGAATGTCCTCTTCTTTCAACCCAACTTCAAGTCCTAATTGAGTTAACACTTGTTTATCTCCAAAGTCTTTTCCTTCAGTGAAATAAGCTGCGAGTAATTTTTCTTTCAATTCATTTCCTTTTCCATTTCGTTTTGCAAGGTGCAATAAACGATGGGCATCAAATGAATTTGCGATAATCGCTTTGTCGTAATTATAAACCAAACCTACTTCTGCGGCTCTGTCCACAACATGTTGGTGCATTTGTTTCGATTCTTCTAAAGACATTCCTTTTCGTTCAGCCAGATATGAATAAACATCCTTTCCTGGTTGAGGAGTAATAGTGGGATCCAATTGAAA
>JBKDZA010000272.1:0-11202 GCA_046308455.1 Fluviicola sp.
AAATTCTATAACTTCGAAAGAATTCATGGAGGATTAAATTATAGATCTCCGAAAAAATTCCTTGAATCAATAGGTGTAAAAATTGATTCAAAATGGGAGGTATAAATTAAAAATCGTGTCCAATTAATTGCGTTTAAGACATGTTTGCCAATTAGTCGACATCAAATCCACCAAATAACTATTTTGGAATTTTGCTAAGTGGACAATCTTCCTACACCTTCTTTCCCAATTTTGCTAAATTGCTTGTTTGCCATTTAGTCGACAATAACTCCACCAAATGACTATTTTGGAATTTTGCTAAGTGGACAATCATCCTACACCTTCATTCCCAATTTTGCTAAATTGCTTGTTTGCCAATTAGCCGACATCAATTAGACCAAATTGAAAAAACCAATCGATTCTGAATAAAACTAATAGTGAAAAACTACTTATATCAAAGCAATATTCAAGACCTCTTTCATCGATTTTACATAATGAAACTTCAATCCTTTTAAATACGATTGCTCGATTTCCTCAATATCAACTCGGTTGCGCTCACACAAAATGATTTCTTTTATAGAAGCTCTTTTTGCTGCTAAGATCTTCTCTTTGATTCCACCAACTGGTAAAACTTCTCCTCTTAAGGTAATTTCACCAGTCATCGCTAATCCTTTTTTCACTTTTCTATTCGTGAAAGAACTTGCAATAGAAGTCAACATCGTAATACCAGCACTTGGTCCATCTTTAGGTGTTGCACCTTCTGGAACGTGAATATGTATATTTCTCTCATCGAAAATTGCTTGTTCCAATTTCAATAAAGATGCATGTGACTTTAAATACTCTAATGCAATTACTGCCGATTCTTTCATTACATCACCCAAGTTTCCAGTTAGGGTTAATTTCCCTTTTCCTTGAGTCAATGATGATTCTATAAATAAAATATCTCCTCCAACACTTGTCCAAGCTAAACCTGTTACTACTCCCGGAACTTCATTCGAATCGTATTTTGTTTTTTCTCTTCCAGGTCCAAGTAATTTCACCAAATCCTCAGCAACTAACTTCACCTTGAAATCTTCCTCCAATGCAACTTGTTTCGCTCGATTTCGTGCTAATTTTGCTAATCGCTTATCCAAAGAACGAACTCCAGACTCACTTGTGTATTGGTCAATTAACTGTTCTAGAACTTTCTTATCTACCGTTAATTGTTTGGATGTAATTCCATGTGCTTCCAATTGTTTTGGCAACAAATGTCTTTTTGCTATCTCAACTTTTTCTTCTACTGTATAACCTGAAACTTCAATGATTTCCATTCGATCCAAAAGTGGACCTTGAATCGTTGATAAATTATTTGCTGTTGCAATGAATAACACTTTTGATAAATCAAATTCTGTTTCAACAAAATTGTCATAAAAAGCACTATTTTGCTCTGGGTCCAATACTTCTAACATAGCAGAAGATGGATCTCCATGATTACTTCTACCCAACTTATCAATTTCATCTAAAATGAAAACTGGATTCGCTGATTGTGATTTTTTGATGTGCTGAATCACACGTCCTGGCATTGCACCAATATATGTTTTTCTATGTCCTCTAATTTCAGCTTCGTCATGAACTCCACCCAAAGACATACGCACATATTTTCGCCCTAAAGCCTCTGCAATTGACTTTCCTAATGAAGTTTTACCAACTCCTGGAGGTCCGTAAAAACACAAAATTGGCGACTTCATGTCCCCTTTTAATTTCAATACAGCTAAGTATTCTAAAATACGTTCTTTCACTTTTTCCATTCCGAAATGGTCGCGATTCAAGACTTTTTCAGCAAATTTTAAATCTAAATTGTCTTTCGTGAAATCATTCCAAGGTAATTCCAATAAAGTGTCTAAGTAATTCAATTGAACGGTATACTCGGCACTTTGAGGATTCATTCGTTGCAATTTAGACAATTCTTTTTGAAACAATTTCGCAACTTTTTCGTCCCATTTTTTATCTTTCGAACGCACCTCCATTTCTCTGAAATCAGAGTCTTGCGGATTGTCTCCTAATTCATCTTGAATCGTTCTGATTTGTTGGTGAAGGAAATAATCGCGTTGTTGTTTGTCCATTTCACGACGCACTTTATTCGAAATCTGATTACGTAATTCAACAACTTGAGCTTCGATTTCTAGAATTTCGATTATTAATTCCGCACGTTTTAAAATGTCCGTTTCTTCAAGAATGGCTTGTTTCTTTTTCAAATCCGCATCCATGTTCGAACAAATGAAATTCATCATCGAATTTGGAGATTTCATACTTTCAATTACAACTGAAGCATCACCTGGAATGTTTGGATTTGTCTTGATGATATCTAATGCAAGCGTCTTAATCGTTTGAAATTGAACCTTTAATTTTGCATCGTCAAAAGTATACACCTTATCGTTGATGTATTTCACTTTCGCCTCCATAAAAGGTTCAGACTGAATTGGATCAGTAATTTTAAACTTGCGTTTCCCTTGAAGAACAACAGTTGTTGACCCATCAGGTAATTTCATTATTCGAATGATTTTCGCTAAAGTACCGACCTTATTTAAATCACTAAAATTTGGATTTTCAATATCTTGATTCATTTGAGAAATAACCCCAACTAAAATCTTCGATTTATTCGCTTTTTCAATTAATCGCAAAGATTTTTCCCTTCCTACTGAAATCGGAATCAAAACTCCAGGATACAACACATTGTTTCGCAATGGTAAAATGGGAATTGAAGCAGGATGAATTTCTTCATTTTGAATTTTTTCTTCTTCTGGTGAGAGATTTGGATTGAAATCAGCATCATCTAATTCAATTGTATCTATCACTATATTGTTTTCGAATGGATCGTTCATTGTATTTTTATCTTGTCAATCTGTCAGTAAAAAAATTACACAAAGTATAATTAGAGGTGAAATACCTCCTAACAGTGAATTGTTCAATTGCTATGCCATTTCAAATACACTGACGAAATGACATTTTAGAAACTTATTAATCGATGAATTTCTGTTTGTGGTAAGGAAACAAATCTGACATTTCCCCAGAGAAATAAAACTCGTAGGCAACAGAACCAAATGTATATTCTGTTTCACGAATTTTAAATACCGAACCACCAACTTCTGGACGTTTTTTTGGTTTCGATTTACTGTAACCTAAATTAAACAAAGAAGCTAAAATCTCTGGACGATTATCAATTGGATAACCAGCTTTAGCCCACTGATTTCGAATTTGTTTCACAAAGAATGCTGCATACAAATACGAATAGAAATGATTATCAAATTGCACCAAACGTTGGATGCGAACTGACATCGTATCGTTGAGTTTATTTGTATAATTCAAACTTGTATCATAATCTAATAAATGAGCATATTTTTTACCACAGTAATAAACGCTAGATGAATCTTTCAAATAACGTTCAATTGCAGCAGCTGTGAACTCTTTAATTCCTGTTACTCCATATGATTGATTTGTCTCTAAAGCAAGTGTTTTTAATGGCGCAACAGCATTTTTGAAACGTTCTCGACGTGAATTAAACAAACGAACTTGTTCACCAACTAAACACGAAACAATAATTCTAGGTTCAACACCTGAGATTGCAGCGGCTGAATCAATCCATTTTTTATCTTTTGAAACTGCTTGCTTAAAATACTTCCATTCATCAATGTTCATCCACTCAAAAACACTCAATGCTGTAGTTTCAGTTTTATTATTGATTGCTTTGTTAATTTTTCGCAATTCACGCATGTATGCTTTGTTTTTTTGCATACGTAAATCAACCATATCTAACATTTGCAGCGCTAACTTTTCATCATTTGTTGATTGATAAGCTTGTAAAATATGTTGTGCGTTCGTTGGATGATAATCGTTTAACAAAACAATTCTATTTAAAACTTCAAGTCGGTGTTTCACCATTGAAGCGCTATCCACTTTGAAATCTTGGTTGTATTTATCACTCATTTCTTGGAAATATCGATTGTTTGAATCAACACTTCCAGCTTCACGAGTCCAATTAAACTTCATTGCAAAATATACCAAGGTAAGAAAGCACCCATAAGTTGCAAAGCCATATAAAACGACTCTGTAGGGTATCTTAAACCATTTATTTTTTCTTATTCGTGAGAATAAACTCATTTTATACAAATTTGGAGGGCAAAATTACGTTAATATTCTCAATTCAAAGCAATTGATGCATCAACAATTTTCACTTTTTGTTTACAAATGAAATTAAACGTGGTTTATTTGAATAAAGTTTCAAAAATCAATTGATCACCATCAGTAAATTCAACAGATCTTCTTGACATCATTGCTTTTGCAACTTCTATCGCTTTATTCAAATCAAATACAACTTTTGATTCTACACCACCCCAAGTGAAAGATGGTAAAAACTTATCAGGAAAACCTCCACCAAATACATTGCAAGAAACGCCAATTACTGATGCTGTATTTAACATTGTATTAATTCCTGTTTTACTGTGGTCGCCCATACAAACTCCCATAAAAGTTAGACCAGTTTCAATTTCATTTTTTGTTTCATATGAATACGAACGGATAGTAGAATAATTGTTTTTCAAGTTGGATGTATTCGAATCTGCTCCAAAATTACACCACTCTCCAACCAATGAGTTTCCTAAAAACCCATCGTGACCTTTATTTGAATAAGCTTGAAATATGCAATTTGAAACTTCTCCTCCAACTTTGCAATTAGGTCCAATTGTAGTTGCTCCATAAATTTTAGCCCCCATCTTAACTCCTGCTCCATCACACAACGCAAATGGACCGCGAATTAAACTTCCTTCCATCACTTCGGCATTTTTACCTATGTAAATTGGTCCTGCTGTTGTATTTAATACACTGGCTTCTACTTGTGCTCCTTCTTCTAAAAAGATTAAAGATCGATCTCCAATTACTGTATTCGTTGCAGATAAATGTTGTGATTCTCTTCCTCCAGTCATGAAAAAATAATCAGCCACAAGTATTTCATCGTTTTTTTGAAATAAATCCCATCTATTTTCCAATTCAATTGGATGCATTTCTTTAAAAGACACTTTTATCTCACCAGTTCCTCTTCGTGCGATCCAAACACCTTCAGAAATTAATTCTTGATTTTCATCTAAAGAAACAACAGCAGCAGCGATACTTTCAGTAGGGATTATTGCTGAATTTATACTTACTGCGTCAGAACTTGATTCAATTCGGAATTTTTTACCCAAGTAATTTTCAGTTTCAAATGAAATTTGAGATTCAGGAATCCATTTTTGCCAACGTTCAACATTTGTCAAAATTCCTACTCTTAAATCTGCAACTGGACGTGTTAATGTCAAAGGAGCGAACCTCAAATGCAAACCATTGTCGTGTAAAATTAATCTCATTGAATTCTTTTTTTATTTGAATGCGAATCCAAAGATAAGTACATCATCTATTTGATTTACTTTTCCTTTCCATTTTGAGAAAAATTCAGCAATTCTTTTTTCCTGAAGTTTCGAATCAAGTCGACTTACTTCTAGTAATAAGTCTTTAAAATTTCTTGCCCCAATTTTCTTTCCAACTTGACCTCCAAATTGATCCACAAAGCCATCGGTAAACATAAAAAACTGATCACCATTCTGTATTTCAATATTATGTAAATCAAAACTTGATTTCGAATACAAACCTCCACCACCAATTGGAAAACGATTCGCTTTAAATTCTGTCAATTCATTTTTTCGCACTAAAACCAATTGACGAAATGCTCCTGCATACTTTAGGATTTTTTTATCTTTATCTACATAGCAAATGGAAATATCCATTCCATCTAATTGATTGTTATCACTGGAATCATTTTTAAAAAACTTATCTATCCCATTATCTAATTGTTCCAAAATTAAATCCGGACTTTTACAGTGATTAATTTTAACAATTTCATTCAGTAAAGTACAACCAATAACACTCATCATAGCTCCAGGAACTCCGTGTCCAGTGCAATCACTTACAGCAAACACTTGACTTCCATCATCAAATTCAAAGTGCCAATAAAAATCTCCTGAAACAATATCTCTTGGTTTGAAAAAAATAAAATTATCCTTTAAACTATTGTCGATTTGTGCTGTTGAAGGAAAAAATGAATCTTGAATTTTCTTTGAGTAATTGATACTGTCGACAATATCTTTGTTCTTTTCTTCGATTTCATGTTTTTGTTGAATTAAAAATCTCTTAATCTCTTCTTCCTTTCGTAAAATTTTTTTAATTGATCGATACAGAAAGAACCCAACAATCAATATAAAAACCATTGATAAAGCTAAACTTTTGAAAATTTTAGTTCTTGCTTTCGTTATAAAATCATTGAATTTTACATCCGCTTCAACAATTGCTACCACTTTATTTTCACTATTCAATATCGGTGCAAAGGCAGAAATCCACGTTCCATTTTCTGTTTCATAAAGAGGAATAATTGCCCCTTCATTGAATTTCTCTTTTAAAATTGGGGGATATTTTTTGTACTGATGTCTGAAAAACGGTGACGTTGAAGAAATTCCATATTGAAAAGTATTACTTGTACTATCGAAAACTAAAGTGTAAATTGTACTTCCTACATGATTTATTTGTTCTATTTTTTTTAATCGATTGTGAATGGATAAGTAGATGTGATCTTGTTCATTAGTTTTTACAGCATCTTTCGTTTTGTATTTTTTCATCAAATAATTGTGCGTATCACCATCGATAGAGATCGACAAAGTACGAACAATTGAATTCATTCGATCATATTGTATTTGCTCATACAACTTGATTTGATTGTTGTAATTGTAGATCAAAAAATACACAACAATCGAAACGAAAAAGATAAAAATTAAAAAAATAATTCGTGTCGATTGGTTTATTAGTATACGCTTGATTAAACTACTCATACTTTATTTATATAGTTGTTTTTTTAACGCAATATACTAAAGGTTTTCATTCTCAAGAACTTAAAACAGTCTTTTCGTTCTTTTTTGAAATTGCATACAAAGCTAGATAAGTTAACAAACCATTTACTATTAATAATTCACTACCAAATTGATATCCACCTTCATATACATCTCCTTTTAGAATTCCTCCAGTTAATGCTTGATCATATACGTCTAAAACGTAAGTTAGGATTGGAACGAGTATACAAATAATTGGAACAGTATATTCTCTAAGCATTCTTTTTGAGAAAATACCAAATGCAAATAAACCTAACAATGGACCATAAGTGTAACCTGCTATCGTTAAAATTAAAGATATAATGTCTGTATTTGGATTAGAATCACGGTACATTTTAGTCCCAAGAATTATTAATAAAAACAAAACAGAAAATGCAATATGTACATATAATTTCAAACGTTTTTTCTCTTTTTCTTCTCTTTTTGAAAAATTTAAGAAATCGATACAAAAACCTGTTGTCAATGCTGCTAATGCACTATCTGCAGATGCATACGATGAAGCTGTAATTCCCAATAAGAAAAAGACTCCAGCTATAGGGCCAAAATTATTCAAAGCAAGCATTGGAAATGTATCGTCAGTTTTTGCTGGTAAAGCAACTCCATTCGCTTCAGCGTATACATACAATGCACCTCCAAGTATTAAAAACAATAAGTTTGTAATCACAAGTACAACAGTAAATGAATACATATTTTTTTTAGCGTCACCTATTGATTTACATGTCAAATTCTTCTGCATTAAATCCTGATCTAAACCAGTCATTGCAATTGCTAAAAAAGCTCCACCAATAAATTGTTTCCAAAAATATCCTTTTGAAAGAGGGTCGTCAAAAAAGAAAATCGTTGTTAAAGATTTTCCGCTCGCCGAATTTTTAGCTGAAATTTTGTTCCACAATTCTGAGAAATTCACATCCAACGAATTTGCAATAACTACAACACAAATAATTACTGCACTAATTAAAAATAAAGTCTGGAATGTATCTGTGTATACAATAGTTTTAATTCCTCCTCGAAATGTGTAAATCCAAATCAAAGCAATTGTAATCAAGGCTGTTAACCAGTATGGCACACCTAAATCTTCAAATAGAAATAATTGAAGTACTTCTGTTGCTAGAAAAAGTCGAATTGCTGAACCAATAGTTCGAGACAATAAAAAGAAACTTGCACCTGTTTTATAACTTATCTTCCCAAATCGTTGATTTAAATATTCATAAATCGAAATAACATTTAATCGATAATACAGTGGCATTAAGAGCTGAGCAATAACAATGTAACCAACAACATAACCTATAACTACTTGGAAATAACCCATACTTCCATTGATTACTGCACCTGGTACAGAAATAAAGGTTACACCAGAAAGTGAAGCACCAATCATTCCAAAAGCAACTAAATACCATGGAGATTGTCTATTACCCGTGAAAAAGGAATCCGAATCAGCATTTCTAGACGTGTAATATGCAATTCCAATTAAAACTAAAAAATAACTGATTAATACTGTTAAAATCGTTGTTGTTGTAAGCATTTTATTTTCCTGAATAAAGTTTAATTGAATAATTATCTACTTCCTGTTTTTTATCCAACCTGTTGTAAAAATAATACGTCAATTTTTTCTTGCCACGTAATTTCTCAAAAGTTTTTGGTGAAAACTCAAGTGTGTACTTTAATTTATTTCGTTTTCCTTTTTTAAATTTCTCAACTAAAATCGGTTTTATGTTTTTAAACAACAAATATTTCCTTTTCATTTTCTTGTGAAAATCTGCTGTGATTCCAATTTCCATAATCGAATCAATGTCTTTTTCAGAATTAAGAAACACTTCTGTTTCCACTTGAACACGCATATTTTTCCATTGATTATCGAAAGCACTTTGACCCAATAAAATGTATTTATCTTTCATCATTTCGGCCAAAATTTCACCTTTCCATTCCTTTATTTTTGTCCAAACAATTGTCCCAAATACTTGATCGTGAATTTCAGGAGGAACCAATTTATTCTGATGAATCAAATACCTCGAAAAATTCTGATACAATTTTATTTGATTCTGTAAATGTGTTATTTTGACTTTATCCGCTGTTTTTTTAGGTCGAATTGACTTTCTCAAATCATACAATTGATTATCAATTAAGGCATATCCTTTAGAAAAAACATTATCACTTCTCCATTGAGTTGATGAAAAAACAATCGAACGATCGGCATGGTACTCTTCTCTCATATCCATTTCTTTTCCGATAAACGGCAGGCTTTCTGGAACTGATTGTTTGTATTTCTGTTTTAATAAATTTAAAAGAGAAACTGGTAAATCTAAATGCGTAGATATTGAATTGATTGTTTTACTTTTCTTCAATAAAGGCGAATAAATTAGAATTGGAACTTTATACGGTGAAAGAGGATCAATTTGACATCTTTCCGTTCCGTGATCTCCAGTTATAATGAAAATTGTGTTGTTGAATTCATATTTTTGCTTCCATTTTTGGAAGAAATCTCTCAAAGCAAAATCTGAATAGGAATAAGATCCCATTGCTTCAACGTTTGCCAATAAATCTTTTCTCAATTGTCTGTTCTTCAATTTGGAAAGTTTCTTTTTTGCCAATGAAATCCATTTTGCTTGGTTCGGATATTTAAACGGATCATGAGACGAAATTGTTAGAAACACATCAAACAACGCTTTATTCGTTTTAATTTCTTCTAAATCTTGCTCAGATTGTCTGTAAATACATTCATCTGGAAATCCCCATGAAGCTTTTATTCGAGCACTATCCTTTCTATTTTCCTCCGACCATTTTTCACTTAGCAAATCCGTTTTTTGAAACCGCATGAACCCTTGCATATTGATGAATTCCATTTTCACCCCACAATAGAAGCGCGAGAAATAATCTTTTTTCAACAAACTCATTAAGGACCAGTGATTCGGATATTCAATCTGTTGGAAAACTGTTCCGTCAACTGAATTTGGAAGTGAACATAATGTTGCAGGCAATACATTATGTGTACGTTCAGCAGTAGACAACGTATTCGGGAAAAATAAAGATTCTTGAGACAAGGAATCTAAAAACGGCATCAATTGTCCTGTTTGTTTACCATTTTCTCCAATCAACTCAGAACTTAAGCTTTCAACTATAACAAAAACAATGTTTGGCTTTTTATCCGAATCTTTGAAATAAGGTGCTAATGCACTGGAATCAGCTAAGGGTTGAAAAACTGGATACAAGACATTTGATGATGTATGCTGGTAAAAATCCTTATCTAAATCTTTGAATTCTGAGGGATTGATTTGAATTTCTCCCTCCTCTTTTTTAAAGAAATAGTTTAATGACCGATGAATAAAATAAGACGTTTTATTGTTTACCAATCCAACGCGAACAATTTCCGTTTCTGAACTATAATTCGCAAAAGGGAACGTCAAAAAGCCTAAAAGAAGAAAAGCAAAATAGAATTTCCTTTTAGATGATCGTTTAGTCGCTACTTTCTTGAAGCTAAAAATCAACCCAAAATAGATTGCAAACATTACTAAAATTCCAAAAACAGCACCGAAAGTCAATCTATCAGCAAGTCCAATAATTAATTTCAATTCATTCAACGAAAAGTAATAAACTGATTCGTCTAAAGCCTGAAACATCGTCAGATAATACTGTTGTAAACCAATCTCTATAAATAAAACAAGTAAAACAAGACTATGAAATAGAATATTGGAAACTTTCTTGGAAAGGAGTGAAACAAGAAAACTTAAGAGTAAGATTACTGCTGAAATAAACAAAACGTACCAAACATCATATAAAAAACCAACCGTTTTCCATAAAATGTATACTTCTGAATAAAGTGAATTAGACGAAACTGATATTGACAAATAAACACGAAGGATACTGAATAGCAACAATAAGGCTAAAACAGAAAATCGCTTTTCATAAATAAAGTTTTTAAATTTTTCCAATTGCAAATTTTAACGAAGTTAACAGTTTCGTAACTTTAAAGACATTCTTCGGTGAAAAAAGATTTGATATCATTCAAAAATGGAGAAACATTCACTTTCATTGTTTGTCCATTTCTCGTTTGACGAGCTGTATGAAAGGAAAGATAAATGTTCTTTTTCGCACGACTCATCGCCACATAAAACAAGCGTTTCGCTTCTAAAACTTGTTCAGGAGTTTGATCAAAATAATGAGGGAATTGATAATTCACCAAGGCAGGCATATACACCGAATCAAACGCCAAGCCTTTCGATTTATGTATTGTTGCAACGACAATTTTTCGAGAATCGTCCATTAAATCAGCTTCTTTCAACCC
>JBKDZA010000273.1:0-26232 GCA_046308455.1 Fluviicola sp.
ATAAGTAGTTAACTGAGTTAAAGAACCACCGAAGTTAGCATCAGAAGAAACTAAGTTAAATGTACCGATTTCTTGTCCTGGGATAGTTGGATCAAATCCTTCTAAACCATAAACCAATGTCCAAGTAGACTCATTGTATGCACCTGGGTTCCAATCTAACAAAGCATCATCAGAGAAGATAATTCCAGAGAAGTTTTGAACATTTGGACACATTGCATTGTAGAAATGGTAACAAGAATTATTTTGAATATTTGTTGTACCAGTTGTTTGGACAATAGCATTTCCATTAGAAGTATAAACTGCTATATCAATTCCAGCCATTGCAGTGTATGCAGGCATTGTTGCTGGTGCATTATCATAGATATAGTAAACTTCACCTGATGCTTCATCAACGATAATTTCGAAAGAAGCACTTGGAGATCCAGCACCTGCAGCAGGCCAATCTTGCATTCCAACCCATTGAATAATGAATTGACGGTTTGGAGCAGTACCAATTGATTGGTAATAAGCACCATTTGCATCAATACTTTGTAAATCTGCATTACAAATGTATAATCCGTTTACAGTTGGATTGTAAGTTACAAATGCACCAGTTCCAAAAGCAACATGACCATTTGTACCAATACCAATATCTGTAACAGTTTGACCATTAACGTTCCAAGGCCAAGGTAATGTAACATCAACTACATCATCATCTAAACTTACGAATCCAGCTGGAGTTCCAGTTGAGGAAATGTCAGTCCATCCTGGTCCACATTGATTGTCAAATGTGTAAAATGGAACATCAGTAGAAAATGCGAAAGGTCCAGCTACATCTGAAGTTGGAGTACAACCTGCAGCTACATAAAATTCGTAATCTGTATCTTCAGTTAATCCTGAAATTGGAATAGAATCATTTGTTGCATTTACAATTGTTCCTGTACCTGGAGTAAATCCAGCGGGACCATATTCAACCACCCAAGATGTCTCAGAACCTTGTGCTGTCCAAGATAAAGTTGCGTTAAAATAAGTAATATTTGAAGCGCTTAAAGTTTGAGGCGCTGTTGGTTCGGAGATAGTTACAACAACTGGAGAACTTGTTGCCAAAGAAGCATCTTGAGCAACTATTGAATAAGTTCCTGCAGTTAAGTTTGTTGGGATTGGGCCAAAAGCACCACCATTAACTGAATAGTTAAACGGACCTGTTCCACATACAGTTGAATCTAAAGAGAAAGAACCTTCAGCTAAACCATTACAAGTAACATCAATTGGGCCTAATTCAACAACAATTTGGTTAACATTTACAGTAACCAATTCTCTGTTAGGGCTGAAACATCCACCTAAAGTTGAAGCCACATAGAATTCATAAACACCATCAACTGCAATTGGCATTTCCGAAGAACCAACTGTTTCAAATGGAGAACCTGTTCCAATAACTGTTCCACCTGTTGGAGCATCAAACCAAGTTGCTGTTCCATTTACAGGTTTAGTATAGTGAATTGTACCATTGAACGCACGTCCAGCAATTGGACCTGAAAATGCAGTACAGAATCCAGCACCAACAGTTAATGTTAAATCAGCATTAGAATAAGTAACTCCAACAGCAATATTCGTGTATTGAGCATTAAAATTAACATAGAAACCATAAAGTGAAGATGCTGGTATATTTACATCAGCAATATCAATGTTTATTGGAGTTCCTATTGTTCCAGTGATTGGATAATTACCAACTAAAGTCCAAGCAGCAAGATTTGCTTCAGAACCAATGTAAGTTCCAGTTTTGTAATAAACAGCTACTGTTTGTGCACCTGTTGTATTTGGAGTAATATCAAGTGAAGTAATAGTAATTGGACTTGCAGCTGAAGTTAAGTTAAACATGTTACCATTATTACAGCCATTTCCACCAGCTTGAGTTGTAGCTAATGTTCCAGGGTTGTTTGAAGAAGTTGTCGCAGAAATCAATCCTGTTGTAGCACCCGCACACAGATTCAAGTAATCTACCGCAACTATTGGATTATTTGGAATTTGGCTATCCACAGTCATAACAATACTAGTTGTTGGAGACCAACATTGAGATGCTATATCGAAAGCAGCAACATAATATGTTCCTGAATTCGTTACATTGAATGGGGAATCAGCAAGATCTGCTTGACTTGAACCGTTTAATACAGTTCCTTGCCAATAATATTCAAGACCAAGAGGTGGAGCTGGAACTGAAATAGTTGTTCCAGGAGTACAAGCAGGATTAGCTAATGCAGTTGGAGCTGGAGGTGCAGCAGCAACAGGGAAGTTTGTTACAGTTATTGAGTTTGCAGTTGACCAAACGTTTAAAACCGAATTGTAAGAACGAATAAAGTATGTTCCGTTAGCAAATACTGTTAATGGAGTTGATGCTGGTTGAGTCGTTGAAGTTCCTGAAGCTGTAGTTTGCCAATAATAAGTCTCGTCTGGGTTTGTTGGAGCGCCAACAGCGTTTATGTTTGTACCTGCAGAACAAGTAGGGATTCCAGGATCCTGTGTTGGAGCTGCAGGAGCTGCAGGTGCAGGTCCCCAAAGAAAACGAGAGTTGTTTACAGGAATATTTGTTGTTATAAATGTTAGGTTTGAAGTATTAATTGTTCCAGCTGTTGTTGCAGACCAAGTACCTTGACGGTTATTGAAATCTGAATTAACTGATCCGGATAAACCAACTTGAGCAGTTATTGTAGCCCCTGTATTTGTAGTAGAACATGTTCCATATACTGACTCAACATAGTTTGTAGTCTCATTCAAACGAATTTGAAAGTTTATGATATCTCCTGTTGCACCAAAACGTCTGTAGTTTGTCCATTGAATAACACACACTCGGTTTGGAGCTGTACCAATTGTTTCAATTCGAAGTTCTGATCCAACTTGACCTTGTAAATCACGCGCAAAACCACCAACACGATTTCTTAAATGAGCTGGAGTTGCAGTTGAAGTCGCACTAATCGCAGTATAACTACTTGATGAAGCATTGTTAACACTTGGAGTTAGTAAAGATGAACCAAAAGAAATCCAACCGTTATTATTGATTGCAATTCGATCATAAACTTGTCCGTTGTAAGTGAAGTTAAATCCAATAGGAATACCAACTCCAGTTGTAACTGTCCCACCTAATGGAACTGCTGGATCAACGAAACGCTGATCATCAGTTGTAGTGTTACCATAAACCGTTCCACCAGTGATTGGAGTATAGGTGGTGGTTGTTTGATTGAATCCATACAAACTGACTTGTGAAAAGCCAATTAGTGGTATGGAAAAAACTGCCAAAAGCAGTAATTTGTAGATTTTTAACATACAGATAGATTTAATAAAATTCAAAACAAAAGTACTCCCAAAAAAGTTCAAAAAAAAAAAAGTACAAGTAGACCTTTTAAAATGCTATTTTGAACGAATATTTACCATGGTTTAGTTAATATTTACTTTACTTACAGTTTTTAATATGTTAATATTTGAATTTTTCAAGTTGCATGTTGTTAAAAACTTATCTTAATTTTACATATTCAAAATTCAAAAAAATGAAAACAGCATTGGTGTGTGGAAGTACACAAGGAATTGGAAAAGAAACAGCTAAACAATTAGCAAGTAAAGGTTTTTCAATCGTTTTAATGGCACGGTCAAAAGATAAATTGGAAGCAACTTTATCCGAGTTAGATTCAAATCAAGGGCAAAATCACACATATATACAAGCTGACTTTTCAGATTATACGAATGTTAAAATCGCAATTGAAGACTTCATTTCGAAAGGAAATACTGTTGATGTATTAGTAAACAATACAGGTGGACCAAAAGGTGGGCCGATCATAGATGCTGAAATTACTGAGTTTCTTACAACTTTTAAACAACATTTGATTTGTAATCACATTCTAGTTCAGGCGGTTGTGCCTGGTATGAAAAAAAATGGTGGAGGAAGAATTATCAATGTAATTTCAACTTCTGTAAAACAACCTTTAAATGGTTTAGGAGTTTCCAACACAATCAGAGGTGCTGTTGCAAGTTGGAGCAAAACATTGGCTAATGAATTGGGACAGTTTAATATCACTGTGAATAATGTGTTGCCAGGAGCAACAAATACCGAACGTTTGTCAGGAATTGCTAAAGTTCGTTCTGAAAAAACTGGAGAATCTATTGAAGATATTTTCATTGATATGGGACAAGAATCGCCAATGAAACGAATTGCTGAACCAAGTGAAATAGCAAATGCAATTGTGTTTTTAGCAAGTGATGAAGCTTCTTATATCAATGGAATCAATGTACCAGTTGACGGAGGAAGAACGAAATCCTTGTAAAAATAATTTTTTTAGCGGATTACATTTACGTGTCCGAGTATTGTGAATTCTTCGCCTAAAGGGTTGAAATATTTTATCTTGTAAACATAAGTTCCATCTTGGACTGGTTTACCATCGTATGTACCATCCCATGCAAAATCGGGTTTGTCAGAACTAAATACTATTTCTCCCCAACGGTTAAATATTAAAACTGTTAATTCTTCTATGTTTATTGTTTTTGCAGAGAAAAAGTTGTTAAAACGATTTCCATCAGGAGTAAATGTATTTGGTACATAAATCCAATATTCTTCTTGAATTGTTATTGGTTTTACAACAGTGTCTTTACATCCAATTTCATTTGTAGCTATCAAGGTAATAAAATATGTTCCGGGCAAATCATATGTATTGTTTGGATGAACTGCTGTTGAACCTTGTCCATCACCAAAAGTCCAAACATATGTATCGCCTCCACTGGTTAAATTCTGAAATGTTATTGGTAAATCCTCAAACAAAGTATGTGAACTAATAGTGAAATCTGCAACAGGCTGAAGTACATTTACAGTTGTTGAACCAGATACAGTGAACGTTTGACATTCATCTGATACCACAACTGTGTATGTTGTTGTAGTAATCGGGTTTACAGTGATTTGTGCTGTTGTTTCTAAAGTTTGTGGCCAAACATATGAGTATTGCCCATAGCCACCAGTAGCTGTAACTCCAATTGTAACTGGATCTCCAGGGCAAATCGTAGCTGCTGGACTCATATTCAAAACTAAAGGCGGACTTGTTATTGTATAATTGATAGTTTCTGAAATGGTTTCACCACATTGATCAGTTACAGTTATAGTATAACTAGTTGAAGACGGAGGAACAACATCAATTGAAGTTCCTGTGCCAATGTTTGTGCCTGCATTTGTCCACAAATAAGTATAGTTTCCTGCTCCATTTGAAGCAGTCACTGAAATATTCGTTGGAACATATGGGCAAATTTCAACAATGTCTGGTGTTGTAACAAGTGAAAGTGGTGTGTAAGTTGGAACTGTAACGGTTCCACTTGCTGTAGTTGGGATTCCCAAACAATTGTCATTAACAGTAACTGTATATGTTTGTGTTGAAATAGGACTTACAAAAATAGATGCAGTTGTTTCACCAGTATTCCATAGATATGTATATGGTCCAGAACCACCAACAACAGTTGCGAAAACTTCTAAAGGTTCTCCAGGGCAAAGTACAGATCCAGAATTCACTGTAACTTGTAATGGAGAAACATCTCTAATTTTTAAATTTAGAGGAAGAGATTTTAAGTTTCCACAAGGATCAGTAAATTGAAAATTTAAATCAATTGTCTCTATTCCTTCCGTTAATACATCTGTAAGAGCAGTAAATGTAAAATTAAGACTTGTTTGTCCAGGTGAAAAAGTTACACTTGGAGGTATTGCTGAATAATCAACTCCCGCAGTTGCTGTTCCCGCTGTTGTTATTGGAACATTTAATGAACCAGATGCAGCATTACTAGGTCTTGTTAATGTAACAGTTGTAGAAACACAACCTTCAGCCATGCTAACTCCATCGTTGTATGCATCAAAAGACAAAGCATAATCTAATTCAACAGGAGTGTCAGATTGTAAACTATTCGCTTCAAGAAAAATACCTGAATCAAAAATTCCGTCATTTACATCTGCAATTGCAATAATTAAATGATACGTTTCACCGCATTGAACTCTAGAAACGGCTTGCATCGGCTTTGTGAAGCCATCATACTGAATAAAGGTATTGCTTGAATTATAAGGTGAGTTTGTGCCATTTCCATTTTCTACAAAGAATGCTGGATTTGAAGCTCCAGTTCCATTTGTTGGGTTTCCATTGTTGACATTATTAATGGTAACCGCTTGACCACTATGAAGTCTTGCGATATTTTGTAAACCTGCTATTCCTGGTCCTGAGATAAAGAAAGCAAAGACGTCATTAAATCCAGTACCAACATATTCGGGATATTCTTCAGAACCAAAAACATATTTAAATCGAACGGTATCTGAAAAAGGGATAAAATCGAATTCTAAAATTGCTGCATTGAAAGTTGTATTTCCACCAACTAATGCAGACAATGGAGGATATCCACCGGCGCCATTGTTTATGCCCGCATTCGATGAGTTATTTGGGCCTAAGGGTCCACTAGCATTTCCTACAACAGTTCCTGAAGTCATCACGATTCCACTTGCGATTCCTAAATTAGTTCCTCCAGCAGTAAAACTTCCAATTGCTTGAGCAGAACCCGAATAATTTATATTCATTACTGTTACACCAGGTCCTAAAAGCGTATTTTGAACCAAAGCACTTGGATTCCCTACAGAAGTAGCTAATTGACTGAAAGTCAAAAAGGGAAAAAATGCTATGAGGATTAATATACGCATACTCTTTATAAACGAAAGATACTAATTAAAGTTGCTATCAACAACAAAAATTAAGCAATAAACGCGCCAATTTTAACTTTTTTTTAATAAACGGTGTTATTTGTTGATTCCTTGGAGCGAACAAAGGTTGAAATAAGCACCTTCTTTGGCCATTAATTCTTGGTGACTACCACGCTCTATAACTTCTCCTTTAGAAAGAACTAAAATTTCTTCGGCATGAATTATAGTCGATAATCGATGTGCAATAACTAATGAAGTTTTACCTTTTAATAAATTATCAAGTGCTTCTTGAACGATTTTTTCACTTTCAGTATCTAATGCTGAAGTTGCTTCGTCTAAAACCAATATGGATGGATCTTTCAATAATGCACGAGCAATACTAATCCGCTGTTTTTGTCCACCAGATAATTTTCCACCACGCTCTCCAATTGATGTTTCGTATCCAGCTTCTAATTCTTGGATAAATTTATCCGCATGTGCGATTCGAGCAGCTTCTTCAACATCAGATTGACTTGCAGAAGGATTTCCAAATAATATATTGTTTGCAACAGTATCATTGAATAAGATTGATTCTTGAGTAACTATTCCAATATGTCGTCTTAAATCTTCAATTAAATATTCTTTGATGTTTTTTCCATCAATAAAAATATTCCCATCAGTTACTTCGTAAAAGCGAGGCAATAAGTCAGCGATAGTTGATTTCCCACTTCCAGATTCACCAACTAAAGCAAGGGTTTTGCCTTTTTTTAATTCAAATGACACATTTTTTAAGACAAACTCTTCGCCATACTTAAACGAAACATTTTCAAATTTGATAGAATCTGAGAATTGATTCAATGCAAGTGGATGTTCGGCTTCTTTTATAATTTCATCTGCATGTAAGATTTCATTGATTCGATCCATTGCAGGTTTTGCTTTATCAAGGTTTGCAATTGATGTTGAAATACCTTGAATTGGACGAAGTAATTGAGAGAAAATAATTATAAATGTGATGAATTGTTCTCCACTTAATGAATTTACTTCTTTGTCAAGTATCATTTTACCACCAAACCAAACCAAAGTTAACATTACTGCAGCACCTAAAGTTTCATTTATAAGCGGAGAAAGATCTCTTTTTCGAAAAGTTTTGGTCGTTAATTGTTGAAAGCGTAAATTGATAGCCTTGAATTTCTCAAAGACTGAATTTTCTGCGTTAAATGCTTTGATTATTCGCATTCCACCAAGCCATTCATCCAAACTAGAAAACATTAAACCGTTTTGTTCAGCTGTAGATTTTGCTGTGCGTTTTAAACTTTTCCCAATTCGAGAAATAACGAATGCAGTTAGAGGTAGAAGTATAAATGAAATTAAAGTTAAGCTTGGACTTAAAGCAACCAACATTGCCACGTTGATGATTATTGCAATTGGTTCACGGAAAACAAACTCCAAAACTGCTACAACAGCAATTTCAATTTCCAAAACATCGGTATTAATACGAGAAGTTAAATCACCTTTTCGTTGCTCAGTATAAAATGCCAATGGTAATTTAAGTGCTTTTTCAAACAATTTATTTTTTATATCTCTCACAACTGCCATTCGTAATTGAGACTGGTACCAAATAGCACCATAGCGAAAAATGTTTTTTAAGAAAAAGGCGATAAAAACTGATATACAAACAAATAATAAAGCTTTTTGAGGGTCATTTTCAACCATTTGGTTCATCGTATACTTGTACCACGTTTCGCAATATTCGATAATTGAACCAGCTCCTTTCCAAATTGGGGCATTGATAACTTCGTCTTTGTCCTGGTTTACTTTAAAAATAAGTTGAAGAAATGGAATAAATAAAACTAACGAGATTAAGTTGAAAAAAACGAATAAGGTATTAAACACAATCGTTAAAATCGCGTGGCTTTTGTAGGAAAAAGTATACTTAAAAAATAATCTATTTAGCTTCATTGAAGTACAAAGATAGTTTTTTGTTGAATCAACTTTAGTTTTGAAATTTTTTTCTGCAAACTATTCTTAACTTTGTAGGATGGCATCGATTCGTCAAAATAGAGTAGAAAGAGTTATTCAAGAAGAATTATCTCAATATTTCCAACGCAATGCAAGTGAAGTTTGTTTGGGAGCAATGGTTAGTGTAACCATCGTTCGAGTAACATCCGATTTATCTCTTGCGAGAATTTATTTAAGTATTTTCTTAGGTCCTGATAAAAAAGAAGTACTAGAAAGTATTCGCTTACACGATAGAAAAATTCGAGGTGAAATTGGAAATCGTTTGAAAAACATGCACAAAATTCCTGAATTGTTGTATTACATAGATGATTCATTGGATTATGCTGAAAACATTGATAAATTGTTGAAAGATTAATCTTCCATTTTTCATAGCGCGCCGTTATTTAAAGCACAAACGCAAAAAGCGTTCGCTTGTACATTGGATTACGCGTATCTCAACTGTTGGTATTGCTGTTATTACTGCAGCACTTGTAATTTTACTTTCCGCATTCAATGGAATCGAAAGTATGGTTCAGCAATTGTATTCAGATTTTGATGCGGACATAGTTGTACGTTCAACAAAAGGTAAAACCTTCTTAGAAGACAAACTGGACACTAAAAAACTGGAAAAATTTTCTGGAGTTGAGTCAGTTGTAAAAGTTGTTGAAGAAACAGTCATTCTCAAAAACGGAAAAAAATGGGTGAATGCTCAATTACTGGGTGTTGAAAATCAATATATTGTTGATGTTCAGTTAGAAAAACACTTAGTTGATGGCTACGCGTATTTTGATGAAAATGGAAAGCCAACAGCTGTTGTTGGAGCGACTTTAATGGATAAAATTGAAGCTTCAGTTGATGGACTTACTGGTTTTCAGCAGTTGACTTTGTATACTCCTCTTCGAGATGCATCTATTTCTCGAAGAAAAAGTCCGTTTAAAGTAAATGATATCCACGTTGTTGGACGAATGAATTACAACCGAGAAGTCAATAGTACACAAATTTTAACTTCTTTGGAATATGCACGCGAACAGTTAGATTACACAACAGATTTAACAGCAGTTTTTATTTCAATTAAGAAAGACCAAAATGCACAAGAAATTAAAGAATTACTTCAAGCACAACTAGGAACTGATTTTAAAGTTAAAACAGCTGCAGAAAAAAATGAATTGATTTTTAAGACCAGTCAATCAGAAAAAAGAATCGTTTTTGTGATCTTGATTTTCATTTTTATTTTAGCGGCCTTTAATTTGATTGCTTCTTTAACTATGTTATTTATTGAGAAAAAGGAGAACATTCAAACGATGACAAATATTGGAGCCTCACAAAAATTCATTTTCAATATTTTCTTCTACGAAGGGATTTTGATTTCATTTTTAGGCGTTTTCATTGGTTTAATTATTGGCGTTTTAATCTGTGTTTTACAAATGAAGTTCGCTTTTCTTCAAATGCCAAATTCAAATGGAGAAGCTTTTCCAATTCTATTGCAATTTAAAGACATCTTATTGATAGTCGTATTAGTTGGTTTTATTAGCTTTTTAGGCAGTTTTTTACCTGTTAGATACCTTGTGAAAAGACATTTTTCAGAATCAAAATAAATTTACTGGGTGCAACGAATCCCAATTAATGTAACATCATCTGTTTGTTCGTAATTATCTTTCCAATTTCTTAAGGTATTTTCAAAATGTTTTCGTTGCAATTGTAGAGATTCATCATTAATTCTAACCATTAACTCTTCCATACGTTTGATCCCAAATTGTTTTTCTTTTAATCCACCATTTTGATTTAAATAACCATCTGTTGAGAAATAGAAAACATCATTTGGAAGAACGGTGATAGTTTTTTGTTGAATGATTCCATTTAAAGAAGAAGTATTGCGATACAATTTTACATTTTCTCCTGAAATATGACCAGTCAATAATCCATTTGTACTTATTGAAGCTTGATTATAGTTTTTACTAAATACGACACATTTTAGCATTTTCTTAACTGAAAAATTCCCCATATTTGGAGTGACGTTTGCGAATTCGTCAATTAACATTGCTAATATTTCTGCGGGTTCAGTTACTTTACGTTCAACAATGATTAACTTGATTAAATTGACACCTAGAATTGAAAAGAAAGCACCAGAAACACCCGTACCAGAGCAATCACCTAAGATGAAGAATTTTGTAGTTTCATTCTTGAAAACAAAGTAAAAATCACCTGAAACAATTTCTTTTGGTTTATAAAAAACAAAATTTTCAGGAAAGATTTGATTGAAGAACGCTGTTTTAGGAAGTAAATTTTCTTGAATACTTCGTGCAGAGTCAATATTGGATTTAATATCTTTCGTTTGTTGTTCGATTACCATTTCGTTCATCCGCTTTTCAGTAATATCACGAGCAAGAGCTACAAATCCAGAAATTCGTTTACGTGAACCTGGTTCAAAAGTCATCGTAACATTTTGTCCTACCCAAATCACTCGACCGTCTTTTGAACGCAGAGGAAACTCGTGATAGGTATTGTGAATTTTACTTTCAAATTGATTGTTGTAGAATTTGATAACAGCCTCTCTATATTCTGGATGAACCAAGTGTGTACTGCTTTTTCCAATTAAATTATCTGATCGATAACCAAAAGTTCGTGCTCCTTTGTCATTTACAAAAAGAATATTACCATTGATGTCTGTATTGTAAATGATATCATCGGCATATTCAACAATGGATTGGTAATTCGTTGAAATTTGAAGTTTTTCAGTCACATCAACCCCTAACAATACATTAACGCTTGAGCCATATTTTTTACACGACCACTCTAAATATCTAATTTCATTGTGCTTGTTGTAGAAAGGAATAACGAAGATTTTACCATCTTTGAAATCTTCTAAAAGTTTAAACTCGCGCATTTCTTGAGTAACAACATATGCATTTAAAATAGAAATTGGTTTGCCAATTAAAAAATGCGAATCGGTATTGAATAACTGGGAAATATTTGTTGAACAATACATGATTTGCCCCAAATTATCAAATGCTACGGAATATAAGTTCCCGTTATTTAAGACATTGTTAATGAAAATAAGTTTTTCTAACGCTCTAATTCTAAGTGAACTTAAAATGATTGAAAGTCCAAGTGAAATGACAACAGCAAGAAGAAACAAGTTTATATTGACAATATTTTGTTCGAGAGAAATTAAAAGGATTCCACCTAAAAGCAATTCGACAACTCCAAAAAACAAAGCGCTTTTGATTTTCGAGAAAACGTATGGTAATGCACAATTTAAAACGAGGATTGATGCGAAACTATAGATTTCTAAATAACTTAAAAAGGCTAAAATATAGAAATGGAATAGCGCAAAATAAAAGGAAGTTATCAGGTATCGATTGACTACAAGTGCATTGGAGTTCTTTTTATTTGTAATAAATCCAAAAGTCCATAATAAAAATTGAAGCAGCACGAAAATAATATTCACTAAATGTATGAAGGTAGATTTTGAATCAACAAGAAATAAAGAGAGCGTACAGATAAATGAAATGATGACTGTTGAAAGGATCATCCTCAATGCAATTTGAGGCTCTATTGAAATCTCAGTAGGATCAATTAATTGTGTTTTCGCATTTCGTTTATTTGCTTCGAAAATGAAAATATTTACAATTCCAATAAGTAAAATGATGGAAAATAAGAACCATTTTGATTTCCAAAAAGGCTGAGAAATTGTAAATTGATGCTTGATGATTTCAGAATGATTTACACCATCATAGCTTGCTTGAACTTCTAACGTATAAGTACCTGAAGAAAGATTATTTTCAATTTCAATTTCACTGATTTCACTATAATCACTCCACTCATCTTTATATCCCTTAATTCGATAAGAGTAAAGTGCATTTTGATTCAAACTAAGTAAGGTTTTGAAAGTGAAGAAAATAGAATTGTTGTCAATGATTAAATCTCCATTTTTTGTTTCTCGGCCTTTTAAAACGATTAAATTCTGAGGAATCCGAGTGTTTTCTAATAATTCTGAATTAATTTGATAGAGTCCTTCGATTGTCCCTACATAACTGATGTTATCAAGTTGTAAAGCTGCTCTCATGTTTGTTTCATATCCCGAGAAACCACTTTTAGAATCGTAGTGTTTAACATCTAAAACCTGACCTTGAGAGGTAACTTTAATCATTGAAATCCCTTTATTTGTCCCAACAATCAAGTTTCCATATAAATCCGAAGTAAGTGTGTAAAACAACTTTGAACTAAAAATTTTAGTGTCGTCTAATACGAAATACTCTCCTGATTTTGAAATTCCACCAATACCATTGTCAAATGTAAACCAAAGTGTTCCGTATTTATCTTTGGTTGAAGTTCCAACAAAAGAACCTAATTTATTGAAAGGTTTTAGGAATTTAAATTCTTTTGTTTTTATTGTGTATTCGTAAAGTCCTTTACTACTTCCAAAATATATCTTTTCATTTGAAAAATTAATAAGTGCAGTATAGAAATGTTTTGGAAACCAATCAGCATCAATACTAATTTTTTTCCATTGTTTTGTTTTTAAAGAATAGTTGAAAAGTCCATTTTCTATGTTTGAACAATATAGAAATTCACCATCAAAACATAGTGCCATTAATTTATTGGTGATTTTGTCTGGAAAAGGAATTGGATCAAAGGAACCATTAAAATTCATTTTCTTTAGGCCTTCATTTGTACCAATGAAATATCCAAAAGGAGTTCGGACACCCGAATTAACAGAGAAATTATTTTTTACGAAGGAATTATTTTTGTTAATTACTCCCGTATAGCTTTCTTTTGTGAAAAAACTTAAAAGAACTTTATTTCTCTCAACTAAATCAATAAATCCAATAATATTAGATGAATAAATTGGGTCAAAATTGATTTTTGTAAATGGTTCTACAGAAACTCTTCCCAAACCTAAAGAACTCGCTAACCAGATGGTGTTTTGGTTGTCTCGATAAACAGTGTTGATTTCAGCGCCGTCTTTTAAGGAAGAATTAAAAACAATATTTACAAAACGATTTTCACTAAACGACTTAATAGAATTGTCACTAAACAAAAATAAATTTGAAGCACCATCTGTATTTATGGTTTGAATGGAATTGTTTTTCGGAAAATTAATAGTTGCTTTTTCACATTTACTCTCAGTGAAATTTCCAAAACGCGTATAATTTACAGTGAATTTTAAATTTTTTGTAGCATCGTAAATTGTTAATCGATTCTCTCTGTATTCTGCAAATGTGGCATTAAAATCTTTTGGAATTTTCTTGTAAAAATTAACAAGAGGAATTGTTTTTTCTCCAGTAACAAAAAAAGCTCCCTGATCAGTAAAAGTTAAGACTCCATTTGGAGTATTTACATATTGGTAGGCTTTAAAAAACTTATTTTTATTTAAATAATGTTGAGTAAGTTTTTTCCCTTTTTTATCTGTTATGTAGACCTTTTGATTACCAAAAAACAATAATTTTTCACCAAATAATTCAATGTGGTTAATCGATTCTTTTAGCTTTTCGTTTGCAATAAGCTCTTTGTATTTACCATTCTTGAATTGAATGATTCCTGAATAGAGCGTAGATAAATAAAAAGTTTCATTTTTATCGATGACAATGTCACTAACATGTAAAGGAGGGATATCTAATTGCTGTTCAAATTCTTTGAAAAACTCACCATCATATCGAATTAATCCGTTTCCAGCAGTTCCAATCCACAAGTAACCTTTTTTATCTTGCTCCAAACTTTCTATTCCAGAAATATTTAATCCATCTAAGTGATTGAAATTTCTGTAAGTATGCAATTGACCTTTAAGAAATAAAGGAAAAAGTAGTAAAACAAATGTGTAAAATAAACGCAAGTTCTTGTTGTTCAATTGTACTTGCATAAAGTTAGAAAAAGATTTGATTATAATCTCATTTTATGAAGTTACTTTCATTGAATTTAATAATTTCAAGCCCGTTTCTTTGCAATAGTTTAAATCTGGATGATAAACAGTTACATGTCCCATTTTACGGAAACTTTTCGTTTTTTCTTTTCCATATAAATGAACAGCAACGCCTTGCATTTCCATCGCTTCTTCAAGGAATTCATATTTTGCCTTTCCATCAGAACCTTCAGCGCCCAATAAGTTAATCATAACACCAGGGACAATTAAGTCTGTATTTCCAAGTGGAGCGTTGACAATACTTCTCAAATGCTGCTCAAATTGACTGGTGTAACAACATTCTATTGTGTGATGTCCCGAATTATGTGGACGTGGAGCTATCTCATTGATCAAAATTTCACCATCCGCAGTTAAAAACAATTCAACTGCCAATAAACCAACCATCTCAAGTTTGTCGATTACATTCAAAGCGATTTCTTGCGCTTTTAACTCTGTTTCTTTAGAAATTTCTGCAGGTGAAAATAAAAATTCAACTAAGTTCGCATCTGGATTAAATTCACATTCAACTGTTGGATAAACTTTTGTTTCACCGCTTTCGTTTCGTGCTACAATTACAGAAAGTTCCTTTTCGAAAGGAATCATTTTTTCAATAATACACGGAGCATCAAAAGCTGTTTCAAGATCTTTTTCGGAACGAATGATTTGCACTCCTTTTCCATCATATCCTCCAGTTCTTAATTTCAAAACAAATGGAAATTCATGCGCTATTGAAGTTAATTCGTTTTTGTCTGCAATTAATTCAAACGGGGCTGTGGGTAAATTATGAGTTGCGTAAAATTCCTTTTGTGTGCCTTTATCTTTGATAATTTCTAACACTCTTGCTTGTGGAAATACTTTTTTCCCTTGTTTTTCTAATTCAGCTAGTGCTTTTGTGCTCACGTTTTCAATTTCAACTGTAATCACATCTTTGTCTTGACCAAATGCCATGACAGCATCGTAATCGTTTAATGAAGCAACAGTAAAGCTGGAAGCTATAAGTGAACAAGGCGCTTCAGGGTCAGCATCTAAACAATGAACATGAACATCATAGTTCAATGCTTCTTGGATAAACATCCTTCCCAATTGTCCGCCGCCCAACATTCCGAGGCGAAAATTTCTTCCTTGCCACTGTTTTTTCATGGCGCAAAGATACATTTTCAACAGTGAATTTACTAACTTGAGAATCTGTTTCTTCGAGTTGTTTCACCATTGAATGAGAAAAAAAACTACTTTTGTACTGAAATTTTCTAAAAAAGTGATTCAAATACACGACAAATCTTTTGAATTATTCATTGCTCAAGATGAAATAAAAAGTGAAATTAACGCACTTGGAAAAACCTTGAACACTGATTATGCAGGGAAAGAAGTAATCTTCATCGCTATTCTTAATGGTGCTTTTATGTTTGCATCTGATTTGATGAAGGTGGTTACTCTACCTTGTGAAGTTTCCTTTGTGAAAGTAAGTTCCTACCAAGGAATGAACAGCACGGGAAGAGTAGATGAGTTGATTGGTTTGACAGCTAATTTGAAGGGAAAGCACGTTGTTTTGGTCGAAGATATTGTGGATACAGGAATCACAATGGATAAATTATTTACTTTATTGCAAGCAGAACATCCAGAAAGTATTGAAATCGCAACTTTATTATATAAACCTGAGGCACATAAAGGAAAACATGTTCCGAAATATGTAGGATTTTCCATTCCTAACTCGTTTGTAGTTGGTTTTGGATTGGATTACAATGAACATGGAAGAAATTTGCCTGAGATTTACCAATTAAAAGCAGAATAATTATATGTTGAATATTGTTTTATTTGGCCCTCCAGGAGCAGGGAAAGGAACGCAATCTGAACGATTAATTGAAAAATATGGATTGGTTCATTTATCAACGGGTGATATGTTTCGTTTACATATCTCAAACGATACGGAACTAGGAAAGCGTGTAAAGCAAATTATGGCGGATGGATTTTTAGTTCCCGACTCAATTACAATTGATATGTTGGAGGAAGAAGTTCAAAAACATCCTCAAGCAAAAGGGTTTATCTTTGATGGTTTCCCAAGAACAATCGTTCAGGCTGAAGCTTTAGATGCTTATTTAGAAAGTAAAGGTCAAAAAATAGATACTGTTTTACAATTGGATGTTGACCAAGATGCGATTAAACATAGAATTGCTGAAAGAAGTAAAATTAGTGGTAGAGCAGACGATGACGCTGAAAAATTGTTGAAACGAATTGACGAATATTTCACAAAAACTATCCACGTTTTACCTTACTACCAAAATCAAAACAAAGTAACTACAATAAATGGTGTAGGTGAAATTGATGCAATCTCAAATTTGTTATTCGCAGCAATTGAACCGCATTTAGCAAAATAAATTATGGCTTCAGACAACTTCGTTGATTACGTTAAAATCCATTGCAGATCAGGTAATGGAGGCGGAGGGTCTGCCCATTTTCGTAGAGAAAAATACATTCCTATGGGTGGGCCTGATGGTGGCGATGGTGGACGTGGAGGACATATTATTCTTCGTGGAAACAAGCAGTTGTGGACACTTTTGCACTTAAAATTTCACAAACACGTGAAAGCAGGTCATGGTGAACACGGTTCTGCAGCCTTACAAAAAGGTGCTCAAGGAGAAGATAAATACATTGAAGTTCCAGTAGGAACTATAGCCAAAGATGGCGAAACTGGTGAAGTTTTATTCGAAATATCTGAGGACGGAGAAGAGCGCATTTTAGTACCTGGAGGTCGTGGTGGACTCGGAAACGATCACTTCAAATCGCCAACTTTTCAAGCACCACGTTTTGCACAACCAGGGGAACCAGGGATCGAATCGTGGATGATTTTGGAAATGAAAATCTTGGCTGATGTTGGTTTAGTTGGATTTCCAAATGCTGGGAAAAGTACCTTACTTTCAGTTCTTTCAACTGCAAAACCAGAAATTGGCGATTATCCGTTTACAACACTTCGACCGAATTTAGGAATTGTGAAATACCGCGACTTCCGTTCGTTCGTTATGGCTGATATTCCCGGGATTATTGAAGGAGCACATTTGGGTAAAGGATTAGGTTTACGTTTCTTACGTCACATTGAACGCAACTCGTGTTTGTTGTTTATGATTCCAGCAGATTCCGATGACATTCACCAAGAATACAAAGTATTGTTGAACGAATTGGAGCAATTTAATCCAGAATTACTGTTCAAAGAGCGTTTATTGGCGATTACAAAATCAGACATGCTCGACGATGAATTGAAGGATGCAATCAAGGAAGATTTACCTAAAATTCCATATGTTTTCATTTCCTCAGTTGCAGAACAAGGATTGACAGAATTAAAAGATTTAATTTGGTCGCGATTGAATCATGTTTGAATACCTTGAAAAATTAGATCAAGCTCTTCTTCTAGCCGTAAATGGTTGGAATTCTCCTTTTTTCGATGAGGTATTTTGGTGGATTTCTAAAACAGTTGTTTGGATTCCAGTTTATCTATTGGGTGTTTTTCTTTTATTCAAAGAATTTTCGTGGAAAACAGCTTTAACTGCAACGTTTTTAGCTTTGATAATGGTTTCTTTTGTGGATTCCTCAACTACTTATTTATTCAAAGAAACGATTCAGCGTTACCGACCATCACACAATTTAATGTTGGCAGATCATATTCATTTGTATGTGAAAGCGAATGGTGAAATTTACAAAGGTGGTGAATTTGGATTTTTCTCCTCACATGCGAGTAACAATTTTGCTGTAGCCTTGTTTTTATCACTTCTTTTGCGGAACCGATATAAGTGGATTGTTCCGATTTCATTTTTCTGTGCAGCTTTAATTTCCTACAGTCGCATGTACTTGGGAGTTCATTACCCGAGTGACTTATTGTGTGGCGCATTGTGGGGAATGACGTGGGCATTTGTATTTTTTCGTATTTTTCAGGCAACAAAATTGCGTTTGAAATGAATTTCTTACTAGTTTTTCTTGGTGGTGGTTTAGGGTCATTGGCGCGTTATGGTTTATCGCTAGCCTTGGCGAACTATGCGAAGTCGAATCACTTTCCATTAGCTACATTTCTAGCGAATTTCTTTGCGTGTTTAGTGCTTTTCTTGAGTTTCTATGTCTTTAAGGAAAAAATCGGCAATGATCCGCAATTGATGGCATTTATTGCAATAGGATTTTGTGGTGGGTTCAGTACTTTTTCCACTTTTGCCCGCGAAAACGTAGAATTATTTCAAACAGGAAACTGGTCAATCGCCTTGTTGAACATCCTTGTATCATTTGTCTTTTGCTTCGGGGTGTTTTTCTTGAAGAGGTAGATAATATTTTTATTTTGAAAACCCTACCTTAAAAACTAAACTAACTCCCTAAAAATGATTTTCTTTTCAAAAAAAATCTTATTTTAGTAATCTAATATGCTAAACTTATGAAAAAGAACACGCTTGGTTTCTTTTCGCTACTATTTACACTTTCGCTTTCTGCGCAGGAAGTTGTTTCCACACAAGGTTCATCGTATTCCAACGCAAGTGGGGCAATTGATTTCACAATTGGTGAGGTAATCATCAACACTGGAACGAGTGGGTCGGCAAGTCTAACGCAAGGATTTCATCAAACAAATTGGAAGTTTTTGGGACTCACAGATTTTGAACCTTCCTACATTGTATCGGTTTTCCCGAATCCAACAGAAGAATTCCTGACAATTCAAACGGAAAACTTTGAAAAAGTGGAGTATGCTCTCTTTGACGAACAAGGAAAAATTGTACTACAAGGAAATTTGACTAATACCCAAACTCAACTTCAAGTGAAACAGTTAGCAAACGGAAATTACACCCTTTCACTGAGCAAAGAAAAACTACTATTAAAAACGATGAAACTCGTTAAAACGAATTAATTAGAACAGTTACTACTATGAAAAAAATACTACTCTCACTTGCTGCATTTGCAGCTTTCACCTTTAATTCTAACGCGCAAGCACCAGAAGGTTTTAAATACCAGGCAGTTGTTCGAAATGCAAGTTCTGTTATTTTAACTAATCAAGCTGTTGGTTTGCGCATGACGATTCAACAAGGAACAATTGGTGGAACAACAGTTTATTCAGAATCTTTCGCAAGTACAACAAACGCGTATGGTTTGGTGAACATTGAAATCGGTACTGGAACGGTACTTTCAGGGAATTTAGCGAGTATCAACTGGGCAAATGGACCTTATTTCATTGAAACGGCGGTTGACAATACGGGCGGAACATCTTATGTTGTGATGGGAACAAGTCAATTGATGAGTGTTCCTTACGCTTTGTTTGCTAAAACGGCTACTAATGTGATCAACGATGCTGTTGATGATGCGGATGCAAACCCAACAAATGAAATTCAAAGTTTATCAATTGTAGGTCAAAACCTTACAATTAGTGGTGGAAATACAGTTGTTTTACCTTCAGGTTCAGGGACGACATTAGATGGGGCTTACGATCAAGGTGGACCAGGATTGGGAAGAACAATTACTGCGGATGCGGGACCTGTTCAAATCAACGGTTCAGGAACTGGAACAGCTGCTTTGGGAATTCAGTTTACAGGTACAGGAAACTCAATCAATGCAGCAAATACAAATGCAGCGAATACATTTTCTACTGTTCAAGCGGTAACAAATAGTAGTACAACCAACAATTCAGCGATTTTTGGACAAAGTACAGGCGCAGCTCGTGCGGTATCTGGTGAAGTGACAGCAACGTCTACAGCAGATGTTGCAGTTCGAGGAAATAACTTACGTACAGCTGGAGGAATTGGTGTTGAAGGAGTTGGTTTCAATGGTGTTTCAGGACAAACGAATTACCGTGCAGGTTATGGGGTTTATGGGGAAAACTTTGATTTGGTTGGACCATTAACAGAAAACTCAGTTGGTGTTGGTGGAGTAGGATATATCGGAATTTTGGGTCAATCTACAGATGCAATCAATGGTGGAGGAATTGGTTCTTTGGACAACATTATTGCGTTAGGTGATTTAGTTGTTTCAGGGACAAAGAATTTCCGAATTGATTACCCACAAGATCCTGAAAACAAATACTTGAATCACTTTTCAATTGAGTCAAATGAGGTCTTGAATATTTACAGAGGAACTGTTCCATTTGATGCAGAAGGAAAAGCTGTTGTTCAATTGCCAGAATGGTTTGACGCTGTGAATAAAAATCCATCGTATCAATTGACACCAATTGGAGGATATGCGCCAATTTACATTGCGGAAAAATTAAAAGATGGTCGATTTGTAATTGCTGGAGGTACAGTTGGTATGGAAGTTTCATGGGCAGTTTATGCAGAACGCAATGACCCGTATTTACAACAACATCCGGAAGCTAGACAAGTTGTGGAAGACAAATCGGAACGTGAAGCAGGAAAATATTTACGTCCAGATTTATACAATCAACCTGATGAAAAAGCGATTATTAAAGCTCCATCTAAAAAGTAAATTCAAGAGTACACATTTAAAAGTAAGAAATCCGACCCTTTCGAGAGTCGGATTTTTTTATTTACCAATTTTATTTTTTCTCAAATTTCACTTCTGAATTTTTTGTGAAATGGTCTTTCTTTTTCCCATTCACCATCGTGACACTGTTTTCTTGCGTGATTAAAACCGTGATGACATTTTTAGAGTTTGAAACAACTGTAACATCAGCAATATCCAACCAAGAAGTAAAGGTCATTTTACCCATTTGACCAGTGGTGTATTTTAACAAAGTCAGTTTATCACCTTTTTTAATACTCGCATCCGTCATTGAGATCGTGAGTTTTTTATCCGTATGTGTGAGGATTTTCCCTTTTATTTCAGTTGTTTGCAGTGTGCTACAAACAGAAGTAATCAATGCAAGAGAAGAAATTAACTGTATCATAATCGTTTAGTTTAAAGTTTGTTTTAAGATGTTCAACAAATAAACGATGGTTAAATTAATTGTACAATAACCTTTAAGGGGTATAGTGTTCTATTTTCAACTTCTTCAATAAGATAGAGAAAATCTTATTCAGCCATTTTTAGAATTTTAGCGATGTTATAAGAATTTAATTCTTTAAAATTATGGTGAAAATCAACGGGTGAAAATTGCATACATTTTAAAGTGTAAGGATCTTTTATTTTGATCAATGAATCTTGATTTGTAATAAATGCAATAAACCATTCTTTACTGGGTTCTTTTTTGATTAAACCCTTCATTGCAGGACCTGTTGTATTCTTTTCGTATGTGTGACAGGCATAACATTTTGCTTTGAAAACTGCGGGTATTTCAACATATTTAGAGTTGTTAGAAGAAACACCACAAGTAGGAATTGCTTCTTCAGTTGCTTGTTTTTTACGAAAGCAATTTGTCAATGATAATAACAAAATTAGTATTGGTATGAAGTAGAAAACTTTATTCATTTTCATCAATTATTACAAAATTCTCAGGGGTATATGTGACACGAGCAAAGTTTTTAGTAATTACTTCAGTATCGATCACTTCACCACCTTTAAACTTCAAGTATTTGTTTCTCAAGATAGTGTTTTTACGATAAAATGTATCTTTTATTTTTAGAAACTGATGATCTTCTTCAAAGACATGGTATGCATAATCGAGTTCTTTATCGATTCGTAATTCTCCTTCTAAGCATTTTTCGGTGAACCACAAGCGAATTTGAAAAGTATGTTCCGTGTTATTTGCGAATTGGTAATCCAAATAATTGTAAAAGACAGTTGCCCCACTTCCAAATGGTAAAACTCTACCATCATCTGGGAATGGATCGAAGGAATGATGATGTCGTTCTGTTACAGTTAATGGGCTGTGCATTACTAACCAATGAATTAAATTTGAAATTTGACAAATTCCTCCACCAGTTCCTGCCCTTGCTTCGCCAAAAGTCAGTTCCATTCCCTTTAAGTAACCTTTACGTTTTGTGGGAAGACCAACCAATTTACAGAAAGAGAAACGTTCACCTGGACGAATGATGATTCCATCAATTTGTTTTGCAGCGATTTTAAGATTGGTTACTTTATTGATTTGTAATTGTTGGTTGTTGTCGCCCAACTTTTTTAGTAGAACAGATTGGTGTTTTTTAATTCTAAATTCGAGTAAATCAACTGATTTTCTCTTCACATATTTTGTTGATGTGAAGTACCATTCAAGATATCTTTTGTAGCGTCGTGCCCAAACAGCTAAAAAATAGAGAATAGGATGACGTTGAGATAGGAGTTTGCGTTTTTTCATGTTAACCAGCAAGAGATATAGATTCGAATTTAAGCTGATTTGATTTGTTCAATGAGAAATTGTAGATTATGGAAAATTCGGAAGTCATTTCTTCATTACTTTCAAAAATCACCCCTTTTGAATTGAAATTAATCGAAAATCCTTTTTCTGAAAAGTCAAAATATAAAATAGCACTTGATCCATCTTCAAAGGTAAAATCTTCAGTTTGATATTCTGAGCCTTTTCTCAACGAATCCGATTTGACTTTCAATAACAATTGAATGAATTCTTTCGGGAAAATTTTATCAATATTTTTATAAAACAATTCTTTTGAGATTTGTTTGTCTTGGTTTTCTTCAAAATACTCTAATACTTTATCTTCAATTAATATCAACAATTCATTTTTATCAGATTGAATTGGAAAATCGAAAAATTGGTCTAATTTATTTTTGTCTTTGTGAAAAAGTGCCAAACGGAATTCTTTGAATTGATCAACCCAAAGATTATCTTCTTTTTTAGAATTGAGACTGGTTTGTTTGTCTGTTTTTACAGATTCATTGTTTTTATTTATAGCATTTGATTCCTCTTTTTTCTCATGCTTTTGATTACATGAAAAAGCAAAAAATAAAATAGAAATATAGAATATTCTCATGATTTAGGTGAATTAATTAAACTTGAAAAAACCGATTCATATTTTCTTTTAATTCCGTTCTTCTTTTGATGAATTTGGTTAAATCGATTTTCATGATTTTCCCAATTGTTTGAAAGCGAACGAATACTTTTTGGAATTCGTATGATAAGCGCCAAAAGAGTGGTAAAAAAACAAATGTAAGTAGACCAAACCATGCAGATAAATCAAAAAATCTAAACATGAAAATTGACAAAGGAAGTAAAACAATTAATCCAATCAACTTCGCTAACATCATTTTTACGGATCCCCAGAAAACTTTGCGTTTCATGATTTTTTGAGTTATATATTTTGCGCTTAAATACGGAATGAAACAAGTTATCCATCCAATTAATGCAAAAGGAAATAATGCAATCATTTTCATCAATTCTGGATTACGAGATAGTTTTTCTTTACTTGCACGAGCCACATAATCATCAGAAAGATTCATGCGTTTGATGAGAGAAAAATAACTTTCGGCTTCCTTTTTGAATTCTAGAAAATCATCATTCGTTGAGATTTCATTGAATTTTTCAGCTAATAATTTTGCTTTATTGTATCGGTCGGATAAAGTTAAAGTGGGATTAAATAATGTAGGATGAAAGGAATGCTCATCTAAGCCCATTAAATTTCTGAAGAAGTTGGTTTCTTTGTGATCGTAAAGGAAGATTACAGAATTCTGCATTTGTTTTTCCAATTCCTTTGTCAAATCAGTTATTACCTTATTTGGATTTTCTGCAAAACTTTTTTGGTAATCATTCAAACAAATTTTGTCTTGATAATCGATTATAACATCACTACCAATTTTGTTTCGGTCTGAATAATTTACACCCATTGCTTGAATATAAATTTTCTTTTGCCAATTACAGTATTCAAGTGCAGTAAAACCCATTCGAACGGCTCCTTTTTTAATTGGTTTTAAACCATAAATTGGGGTGTCGTCTGTAAATCCTTCTCCGAAAATCAATATATTTCTACCTAATTTAAGTGCTCTATTAACTTTATTGAAGACTTTTCCATTTTTCCGTTGGGTATTTCCTCCATCGTGTTGTCTGAAAATTGGTAACATATGTGAAGACCAAAGAACAGGTTGTAGCCACCATTTGAATACATCTGAACGCGTCATAAAATGAACAATTGGTCTACTAATAGAGCCAATTATAATCGGATCCATGAATGAATTTGGATGATTTGATACGAATATCGTTCTGCCGAAAAAAGTTTTTGGCGCATTTTGATTTGCACGTTTTCGATAAAATAAGGCAAAAGAGTAAGCTAGAGTTATTTTTAATAAAAGATATATTGGGCGCATAAAAATGTTTAATTATCGTTCTCAGAAGGACTTGTATTTGAAGCTGGCAATGGGACAAAATCATTGTTTTCTTCCACTTTCGGAGATTTTTTAGAACTACCAAAACGATAAGCCAATTGGATTTCATGTGTTCCGTTTCCGAATCCACTTGTTTTTCCAATTCCAAATTCAACTGCATAGGAAACTTTAAAATGGTTGAATAGATTTGTTCCAAGACCTACAACTGTTCTTCCGCTTCCTCTTAATCCAACGATTGCCCAACCATATTTTTTAGCTGAAACACGTGCGCAAAACTCCAAATTAAAAGGTGTATTTGGAACAGCTCTGAAACTAACAATTGGTTCAACTTTCAATGTTTTACTTTCAAAAACTGAATAGGCAACCGTTCCATAATAATGACGAACATGTTTATTTGTTGTAGTAATATCGTTTACAATTAAATCATTGTTAAATAATTGACTCGTACTCAATGAAACCAAAAATTTCTCGCCATAAAAAACTAAACCAGCATTTGCATCTAAATAATTTTGATTGCTCACTTGACCAAAGTAGGAATAGTAGGTATAATCATTTTGTGTAGCCAATGAAACGCGCGAATTATCAATTCCAAAAGAACGCATCCCTAATCCAAGTCCAATGCCTAAACACATTTTTGAATTTACTGGTAAATGAACTGCAAAACTTCCTGAATATTGAGTTGTTTTAAAAGGACCAATTTGATCTAAAATAACTTTTCCTCCTAGAATGTTCTTTCTTCCAATTGTACGATTTCCTTCACTGAAAATAGTCGATTCAGATTTCACTAAAGGATTCAATACATTTGGATTGGATGATTTTTTAAAACGAATTTGGGATTGACCTGAAACATAAAATGTTTGTGGATTTCCTTCAACACTTAACCATTGCGTTCTATTTCCAATTGACAATTCACCAAATCCTGAAAGTCCGCCAGCAGCAGGATTTAAGAAATAATAATTTTCAATTCCTTGTGAAAAGTATGCGTCTTGTTGTGCGTAGCTTAATTCAAAAACGAATACGAAAGCTGTAAATAAAAGTAAATTTTTCATAGTCATTTTCTTAACGGATAATACTAATTGAACCTTCAATTGTTTCGAATGAACCATTCAATGATTTTATTTTATAAAAATAGGTTCCCATTGGAACAGGTTCGTTTTTATACGTTCCATCCCAATAGTCTGCATTTTTAGATTGATCAAAGACAATAGCACCATATCGATTGATAATTGTAACCTCGGTTGGACCGAATTGTTGGACAATAGGAGCAAAGTAGAAAATATCATTCTGTCCATCTCCATTTGGTGTAAACATGGTTGGTAATTGTTCGCTGATATCTGAACAGAAATTCATTTGTATTTGGATTGTATCCGTTGTAACACCACATAATTGGTCTTTTAATCGTAAAATCACATTTGAAGTTCCACCGATTGT
Source organism: Fluviicola sp. (assembly GCA_046308455.1). GTDB lineage: Bacteria > Bacteroidota > Bacteroidia > Flavobacteriales_D > Crocinitomicaceae > Fluviicola. The sequence continues at coordinate 26,163 of JBKDZA010000273.1, forward strand.
AGATAAAATTTGCACAGAATTTCCAGTTGTATTCGTTAACTCAAGGTTTCCAGTTGGACTGTACCAATAA
>JBKDZA010000274.1:0-5031 GCA_046308455.1 Fluviicola sp.
AAAACCACATTGATTTCCTGTCATGTCTTTGTGTTTTGAAATCAATCGCAAAACAGCTTCTTTACATGCTTCTTCTGGTGTACGTCCATTTCGCATTAATTCAACAACTGTATGACTTCCTGCAACTCGAAGAATTGATTCCCCCAAACCTGTTGCAACTGCACCTCCAACTTCTTGATCGATAAACAAACCAGCTCCAATAATTGGAGAATCGCCTAAACGTCCTGGTAATTTGTAAGCCCAACCTGAAGTTGTACAAGCTCCTGAAATTCGTCCGCTTGCATCAATAGCTAATAAACCAATCGTATCGTGGTTTTCGTGATTAATTTGTGGTTTTTTTATTTCTTTTTCTTGTTCACTTTTCCATTTTTTATAGTCAGCTTTCACTTCTGGAAGAGGTGTTTTTATAGTTTTAAAACCATTTTTTAAAGCATAAGCTTTTGCACCAGAACCTACTAACATAACATGTGGCGTATTGTCCATAATGTGACGTGCAACAGAAATTGGATGAGCGATTCCTTCTAAATATCCAACTGCTCCACATCGTGATTCCCAGTCCATAATACATGCATCCAAAGTCACATGTCCTTCACGATCAGGCATTCCACCAATTCCTACAGAACGATTTTTTACATCCGATTCCGATTGACGTGCACATTGTTCTACCATGTCCAAAGAAGTCCCACCTTTTTTAAACGCTTCCCAGCCTGCTAGATTTGCTGCTTGACCATGATTCCAAGTAGAAATCATTTTAGGTTCAACTTTATTTACATCCGTTTTTTCAGGTGTAAAAGTTTCATTCACTTCTTTTTTGCGTGTAAAAGAAGACAATAAAACACTACTTGCGATTCCGAGAGACCCTAAGTGTAAAAATTTTCTACGTTCCATATTATGAATTAATAATGCTTCTAATTTGATTTTCTAATTCCTGTTTATCAGGTAAATACAATTGATATTTTGATACAAATATTTTGTTTGACAACCCACCAGTAGCATATTTGACTAAAAATTCATTCTTTTCAGCTGTAATAATAATACCAATAGGATCTTCATCGCTATCTATATTTTCTTCGTATTTAAAATAATTTAAATACATATTCATTTGTCCAATATCTTGATGCTTAACTTTTCTTGTTTTTAAATCTATTAAAACAAAACACTTTAAAATTCTATGATAGAAAACTAAATCAACATAATAATTTGTGTTATCAATATTAATAGAAAACTGTCTAGCCACAAAAGAAAAACCTTTTCCTAATTCAAGTAAAAACACTTCAATATTGTCTAGTAATCTTTTTTCAAGGTCTTTTTCTTTAACAATCTTATCTTTAGGTAAATCTAAAAACTCAAACACATATGGATCTTTAATGATTTGCTTCCATATCTCATTATTTTTATGTTTTATTTGAGGATTTAATTCTTCTTTATCACTACTCAAAACATACCTTTCATACAAACTTGTATCAATATTTCTTTTAAGAATTCTAACCGACCAATTTTCATCTTCACATCTTTGAATATAAAAAGCTCTAGATTCTTTATTTGTAATGCTTAATAATTCTACAATATGACTCCATGTCAATTTTCCAGACACTGTCTGGAAAATTGGAAAATTAATATAAAACTGTCTATATAAATATATATTACTCTTACTAAAGCCTTTACCATACTGAGATTTCAAATCCACTGAAAGATTCTTTAAAATATAATCTCCATAAGTCGCTTTGTTTTCACCTTTCTGTTCAAACTCAACGATAAATCTTCCAATCTCCCAATTAGCTTTTATAAGTTCGAAATTTACACTTTTAATTGCATTCTGTTTAGCACGAACAATAGTTTGCCCTATATTTTGAATTAGTTCATTATATTGTAAATTGTCAGAAAGCATAACTTCTTAATCGTTAATTCGCTAATTCTTTTGCTAACCAATTTTGGAAAGCTTTTGCGTTGCGATCATGAGTTGCATAATCAATAGCAAAATCATGTAAGCCGTCGTAATTTGCTTGTGCACACATGTACAAATAATCGTTGTTGTCACGGTTTAAGACAGCATCAACAACTCCTGCAGGTGGCATTGAAATTGGTCCTGGAGGAAGTCCAGCGTATAAATACGTGTTGTATGGACAATCTTTCGAACGGTGCTCAAAAGTCAAACGTTGAACTCCTTTTAATTGATCTCCCCAGCAAAATTTAAACGTTGGATCTGATTGTAATTTCATTCCAGTATTCAAACGATTTAAGTACAATCCAGCGATAATCGGCCATTCTGATTGATTTTTCGCTTGTTCACCATAAACAATTGAAGCAAGAGTCACAGCTTGAGATGGTGATTCTAAACCTACTTTTTTCAATTTCGCCATTCGATCTGGAGTCCAAAAGTTTTTGAATTCTTGTGCCATTCGATCCACGAATTGTTCTTTTGTTACATCGTAAAACATGTTATACGAATTCGGAATAAACAATGCAGCAACAGTTTCAGGTGTAAAACCATATTTCGATAAAGTCTCGCCGTTTAAAATGAAATCTTCTAATTCTTTTGCATCGATATCAATACAAGCAGCTACTTTTTCACACATATCTGTAATTGTAGCGCAGTTATTAAATGTAACTTTTACTTCAACTTCAGCATTTCCATTTCCATTGGAATTAATTGTGAAACCATTCAACAATTGACGGTATGAAGTACCACTTTCAATTCGGTACATTCCAGTTCCTAACTTTTTGTTAGTTAGATTTTTAAAATCAGCTAATGAAAGAAATGATTCAACATCATCAACGATACCTTTTTTATTTAAATCTTTTGCAATTTCATCAATTGAATTCTCTGCATGTAAGACATAAAATTCCGTTTTTGAATTTGCTGTTCCTACTCTTCCATTTAAGAAAGCTCCGATGTATTTCCATCCGAAAATTACACCGACAACAGCTACAATTCCTACAACAATTAATCCTTTTTTAACCATTTTTGAAACAATATTTCATCAATTAATTCACCGTCAATGCGGTACCATTTTTCACGTAAACCTACTCTTTTGAATTTGCAACTATCAAACAAAGCTAAGCTTGGCAGATTGTTACTTTGAACAGAACAATAGATATTGCACAAATCTAAAGTTTCTGAAGCATATTTTTCTATTAATTCAACAGCTTGTTTTGCACAACCTTTTCCACGGTATTCTTTTTCAGCAATTAAAACGCCCACTGCTGCTCGTTTATTGTCGATCGAATAATCGTATAAATCAATTGTTCCAATACTTTTTTTAGAATCTGAATCCACAATGATGAATCGAATTTGTCCAAATTCATTGATGTTTTGACTTTGTTCGATATACGTGTGAATATCTAATAAACTGTATTCATAACGTGTTCCTGTCACTGGCCATACTTCACGGTTATTTTCCCATGAAAAGATTAAATCCGCATCTGATTCTTCAACCAATCTTAATTCGATATTAGGACTTTTTTCCATCGTTTAAATCTTTAATTTTTTGATGAATCAATGAAAATTCATAATGTGGAATTCCTTTAAAAGAATCAGATAAGTTTAGGGAATATATTTTATTAATCAAATTCGTTTCATGCAAATGAATAAGTAACTCACTTAATTTTGTTACTGAATTAGATGTTTTTAGGACTTTAAAAATGGGTGATGAACAAGTAGAATTAGCTATTCCTGCTTTCTCAAAACCTTGAAATGAAGCATTTAATTCGTCAATTGTCAACTGTTTTTTAATTTCGAAAAATAACAATTTCGATTTCTTTCTTTTCGCACTTTTGACTAATTGGTCAGTTGTTTTAATTTCTCTTCCTTTAACAGTGAGAGAAAAATAGATTCCATTCAAGGAAATTGCAACATGTGGAGGGATTTGATCAGGGTTCCAAACCCATAAAATCAATTGATTTTCAAAGTTTGGCATACTGTTTCTATCAATTGAATCTATGAAAAAATCAGTCATTCCATTCACCTTTAAAAACACGTTCACCAGGTCCAATCAAATAAATATCCTCAAAAACACTTTCAGAAATTCGCTTCATTGAAACAGAAAGATTTCCGCCCATTACTTGTAATTCAAAAGTATGTTGTCCAAATAAAGCGGCTTTTTTACACATGACAATTGCCGCAGCAGTTACTCCTGTTCCACAAGAAAGCGTTTCATCTTCAACTCCACGTTCATAGGTTCTGATTTTTGCTTTGCACTCATTTTCCAATTGAATATAATTCACATTGATTCCTTCTTTGGAATACTTTTCAGAATAACGAATTTCTTTGGATTGAGAAATGAATTGTGCTTTATCAATATTTACATTTTCAGTAAAATGAATAAAATGTGGTGAACCAGTATTTAAAACAAAGTCGGAAGCTGAAAAATCCGTGTCTAATGTAATCTCTTCAACTGGATTCATTTTCAAACGAACGATTCCATTTTCTTTAATTGCACTATGTTCACCATCAATTGCCCAAAAGAAAACTTCATCTTTCGTGATTCCGAGTTCATGTGCAAAATTGACTGCACAACGAGCGCCATTTCCACAAAAACTTTTTGATGCGTCGGAATTGTAATAGTCTACTTCAAAATCGTACCCATCTTTCGCGTTGATTTTAATCAAACCATCTGCCCCAACGCCAAAACGACGGTCACAAATTTGTTGTATTTGGGCGTCAGTTAAATCATTGTAAACTCCAGTAAGATTGTCAAGCATGACGAAATCATTTCCTGTGCCTTGGTATTTTGTGAACGAAAAAATCATTTTGCTTAACATCTTTTAACAGCACAAAAGTAACAAATCGTGAATGAAATCGATTATTATTGCAGTATAAAATCTGAATCAAATTATTTTAAAGTTTAGTATGAAAAATTCGTTAAAGTATTTAGCGGTGGGATTTGTTGGAGGAATGATTCCATTTGCGTTTGGCTATTTTTTATCTGCTTCGAGCAGAAATTTATCGGATGAAGTGATTGATGGAAATCGATTTGCACGTCCAGTCAGTTACACAGGTGTGCCTGAATCAAACATTAGTTTTGTGGAAGC
>JBKDZA010000275.1:0-3164 GCA_046308455.1 Fluviicola sp.
ATAATTGACAACTTTGGACGGGAGCCAATTTAAGTCTTTTTCCCTTTCGGTGAAGAGAGAAGTTTTTACTTCTCTTTTCCTGAAAAAAACAATTGACTCCAAGTTGCATTTATTACTTGAATTTAACATTTGCTTATTTGCTTATTTACTTATTTGCAACTTTATCGCAAAAAAAAATATTTTAAACTAACTATAAGCAAGTGATTTTCATCCTATCTTTTATTGCAAACATTCTAATTTTTTTCATAATCTTATCAAAAAACACACAACAAAACGCTGAAGATTTGTTTCTACAATTACTCATATTTATGGGGGTCCCTATGTTAGTAGGGTATTTCGCTGTATTTATGTTAATTAAAAGATTCTCAATAATCTCAAATTATGCAATAGGACTTTTCAATAGATTGTTTACTTCAATTCTTTATTTGATGCTTTTTATAGTGCCATTCGATAAAGTTTTTTTGTTAGATGATTTTTTCTTTTTAGTTATTCTGATAGTAAACTCTTGGTTTTGGTTAACTTGGGCCTATATTTTATCTTCAAAGTATAAAAAGTAATCAAAAAAAAACCGCTCCAAATGAAGCGGTTTAAATTTATTTAAAGAATCGAGTTCTATTAATAATAAATCGAACGTTGAACTTTTGTAATGTGTTTTGCTAAACGAATTACTTGCTTCGTATATCCAAACTCATTGTCATACCATGTGTACAAAACAACATTCTTTCCATCAGCTGAAACGATTGTTGCATGTGAATCATAAACTGAACAACATGTATTCCCAATAATATCAGAAGAAACTAATTCTGGATCGTATGAGTAAAATATTTGATTTACTAATTCACCTTCTAAAGAAGCAGCGCGAACAACATTATTTACATCTTCAATTGTTGTAGTTCCTTTTAATTCCAATGAAATAATTGCTAATGATCCATTAGGAGTTGGTACACGAACCGCATTCGCTGTCAATTTATCTTTTAAGTCTGGAATTACTTTCGTTACTGCTGCACCAGCACCAGTTGAAGTAATTACCATGTTAATTGCAGCTGAACGACCACGACGAGAAGACTTGTGCATATTGTCCAATAAGTTTTGGTCATTTGTATATGCATGAACTGTTTCGATATGACCTTTAACAACACCATAAGCATCGTTAATTACTTTTAATATCGGAGATATTGCATTTGTTGTACAAGACGCAGCTGAGAAAATTGTTTCGTTTTCTACATCTAATTCTCCTTGATTGATTCCGTAAACTACATTTGGAATTTCTTTTCCTGGAGCAGTTAATAACACTTTTGAAACTCCTTTTGCTTTCATGTGACGACTCAAAGCTTCACGATTTGTGAAAACTCCAGTGTTGTCTACAACTAATGCATTGCTAATTCCATATGCTGTGTAATCTACATCTTCAGGATTTGAAGCATCAATCATTTTAACGATTTGTCCATTGATGATTAAGGCTTTGTTTTCTAAATCTTCAACAACACTTCCTTTAAATGCACCATGAACTGAGTCAGAACGCAATAAAGCAGCACGTTTAATAATATCTTTATCAGAAGCACCACGAGTAACGATTGCTCTTAAACGCAATTGTTGACCTTTTCCAGCTTGTTTAATTAACTCACGAGCAGCCAAACGACCAATACGACCAAATCCGTATAAAACAACGTCTCTTGGTTCAACACTATTAGAATTAGTTTTAGCAAAGCCAACTAATTTATTTGAAAGAAAAGCAGCTTTTGAATCAAAGTTTGACTGTTCAACAATCCATTCAGAAGCCAATTTACCTAAGTCAATTTTAGCAGGAGCTAAATCCATTTTCAAAATCTCTTCAGCTAATGTTGCAGAAGTTTCAATATCAATTGGTTTCTTAACAACATTTTTTGCATACTCATGTAAATTCAAAATCTCAGAAATTGTGATATCTGTTAAATGATTACGGAACAATACTAATTCAATTCCTTTATCGTATAACAACTCACCAACATGAGCAGATAATTTTACTGCTGCACGTTCTCTTTGTACGTGCAAATTCAATTCTTTTTCGTAGCCTACTGCAGCTTCCATTTTACTTTAACTATTTGGTTATAAACTATTTCAAACAAAAAAGGCTGCTCACAATGAGACAGCCTTTTACTTTATCCTAAATACGCTTTCAACAATTTGTTGCGAGATGTATGACGTAAACGTCTGATCGCTTTTTCTTTAATTTGTCGAACACGCTCTCGTGTTAAATTGAATTTAGCGCCGATTTCCTCTAACGTTAATCCGTGGTTCATTCCAATTCCGAAGAATAAACGAATGATTTCACGTTCCTTGTCAGTTAAAGTACTTAATGAACGCTCAATTTCTTTTTGCAATGATTCAGCCATTAAAACGTGGTCTGCTTTCGGAGAATCACTGTTTGCCATTACATCCATCAATGTACCACCATCTTCAGAAGAAGATAAAGGAGCGTCCATTGATACATGACGACCAGAAACATTTAAACTTTCTTTGATTTTATCTTCTGGAACTTCTAAAGCTTCTGCCAACTCTTCTGCTGAAGGTGGACGTTCAAACTCTTGTTCCAATCGAGAAAATGCTTTGTTGATTTTGTTTAACGAACCTACTTGGTTTAACGGTAAACGTACAATTCTTGCTTGTTCAGCTAAAGCTTGTAAAATTGATTGACGAATCCACCATACTGCGTATGAAATGAATTTAAATCCACGTGTTTCATCAAATTTTTGGGCTGCTTTAATCAAACCTAAATTACCCTCGTTAATCAAATCGGGTAGGGTAAGTCCCTGATTTTGATATTGCTTCGCAACTGATACCACGAAACGGAGGTTCGCTCGTGTTAATTTTTCCAACGCTTTTTGGTCTCCCTGCTTAATGCGTCGAGCCAATTCTACCTCTTCATCAGCGTTAATAAGTTCTTCTTTCCCAATGTCTTGTAAGTATTTGTCTAACGACTGTGACTCACGATTGGTAATCGATTTAGTAATTTTGAGTTGTCTCATGAATTAAATTCTTTTGGACTTTTTTGAAAATTTGAGTGCAAAGGTACGGCTAAAAGAAAGTCAATTCCAAATAAAAAGGCATGAATTTTTGAGGAATTTAAAGATTTATTCACTCTCAAAAACCATGCCTTTAATTATTTGGTAATCTAAAGTTTATAT
>JBKDZA010000276.1:0-3550 GCA_046308455.1 Fluviicola sp.
AGCACTATACAATTACATGCTACGCATTGGCGATAGTTGTTTAATTATGGGACAACGTTTGGCTGAATGGTGTAGCAATGGTCCAATTTTGGAGGAAGATTTAGCGATGTCGAATCTAAGTTTGGACTTATTTGGACAAGCAGAAGGCTATTATGTGGAAGCATTGAAGAAAAATCATGCCTTTGAAAACGAAGACCATTTAGCTTTTAGAAGAAACGAACAAGAGTATTTCAACTTTTTGATTTGTGAGCAAGAAAACGGAAATTTTGCTGACACGATGGCGAAATTGTATCTCTTTTCGACATACATGCAACATTTACACGAAGTTTTAAAAGAAGTGGACAATTCAACTATTGCATCTTTGAGTGATCGTGCATTGAAAGAAATGATTTACCATAAAAGACACAGCGCTGATTGGTTAAAACGCTTGAGTTTAGGTACCGAAGAAAGTAGTGAGAAAATGCAAAATGCGCTACAAAAAATGTGGTCATACACTGCAGATTTAACTGCTCGAAATGAGGTGGACAAAGCGATTGAGACCTTACTTTCTGTGAATTTATCAGTAGTTGAATTCAATTGGAAAAAAGAAGTGGAAGCTTATTTGGCAAGTATCAAGCTTGAAATTCCAAAGGAATCTGTTCAAATCACTGGTGGAATTGATGGAAAACACACGGAGAAATTAGGACACTTATTGTGTGAAATGCAATACTTGCAACGCGCATATCCTGATGCAAAATGGTAACAAACATGGAAGCACTTCGTTCTCATATCAATACCATTTTGGACCCAGAGATTCCAGTTTTAACACTGAATGATTTGGGAGTAATTCGCAATTTGGAATTCAAAGACAACGAATATGTTGTGACCATCACACCAACTTACAGTGGATGTCCTGCTGTTGATCGCATGAAAGATGATTTAATTGCTTGTGCGAAGAGCGAAGGAATTGAGAATTTCAGAGTCGATGTTTCTTATGTTCCAGCTTGGACAACAGAATGGATGAGTGAAGATGCCCAAAAACGGTTAAAAGCGTATGGAATTGCCCCTCCGAATTCATGTTGCGCGAATCCAAGTTGTAAAACTTTAAATTCTGGAGCAGTTCAATGTCCGCGCTGTGATTCTAAGAATACTACCTTGATTTCTCAATTTGGAAGTACAGCTTGTAAGAGTTTGCATAAGTGTCTGGATTGTTTAGAGCCCTTTGAATACTTTAAACATCATAATTAAAGAAAGCTTTTCACTTTGAAGAACTTCGTTTTCTTAAATTTTATTTACTCATTATCAAACTGATAACTCTACAATAAAATTTAAATTCAAGCCTCGTTCTTCTTTGTGAAAAAACTTTCAATTATACGAATGAAAAGTTAACCCTATAAATTAGAGGAGAGAGTGTTACTTTCTCCTTTTTTTTACAACTTTGTTAAATAATTTTCATCTTAGATGAGTTCAATAAACTGAATAAAATGAAAAACGTCATTCTAACCATTTCTTTTTGTTTCATTTTCCTTTTAAATGGAAAAGGACAAATTGATACATCTAAGTTTAAGTTAAATCGGTGTTATTTGAACATGGGAGCAATGATCCCGAGACATTTTCAAGTAGGATTTTATTTCCATTTCAACGACCATTTCATGTTTGCTTTAAACAGATTGACTTCATCACATTTAGTTGCATATAACTTATATGCCTTTCCATATCCTGCTAGTAAATTGTATGATGATTTTACGTCAACTAATTTATTAATTGGAGTTACAAGTAACAATTATAAAAGAATCACTGCGGATTTCTTAATTGGATTCAGTGAAATGAAAGGCAGAATCAACAATGAAATCTATGTGTATCAAAATCCAACAATGCAATCGGATCAAAAATTGATGTCAAAAATTGAATATTTTTCGAATTATGGTTTCGCAACACGATTGGATTTAAATTTCAACCTATTCCCCTATTTTGGTTTGAATTTAGCCGCACAAAATGTGTATACGCCAAGACATAATGAATTGAATATAAGTGTGGGCTTAAATATTGGATTGGTTCAAAACAAAGGTAAATTCAAGAATAAAAAAATTGTCAAGCAAAGCCAAAGAAAACCGGTTTTATAGTTTTTAATTAGAAAACTGACAGAAGACTAGATATCTAGTCCAGCTTTGAATTTCAAAGTAAAAAAGCTGACAGATGTCTAGATATCTAGACATCTAGACAAAAAATTCTATATTTGTTACTCACGTTATCGATTAAATCATGAAATAAGTAAAACGAATTAATAAAACATCATATCAAAAAATAATTTGTTTTACGATTCCATATGACCTTTTAAAAATCAATTAAACACATATGAAAATAATCGTATCATTTTTCCTCCTCTTGCTCTTCTTACAAAGCTGTAAGGACAAAGACACACAAACAGCTTGCGAAAAAGCGCCCGAAACTTGCCAATATTTATCTGAAGCAAAAGAGTATTTTGCTTTTAAAGAAGGCTCTTGGTGGGTATATGAAGAAGAAACAACACATGAACGCGATTCTGTGTATGTAACAAGTTTTATAAATAACGCAAGTTCTCACTACTTTAAAACAGAAATTTTAAGTACCCGAGATTCTTTTTACACAAGATATTTTCCTGCCGATTTTTATGAAGGTAATGGATGTAGTTATCCCGGTCCTGTAAATAAGCGTTGTTTGTATATCCGTAAAATTAAATCTAAATTTCAAAATCATTTAGGAGAGTCAAATATAATGTTTTTTAAACATGATTTAGGTTCAAGTGATTATACTGGAAGCGGTGTGAATTATTGTGACAACAACAAAATAACAATATCAAACATTTTAAATAATTTCTCCATTAATAGTTTAAATTTTAATAAAACAATCGAAATCTCAGAAGATTGTTCCCATTTTGAAGGAGATCAACCTGTTAAATTTACTTTTTCCAAAGGAGTTGGTCTAATTAAAAAAACACTCATTGATAGCAATGAAACATGGAACTTGGTTTCCTACCATATTACTTCCTAATTATCAATGCTCAAAGCTCAATTATTAAACGCAAAACGAAGGGTTTGAAATTTATGTTCTTTGAAGTAGACCTTTAAAATCAATTTAAAACAATTCTTTGATATCAATATTCAATGCATCCGAGATTAAAACTAAGGTTTGTAGTGTTACGTTTGATTTACCACTCTCTATTCTCGACAAATTAGAACGTTCTATATTGCACAATGAAGCCAAATCCATTTGAGTAAGATTGTTTTTCAAACGATTCTCCTTTATTTTTTCGCCTACTTTTATTGCTGTTTCTGTGTAATCCACATACAAAAGACTTAATAGAAGTAAAATAAAAAGGTATCATAAATAACACATTTAAAATATTTTTCTATATTTGCCGAAATCAGAATAAAAAGACATCAAAAACTTCAGGTTCTATATGAATTTGTGTGGGTAATATAAAAACGTGAACTTTACGGCTATGAATAATAGCGCTGAAATTTTTGAGTTGGCATTGGGATTAACATCGCCATGGTTTGTTGATAAAGTAGAGTTTAAAACAAATAAAGAA
>JBKDZA010000277.1:0-54746 GCA_046308455.1 Fluviicola sp.
TATTTGTTTTAAACTCTACTTTATCAACAAACCATGGCGATGTTAATCCCAATGCCAACTCAAAAATTTCAGCGCTATTATTCATAGCCGTAAAGTTCACGTTTTTATATTACCCACACAAATTCATATAGAACCAAAATAAATTGATTATACTCATACTTACCACCTTTTTGTCATTGCCACAAAAAGGTGGTGCCAAAAAGGTCTAGGCCTATACTCCGTTTTCTAGTAAATTACGCGACATTTCACTGAAAAAAGTGAAACTCCTAACTTTGTTACCGAGGACGATTTTGACTTTTCAAGCCAAAACGTCTTCGACAAAGTGTCGTCAAACAGCACTTTTTCCCACGTTTCATTTGCTTATTCACTAACGAAAACTACATAAGGGCCTTTCATCGTACAAATTAAATCCTTTTTTCAAAATGTAATTAGTGGTAAATATGAGAATACTCAAAAAAAATAATCCAATTTACAAGCATAAGTTAGGTTTAAATCAAAAGGAGAGAAACAAACGTTTAGGTGTAGTTTCAAAGCAAAAAAGGTTTCGAGTATTTCGAAACCTTTTTTATTAAATTAAATTACTTTTTTAATCTTGATTTTTTCTCCCACATCAACACCTGATAGCTTCGAATAAATCATAACAACTTTGAACTTTTCAGCTTTAAACGTACTTGGAATTACACTTTGAATTGAAGCATCATTATTTGCTCCTAAAGCATCACAAATCAATTCTAAGGTTTCAATTTTCCCAATACATTTTCTTCCAAGATTATCAACTAATTCAATTTTATCTCCAATATAAAATGCTCCATTCAACACTTCAAAATCTGTAATTAAAAACCCTGGAACTGTTGAATTAGGAATAGTAGCATCTAGAAACATAATACTTGCTTTTGCTTCTGAGATTGAATCATCTGGATAAAAATCTTTGTATGTACCAAGTGGTGCAAAACGATCTGTTGGAGCAATTGAGTCACCCGAGATTTCCATAAATTGTTTTAGAACTTGTCCTTTTGCAATCGTTTCATTGTTTGGATACAAAATTGAAGCATAGTAAACCGTCGAATCTGCTCTAAGAACTTCGAAAACACCGATTGAGTCGTCTTTTATATCAGAACTCAATTTTAAAGATACTTCCCAGCCATACTTTTTGTCTCTTTTAGCCGAAACCAAGGTATGTTTTCCTTTATAAACCTCATCTAACGTTTTCGGTTTTGGAGACTTTGGAACTGTTTTTTGTGCAGTTAATCCAAATCCAGATAAGAGCACACTGATCAAAAGAACAAACTTCATTTTTATAATTTTTGTGCAATTTATAAAAAAGTTAGGGTTTGAGATAATTAATTATCAGAAAATTAACCTTTAACAAATTAATTTACATGAATTTATCTCCCCAATTCTCCTCTAACGTAACGATCAGTTAAATTAAACTTATATGCTTTCGCAATAAATTCTAAGTATTTACTTTGAGCCGACAAATAACTGATTTCACGCGCGTTCACCAAGAACAATGAACTCTCACCAATATTAAAGAAGTTACGTTCAGCTTCTGATAAAAGGAAATAACGTTGAGCAATTGTTTCAGAAGTCTCCATTTGATCCAAAGTAACAACCCAATTTTGTCTATTTTGAAGCAATTTTGTTTCTAATTCACGTTGCTTTTGAATTTGCTGAAATTGTGTGTTCTCAATTTTCAACTTTGTCACTTGAAGTGAAGATCGCTCTTTTCTCAAAAACAATGGCATGTAAAAACTTGCTCCCCATTTGTAATTGGTATAATCTAAATTCATTGAAATTAAATCATCAGGAGTCTGCAACAAGTTGTAATTGAAATTCAATTGCGGTTTTAATTGTTCCACTTTTAGTCTTCTTTCCAATTCTAAATCAGATAGCTTTGTTGAATACAACAATAAATCGGGGTTTTGATCAATTGATACATTTGGCAAGGCCTGTCTTGTAGCTTTTGAAATTTTTTCTATTTGTAGACTTGTGTCTAATTTTAAAGGAAGCGTACCTTTTTCCCATAAGAAAACTTCAACTGCCAATAATGCATTTTGACGATTCAATCTTCTTTGCTGCACATCTACTTGACGTAAAAACAATTGTGCTGAAGCTTCAACTGTATCCAAAAAAGCACGCTCACCTATTTCAGACTCAATTTTTATTTGATTGTAACGGATTTGGGCAATACGAAAACCTTCTTCAGCCAATTCTAATTGTGCATTTTGTTCTTGCAGATTGATAAAGTGTTGACCAGCTTCGTACAACAATTCATTTAAAGTCAATTGCTGTTCAAAAATACTTTGATTCAAAGCAACTTGTGATCTTCTCAATTGCGTTCTTCGCTCGTCTGTAAAAAGTCCTCTTCCTATTGGAACCTCAACACCAAGATACGTCAAACCACCATTTGGTAGAGTATGTTCTTCATTTAAATATTCCCCGCGGTTCCAATCTCCAGCAACTTTAAAATCGATGCCAAGGCGTGTTGGAATTTTCAAACCAGAAGTCAAGGTCGAATAATACATCTTACCATCGTAATACTTTTGGTCAATTCCTGCAAAAGCAACGGGATCGAATGCTCCTTTCGACATGCGAATAACTTGCTCTGCTTGTTCCACTTGATTACTTGCAACAATTGCGTAAGGATGATTTTCCTTAACATGTTGTAAATATTGTTCTAAAGTCAATACTTTCAACGTATCTTGAGAGAAACCTTGAAAAACAAATAAGCTGAATAGTATTAAAACAAATTGTTTCATTTCTTTTTAGATTTACTTGCTGGATCTTTCTTTGGCGTGTAATAATTTGCAGGGAAGCCATTCATTTGTCGCCACAATTCATACCAAATTGGAACGTCATTCAATAATACCATTGATTTTACTGCAACTCCCATTCGAAGTCCATCTGGCCATTTGTGAGAACTTTTATCTGGAGCAACTAACACTCTATATTTTCCGTTTTCGCTCACAAAATTATCTACAGCAATTACTTTTCCTTGGAACATTCCAACGCTAGCACTTGGCCAACCTGAAAATACAATTGCAGGCCAACCATCAAATTGCAATTGCACATCATTTCCAACATGAATCAAAGGCAAATCGTATGGAGATACAAAAATTTCCACACCATAGTCAGCTGTTTCAGGCACAATACTAACCAACGGACTTCCTTCTTTTATAATTTCTCCAATCCCATTTTTTAATGCTTGCGAAATATATCCGTTTTGTGGAGCTGTCACATAGTAAAAACCTGATCGAGCACTATAATTGGCAACTTGATTTTGCATTTTTGTAACTGTTGCTTCAGCATCATAAATTGAAGAAAGCGCGGAGGATTTTTCGGATTCACTTTTCGCTATTTTATCTCTGTAATCTGCATCTATTGCTGAAAGGTCTTGAGTAGCGTTAATTAATTCGTTTCGTGAAGTCAATAATTTATTCTCCAAACTCACCACTTTCGCTTCCATTTCTTGTACTTTGATTTTTCTAGTTTCCATTTGAGTTAGCGAATACTGACCTTTTTCGTATAACTCATTTGCACGTTCAAATTGATCTCTTGCAGTTTTCAATAACTTTTCATTTGCACGGTAATCAGCACTATCAGAAGTAATTTTGTAGCGCAATTGTTTAATTTTATTTTGAGCTTGATTCAATTTAACGATTCGATTATCTATCATCGCATCAATTTGCTGATCCAAAGCTTGAACCTTACCCATGTATGCGCCAACACTTCCTTCTTTTGAACGCATTTGTTCTTCCGTTCTTTTGACTAAATCCGGGTCCATGTATTCAGCTTTAACTTCTGATAAAAAAGCGATTGTATCTCCTTTTTTTACATACTGTCCTTCTTGAACGAACCATTGTTCAATTTTTCCGCCAATTACAGCATTTACTAATTGAGGACGATTATTTGGGCTAACAGCAGTAACCGCACCAATCGATTGTACATTTTGTGTCCATGGTAAAAACAAAATCAAAAAAAGTAAAAGAAAAACAATCGATAATGTTTTCTTTAACCTTTTTGGAGATTTCAATGTTTCTAAATGACTAATTGAAGCATATTCATTAAATCGTTTCATAGCTATATGTTAATTCTATTCTAAATTTCTTTTATTTAACAACTAGATTACTTTAAATCAAACTGATTCCAATGATTGTGGGTTAAATTTTTACTCGCACAAAGAATTGTAGTTTTTGGATAATTATTTTCGATATTATTTAAGATTTGAATTTGATCTTCAACAGTAAATGACAATCCAAAAAAGGAAATAATAAACAATTGAGGTGATGAGACTAACGCTCTAGCAATTAAAATTTTCTCACGTTCTTCTTCACTCAACAATTTATTTGCTTTCGATAAAAAGATATCTCTTCCCTCATAAAATTTATCGTTTAAATAAGATAATCCAACACAATCCATAGCTTTAGTGAAGTCATCAAGAGTCAATTCATTTCTTCCAAATATTACATTTTCATAGAGTGTACCATCAATTAAATGTACGCCTTTTGAAAACCAACCAAATTGATCAATATTTGCAAACAAACGCTCAGCTTTCGGAACCATGTAATTCCACCTTGGCATTTTACTTTTCGAGTACGTTGGATCAATAATTAAGCGTAAAAACGCATCCGTTTTCAATTGATTCGAGGCATGAATAAAGGTATGACAACCTTCTTCAATTTGGAATAGAACGTTTAATTCATTTGTTGTTACATCAATTACTTCGATTGGAAAAATTGGTTCTTTTGCAAGCTTATCAGTTGGATCTCCTTCATACGTCATCGGTAAATCTTGAATTTGACCCAATTTCTCAAGTGATGTGAAAACATCATAAAATGTTTCCAAAAGTTGAGTTAATTTTTCAACTGAACTAAGAATTAATAGGATCAGTACTTCAGCAGCAACAAATTGACCTAAGCTCAATTGACGATCAATTACTAAATATCCACCCAAACCAAGAAGTGCGGCAACAATTAATGCTTTTAATGCAATCATCCAAATGTATTGCGAACGTAAAACAGCGAAATGATTCGTTCTACTTGTTAAATAATCGACTGAATGCTTGTCTAAACGTTCCAAATTTAGTTTCGCTTTTGGCACTAAACGGAAACTCCAATCTGCTCGTGCAACTTCTTGTAGCCAGAAAACAGTTTTGTATTTGTGTGTACTTTCTTCATATGCAGTTTTCATACCTCTTTTAACGATAGGACGAAAAACTAAATAAATAATTGTTACCAACAAAGCGCTAAATCCAATATAAAAAGGATGATAAAAAGACAATACCAATAAACTAAAAGTTATTTGCAAAAATGATTGAGTAAAGTCGAGTAATAATTTTGCTATTCCTTTTTGAATCACCATAATGTCAAAAAAGCGATTCATTAGTTCGAAAGGAATTTTTCCTTTTAATGCTAGTCGGTTTAAACGAGGAAAACGATATGCAAAATCGAATGTGAAATAAACGAAAATCTTTTGCTGTAAATTTTCTGTGAGTCTTAAATTCAAAACTTGAAGTGAACCTGCAAGAATAACTCCTAAGATCACCAAAGCAACAAGAACAATCCATGATGTTACTACTTGACCAGATTGCACATACTGAATGACAGACTGAATCCCAAGCGGTAAACTCAAACTCAAAAGTCCACTTAAAATTGCGAAAACATACAATTGAGAAATTGCTTCTTTATCTAAAGCTAAAATCTCTTTGAATCGCATCCATCTTGTTTTATTTGTTGCTTCTGCCATAATCTTTAAAAACTTGCTCGTAAATATTTAAAAAATAACTTGCCGATTGACATTTCCCATCAATCGTATTGGTAAGTCTTGGCAAATGTTCAGAATAAAAATCTTGAACAATTGACCCTTCTATAATGTTTGAAATCAAAATTTTGGGATAAGGATATTCTGGACATAAATCTATCAACCAATTAGACAAGTGATCGACAATTTTTTTGTAATTCTCAAAAACACCTAAGCTATTAACTTGATCAATATTTTTAATTAAAAAAGCTTTGAATCCTTCGTTTTTAATTATCTCTTTCAATTCCTTTTCATGCTGAAACTCCATATTGTTAACAGCTTCATTCCAAAGTAAAATATTAATTGCCTTATCTAAACCCTCTTTAGTTTCGTTCAAATTAACTGTTGCGAAATGAATTTTATGTTCAACCAAGCCCCAATACCAAGCAAATAAATACTGTAAAAAATGATGCTTACTTTCAAAGTAACGATAAATTGAAACTTCTGAACTACTAATTTGAATCGCTAATTTTTTAAATGTAAACTGTTCAAATCCTAAATCGTTCATTAAGACAATACCTTGCTGAAATATTTGCTCACCCAATTTTGATTCTTGAGGGTTTTTCAAGAATGTGTGTTGCGGGACATCTATTTTAAGTTGTAATAACATTTTATTAGTATTACTAATATTTAATTATGCAATAGTAATCATTTTATAGTTTAACTAATATTTTTTAACACTTTTTGGAGTTTTTTAAACAACAAGACCAATTCTTTTATTATTCTACTTGTAATAGCTAAAGTAAATCTTAAATTTGTAACGCATCAAAAAAATTTATAAAAACAATAAAAATGGCAAATTCAAAAGCGACTATTTTGTATACCAAAACGGATGAAGCTCCAATGTTGGCAACATACTCTTTCTTACCAATTGTAAACGCATTTGCTAAGACTGCGAACATTGACGTTGAATCACGTGATATTTCACTTGCAAGTCGTATTTTATCCGTATTCCCTGAGTATTTAACTGATGATCAAAAAATGCCAGATGCGCTTTCTGAATTGGGTAAATTGGCAACAACCCCAGAGGCAAATATTATTAAACTCCCAAATATTTCTGCATCAATTCCTCAATTAAAAGATGCGATTGCAGAATTACAAACTCAAGGATTTAAGATTCCTAATTTTGAAGAAAACCCAACAACTGAAGAAGGAAAAGCGGCGAAAGCTAAATACGATAAAATTAAAGGTTCAGCTGTTAATCCAGTTTTACGTGAAGGAAATTCTGACCGTAGAGCTCCAAAAGCTGTAAAAAACTATGCACGTAAACATCCTCATAGTATGGGAGCATGGACAAGTGATTCTAAATCAACTGTTGCTTCAATGACTGATGGTGATTTTTACGGCTCTGAAAAATCAGTAGTTGTTGAAAAAGCGACTGATGTTCGAATCGAATTACATACTTCAAATGGAGTAAGTGTTTTAAAAGATAAAGTTTCATTGAAAGACGGTGAAATCATCGATACTGCAGTAATGAATTTGGCAAAGTTGAAAGCTTTTTATGCTGTTGAAATCAAGAAAGCAAAAGAGGAAAACGTTATTTTGTCTTTGCATTTGAAAGCGACAATGATGAAAGTTTCTGATCCAATTTTATTTGGAGCATGTGTTGCAATGTTTTTCGAATCAGTTTTCACAAAATATGCAGCCACATTTGCTGAATTGGGAATCAACCCAAACAATGGATTAGGTGATTTATACGATAAAATTTCAGGTCATCCGAAAGAAGCTGATATCAAAGCTGATATCGATCAAGCGTTCGACACGCAAGCTGGTTGGGCAATGGTTAATTCTGAAAAAGGTATTTCCAACTTGCATGTACCAAGTGATGTTATCGTAGATGCTTCTGTACCTGCGGCTATTCGTACTTCTGGTAAAATGTGGGACAAAAATGGAGAATTACAAGCAACAAAAATGTTGATACCAGACCGTTGTTATTCTGGAATTTACACCGCTGTTTTTGATTTCTGTAAGAAAAACGGCGCTTTAGATCCTGTAACAATGGGTTCAGTTCCAAATGTTGGATTAATGGCACAAGCAGCTGAAGAATACGGTTCACATGATAAAACATTCCAAGTTTCTCAATCAGGTTCAGTGAAAGTTATTGATGCAAATAACACTGTATTAATGGAACAAGTTGTTGAAGCTGGAGATATTTTTAGAATGTGTCAAACAAAAGATTTACCCGTTCAAGATTGGGTGAAATTAGCTGTGAACAGAGCTAGATTAAGTGATACACCAGCAGTATTCTGGTTGGATGAAAACAGAGCTCATGATCGCAACTTAATTGAGAAAGTAAATCGTTACTTGAAAAATTACGATACAAATGGATTAGATATTCGTATTCTATCTCCAAGTGAAGCGTGTACTTTTTCATTAGAACGAATCGTAAAAGGATTAGATACAATTTCTGTTACTGGAAACGTATTACGTGACTATAATACCGATCTTTTCCCTATTCTTGAAGTTGGAACTTCAGCAAAAATGTTGTCAATTGTTCCTCTAATGAACGGAGGTGGATTGTTTGAAACAGGAGCTGGTGGATCTGCACCAAAACATGTTGAACAGTTTTTAACTGAAGGATATTTGCGTTGGGATTCATTAGGTGAGTTTTTAGCATTAGCTGTTTCATTTGAACATTTAGCTCAAACAACAGGAAACCAAAAGGCAAAAGTTTTAGCTGATGCTTTAGACGCAGCAACTGAAAAATTCTTGGAAAACGACAAATCTCCAGCTAGAAAAGTTGGTGAAACAGATAATAGAGGTTCTCATTTTTATTTGACATTGTATTGGGCTCAGGCATTAGCTGCTCAAAATGATGATCAAGATTTAAAAGCTCATTTCGCTCCAATTGCTGCTGAATTAACAGAAAAAGAAAGCATTATTGCTCAAGAACTAATTGATGCTCAAGGTAAAGCTTTAAATATTGGAGGATATTATCATCCAAATGTAGAATTAACTGCAAACGCAATGAGACCAAGTAAAACGTTTAATGCGTTGATTGAGAAAATATAACAATTACAAAAAAACAGAATAAAGGTCAATGGAAACGTTGACCTTTTTTTGGTGTTTAAAATTTTATTGCAACTTTGTTGCATTAATGTTTTTTTTATATACTTTTGTTTCATGAAGACAAATGAAATACCAAAAACATATGAGGAATGGAAGTATTGTATTGGACAGAAATGCAAACAAGAATTAAGTAAGGATTTTGTTATAGACAGAATAAAAACATATTCAACACCACATCATCCGGAAACAATTCGATTCATCAATCAATATGGAAGTGTTCATTTAGTAAATATTCTTAATTGGTATAAAAAAGCATTAGAGGAATGAATAAATTACCTGTAACAGTATTGAGTGGATTTCTTGGAGCTGGAAAAACGACTCTTTTGAATCATATTTTGCACAACAAAGAAAACTTAAAAGTCGCTGTGATTGTGAACGATATGAGTGAAGTCAACATAGATGCTCAACTTGTGAAAAATGAAAACACGCTTTCAAGAACAGATGAAAAGTTAGTAGAAATGAGCAATGGTTGTATCTGTTGTACATTACGTGAAGATTTAATGATAGAAGTTGAACGATTAGCTAAAGAAGGTAGATTTGATTATCTGCTAATCGAAAGTACAGGAATATCGGAACCAGTTCCAGTTGCTCAAACATTTAGTTTTGTTAATGAGGATGAAGGAATAGATCTTTCAAAATTCAGTTACATTGATACTATGGTTACAGTTGTTGACTGTTTAAATTTTTTTAAGGACTATAGCACTAATGAATTATTAATAGACAGAGAATTGACTGATATAGATGGAGATTACCGAACAATCGTTAATTTACTAACTGATCAAGTTGAGTTTGCAAATGTTATTATCTTAAACAAAACAGATTTGGTTAGTGACAAAACTGTTGGGCTTTTAAAAGCAGCATTAACGAAGTTAAATCCAGACGCAAAAATTATTGAAAGTACATTTGGAAAAGTATTACCGAATAAAATTTTAAATACGGGTTTATTTAATTTTGAAGAGGCACAAAACTCAGCAGGTTGGCAAAAAGAACTTCAAAGTGGAGAACACACTCCAGAAACCGAAGAATATGGAATAAGTTCATTTGTTTTTCGTGATCAGCGTCCATTTCATCCAGATAGATTTTGGACATATCTAAATGAAAAGTACCCAGGAACAATAATTCGAGCTAAAGGCTTATTTTGGATAGCTTCACGTCCTAATGACGCGATAAACTTCTCACAAGCTGGAGGTTCATCAAGACTAGAAACTGCTGGCGTTTGGTGGGCAAGTAAAACCTTTGAAGAAAGAATTCAATACACTTCTTTTTTAGATAATAAAGAATGGATTGAAAGTCGTTGGGATAAAAAATGGGGAGATCGAATGAATGAATTGGTTTTCATTGGTCAAGATTTAAACAAAGAAGAAATTATTTCTAATTTAAATATTTGCTTGATTACTGAAAATGAATCAATAGACTTTGAAAATAAAGCTTTTAAAGACCCTTTTCCAAAAAACATATAAACTAAAGAAAGTAAATAGGAGTTGAACTACGTTTTAGCAAAGCAAGTCAACGGAAAGCCTCATGAAAATGAGGCTTTTTCATTTTTATTGAATTATTGAAACGTGCTAAGAATACTTTCAAAAATTTATCCATAATTTTGTGAAATGACAAATGAGAACAATCTTTCCTATTTTTTTATATTCAAAGAAAAAAAATGGTTCTTATTTTCAATAGTTTTAATTATCATTTTATCACTAGTTGAAGCAAATGGTCAGGGTGATTTTCACATTTTCCTATCCGCAAGTAAAGATTTAATTGAAAAAGAGAATATTTACACCAACAATTATAATCAATATTACCATTATTTTTACGACTTAAGCTTTGCCTTAATCCTTTACCCGCTTACTTTTCTGCCAATTTATTTCGCAAAATTGATATGGCTTTTATTCAATGGTTTCTTATTGTTTCGCATTTGGAAGTTAATTAGAGCTTATTTACCTCAAGATGCATTTACTAAAAAAGGAGAAGTTCTAGTCACAATCCTATCATTTGTTTTTGTTTTAAGAGTTTTACAGGCAAATCTTCACCTTGCTCAACTTACGATTTTCATTCTTTTTCTTACACTTGAAGCGATTCACCAAATTCAAGTTAAAAAGAGACATTATTTAGGAGGGTTTTTATTGGCTTGGGGAATTTGTATTAAACTTTTACCAATTGTTTTTATTCCATATTTAATCTTCAGAGCTGAATGGAAAGGTTTACTTTTCACAACTATAAATTGTCTATTCATACTTTTTATACCCGTTTTATTTATTGGAATCGACTTCAACTTTTTCTTACTAAATGAGCGTTGGAAATTAATTAACCCTAGTAATAAACAACATATTTTAGATACAGAAGAAAGAAGTTTTCATTCATTAACGACATTGATTTCCACACTTTTTTATCAAAATACTGGAGAACAATTTGTTTTATCCTATAAAAGAAACATTGCTGAATTAAGTATCGACCAAATTGCAAAGGTGATTTTAATCGTTCGCCTAATTTTTGTTGGTTTTACCCTTTATTTCTTAAATAGTTTACCATTCAGAGAAGCACGTTCACGTATTCAAAGTTTGTATGAAATTTCATACATCTGTTCGATAATCCCTCTAATTTTCCCACATCAACAGCATTATGCTTTTTTCTTCATATTACCTTCAGTTGTTTACTTGTTTTATTATTACAACCACCGATTTATTCGTCTCAAAATGGGAGGAAAAATCTCAAAATGGGTTTTTATAGTATTGATTTCAATTTCTTATTTGGCACTAAATTGTCATTTATTACTTGGGTCATATAGAGAAATATATGATCATTTTAAGATTTTGACGTATGGAGCAATTTTATTAATTTTAATTCTTGGATTTTGTAGACCAAAATTCATTGAAATATCAAAATAATTAGATCATCTTTTAAACAATGAGATTGAAACTTATATTCATACTATTGATTGCTCTAAATTCGAAAGCTCAGACACATTTTTTAAAAGATTACTGTGGGAAATATAAAGGCATACTAATTTTAGATTATCCAAGTGGAAAACTAGAAATCCCTTTTCAAATTGAAATTGAATCAACAAAAGATCCTTTAATTTTCACAAATAGAACAAGTTATTTCATCAATGATTCTACAACAGATGTAAAAGATTATGCATTGAAATTAGATACAACATTCAAAGATGGAAAACATTACATTCTAGATGAAAAAGATGGAATTTTAATATCGGAAACAGCAGTTGGAAATAGTTTCTTTAGTTTTTATTCGGTTTTAGGCGACTATTATTATGTGAAAACTAGTTACACAAAGAAATACATCGATTTCGAATTGACAGTTTTTAGTGGAACGAGAGAACTTAAATCAAGTTCAATACCTGATGAAGAAGGAGTTGTTTACGATGTAAGTTCTTTTGAATTCGTCACTTGTCAACATGGTAAACTAAGAAAAGTTAAAAAATGAAAGTACTTTTTTCCATTTTAATAAGTGTTTCCATTATACTTTTGAATTCATGTAAACCAATTGAAGCAAAACAACCGTTGACACAAGTTCAAGTAATTCCTCCAACACCTCAAAACAAATCTATAATTTCCATTCCAATTGAACTGGATTTGAAACCTTTTTTCGAAATGGGTGAAAAGCAAGTTCCAATGACTTTTGATGGCGGTGAACATCCATGTGAAGGTGTGAGTTTTGATTATCATTTTGTTCGAAATCCAATGAAATGGGATGCTTCAAATGATGTGATTAAAATAGATGTCAGTGGGAAATATGCGCTCAAAATGAGTTATTGTTATGATTGTACAGATGCGTTTACAGAAGTTCCAATTTGTACAACTCCAAGAATTCCATTTAGTTGTGGAATTGATGAGCCAATGCGCCGGATGAAAATGCAATATACAACTCAGTATAAACTGACTGAGAATTATGGTATAGAGACAAAGACAGAACTAACTGAATTAAAAGCAATTGACCCATGTGAAGTCACTGTTTTCTCATATGATGCAACTGGAGAATTAATCAAAGAAGTTCGAAAATCATTAACAGATGTAGCAAAAGATTTAGATAAAGATCTCTCAAAAATGAATTTTAGAAAAGAAGTTCAATCAAAATGGAATGAGTTAAACGCACCAATTAAAATTGAAAATTATGGCTATTTACATGCAAATACAAACACACTTTTTTTAAGTCAGCCGAGTGTGAAAAACAATAAACTTTCAACAGTGCTTACAGTTGTTGCATTTCCACTTTTTGACAACAATCCTTCAAAAGGCACAATTTTACCACTTCCTCCTTTAGAAATAATTGAAAAACCAATAGATAATTCTTATTCTATCTATTTGGATTTAAATCTAGATTACGATTCACTTTCAACTTCAATCCATTCTTTGTCAAAGGGTCAAGAGTTTAAAATTAAAAAGAAGACTGTTTGTATAGATAGTATAGCAATTACAGGTGCTTCCAATCAAGAGTTACTTTTTAGAGTTCAGTTTTCTGGTTCAAAAAAAGGAACATTATATCTCAGAGGAATTCCTGAATTTGATGCTGAAAAACAGGTAATTCAGCTAAAAACTATTGATTTTGATCTAGAAACGAAAGCGCTTTTACTTAAAACTGCAAAATGGTTGTTTTCAAATAAGATTTTAGAAGAAATTCAAAAAGCGAGTAAACAAGACATTAAACCACTTTTAAATGATGCAAAAGCTGAAATTAACAAACAGTTGAATTATACTTACGAAGATTTTTATTTTAGTGGAAAAGTGGATGAATTAAAAGTTTTGGAACTTTATCCTTTAAACGAAACATTGATGATTCGAACAAAAGCTACGGGTAAACTAAATTTAACGAATACGAAGAATTAAGTTTTTCTTAAAAGTTTTATTTTAATCTATTTTTTAGTGAATTTAGATTCTTAATCCACTGAAAATAAATACGATTAAAAAAATATCAATCCATATCCTAGAAAACAAAAGGGTTTCAGCATGTTTTTGGTCTAATTATTGCATTTAACATTCTAAAAACTAGGAAATAAAATTAAAAATCTTAATTTTGAATATGAAATTTTTGACTTTCCTCATTCTGATTTCATTCTCTTTTGCCCTAAAAGCACAAGACATCTTCGTTTCAGATGCAATCAGTGATTGTTCTGGAGCTGTTAACATTATTAACCCTGGTACGTTTCAACTACAATTTTCTGGAAAAGGAGGTGTTGTTGAAGATTTGAGTGCCTACCCCTCATTAAAATCTTATCCTGAAAAAAATTCAGTTTGGTATTCGTATAAAGCTCCATACAAAGGGCGTTTTACACTTGAAGCAACTTCTGACAAAGGAAATCTTAAAATGCTTATTTTCCAAAATATTTCAAACAATATCTGTGAAGATATTAGTCGTGGAACTGCAGAAATCAAGCGAATGATTACTTCAACTGGAACACATGTTGGATTAAACTTGATTACATCAGAACAAACATTGTATCCAATTGATTTAGAAGCTGGAAATCACATTTTAATTTGCTTTCTCGGTGATCCAACAGACAAATCTTTTATAAATTTATCTGTTGAATTTACACCAACGGATGGAGAATTAAAAGAAACTTCAGAAGGCGCTAAATTATTGGATGTTAGAAGTGATAAATCTGAAACAGGACTTTCAATTTTAGTTCGTGATGCGGAAACTGGTTTACCTGTAGTTTCAAACATTACTGTTGAAGGCATGAAATCTTTGACAGCAACATATAGTGCTTCTGATGTATTGTTGACAGTTACTCAAACTGGAAAAATCAAGTTTAAAGTTGATGCTGAAGGTTATTTTTTCACAGATAGAGAAGAACCTGTTTCACAAGGAACCGACAATGAAGTTGTCATTTGGATGGAACCATTGGGTGAAGGAAAAAGTCTCCAAATTGATGAAATAGAATTCGTGCCTGGTTCTTCCGAGTTTCTTGCAAGTGCAGAGCCTAAATTACGTCGATTAAAAGATTTCCTTTCATTGAATTCATTT
The DNA here is from genome assembly GCA_046308455.1 of Fluviicola sp. Taxonomy (GTDB): domain Bacteria; phylum Bacteroidota; class Bacteroidia; order Flavobacteriales_D; family Crocinitomicaceae; genus Fluviicola. The sequence continues at coordinate 14,845 of JBKDZA010000277.1, forward strand.
GTGAAAGTTGAAATTCAAGGACACGTTCACTCAACTGGTGAAAACACTTTCGCAGGACAAAAATTAAGTGAAGCGCGTGCTAAGCGAGTGATGAATTATTTGATTGAAAACGGAATTGATAAAGAACGTATGACCGCTGTGGGATATGGAAACACACTTCCAGTCTATAAAGACGCTAAGTTCTCATACGAAGAACAGGCAAACCGTAGAGTTGAAGTGAAAATACTTTAACTCAGTTTTCCCACTTTACAAGAAATTCAATACTAGATAATTCATTTCGTATTATTTTCAATTCTTCAATGAATTGACCTGTTTGTTGTTTCTCCTGAGCCATATAACCAAAAACATTTGATGAAAGAGAAACCCAAAAAGGAATTTTTATCACAACTTTTTTATCAACTTTAGATTTTAAAGTTTCGATTCTAGTTTTAATCTCAGAACTTAATTCAGTATTTTCAATCCAAAAAAGACAAAATTCTTTAATACTTACTAATGCATCATTCATCTCATTCTCTGAGATATTTTCTTTTGTTAAATAAGAATTTAAAAAGAGAATTGTATTCTTTATACTTTTATTGAACTTTTCCAATAGTTAATTAGAAATTAAATCAATCCTTTAAAAATTGAATCATCAACTATTTCAGGTAAAGTTACTTTCAGTAAAGGTTCTTGTTCCATTGCACGTTTAATTGCGAAAATTGCACCTTCATTTCTTGCCCAGTTTCTTCGTGCAATACCATTGTTTACATCCCAATGCAACATAGATTTCAATCTACGGTCAGCATCAGAAGATCCATCTAAAAGCATTCCAAATCCACCGTTGATTACTTCACCCCAACCTACTCCACCACCATTGTGGATGGAAACCCAAGTTGCTCCTCTGAAAGAATCACCAATTACATTTTGAATTGCCATATCGGCTGTAAAACGTGAACCATCATAGATATTTGAAGTTTCTCTATATGGAGAATCTGTTCCTGAAACATCGTGGTGATCTCTTCCAAGAACTACTGGTCCAATTTCACCGTTTGCGATTGCTTTATTAAAAGCTGCTGCGATTTTCATTCGTCCTTCAGCATCAGCATATAAAATTCGTGCTTGAGAACCAACAACTAATTTATTTTCTTGTGCTCCTTTGATCCACTGGATATTATCTGCCATTTGCTGTTGAATTTCAGCTGGACTAGATTTCATCATTTCTTCTAATACAGAACAAGCAATCTCATCTGTTTTTTGTAAATCTTCTGGTTTTCCAGAGGCACAAACCCATCTAAAAGGTCCAAATCCATAATCGAAACACATTGGTCCCATAATATCTTGAACATAAGAAGGATATTTAAAATCGATTTTATTCGTTGCCATTACATCAGCTCCAGCACGTGAAGCTTCTAATAAAAAGGCATTTCCATAATCAAAAAAGTAAGTTCCTTTTGCTGTGTGTTTATTTATTGCAGCTGCATGACGAATCAAAGTCTTTTGAACTTCTTCTTTAAATTTTGCTGGATTTGTAGCCATCATTTCATTTGATTCTTCATACGAAAAACCAACTGGATAGTATCCTCCAGCCCAAGGATTATGCAAAGAAGTTTGATCTGATCCCAAATCAATATGTAAATCCTCTTGATCAAAACGTTCCCAAACATCTACAATATTTCCTAAATAAGCAAGAGAAACGACTTCTTTATTTGCTTGAGCAGATTTAACTCTTTCGACTAAATCATTAACATTTTCAAGCACTTCATTTATCCATCCTTGAGAATGTCTAATATGTGTAATTTTAGGATTTACTTCCGCACAAACAGTAACACAACCAGCAATATTTCCTGCTTTTGGTTGTGCTCCACTCATACCTCCCAAACCAGAAGTAACAAACAAAGATCCTGTTGGAGATTTTTTAATTTTACGAAAGCCATTCAAAACTGTAATTGTAGTTCCGTGAACAATTCCTTGAGGTCCAATGTACATATATGAACCAGCAGTCATTTGTCCGTATTGAGATACTCCAAGAGCATTAAATTTCTCCCAATCATCCGGTTTTGAGTAATTCGGAATTACCATCCCATTTGTAACAACAACTCTTGGTGCGTCTTTATGTGAAGGAAATAAACCCATTGGATGACCAGAATACATCACCAATGTTTGTTCATCAGTCATTTCAGACAAATAATGCATGCACAAAAGGTATTGCGCCCAGTTTTGAAAAACAGCACCATTTCCACCATAAGTAATTAATTCATGTGGATGTTGAGCAACAGCATAATCCAAGTTATTTTGAATCATTAACATAATTGCTTTTGCTTGTAACGACTTTCCTGGATAATCAGAAATTGGACGAGCTTTCATTTCATAATTTGGACGAAAACGATACATATAAATTCGTCCATAAGTATTTAATTCATCAATGAATTCTTTTGCTAAATCAGCATGTAAATTTGAAGGAAAATAACGCAAAGCATTTCTTACAGCCAATTCTTTTTCAGTATCCGACAATATTTCTTTTCGTTTTGGAGCGCGATTGATCGTAGTATCATAAAAATACTTTTCAGGTAAAGAAGTTGGAATTCCTTCTTTGATTGCTGCTTGAAATTGTTCTGTTGTCATCCTTACAAATTTGAACTGCAAAATTAATCAAATGTTGAGAAAAACAGTAAACAGATTGTGATAATTCAGAAGAAATACATGAAGAACTAGCAAACAAAAAAAGGGCCTCAAAACTGAGACCCTTTCATTATTTTTTCGAATTTTAACGAACTATATTAATAAATCCATTGAATTCATATTTTTTATCATTGATTGCATCTTTTGTTCGGATAATCCACGTGTAAACACCTGATTTAGCAATTTCACCTTGGTAAGTACCATCCCATTCTCCTTTAGGGTCATGAGATTCCCAGATAATTTCACCCCATCGGTTGAAAATGAATAAATCAAAATCAAACACATCTATACCTTCCATTGTCACACTCCAAGTTTGGTTAAACTCATCTCCATCAGGAGTAAATGAATTTGGAGCATAGATAATAACTTCAGGTTTAACATCAACAATTTTAGAAACTGTATCAGAACATCCTAAATCTGAGTTAGCGATTAAAGTCACTTCATAACTTCCTACAACACCATCTGGGAAAGAAGATTGAGGCGTTTCTGCAGTTGAAGTTCCTGGTGAACCACCGTTAAATGTCCAAATATATGAATCAGCATTACTTGATGTATTCGAGAATTGAGCAGTTGTATTAAACATTGTCATCGGATTAGGGCTCCATCTGAAATCTGCAATTGGTTTTGGCAATACAACCAAAGCACCTGGGAAATCAGTTGAATCAATACATCCATTAGGAGAAACAATAATTAATTCTAAATCATATGTTCCAGCCAATAAAGCTGTAGTTTGAATCTCATTCACATTTATAAATTCATCACCATAAGACAATCTCCAAGTAGCGCTTGCAGAATTTGCAGGATTAGTTGTATTAACGATATCAAATACCGCAGGCTCACATTGAAGTGGGTTTAACACTTGATACTGTGGAACTGGAACTGGATGCATTAATATATTTCCAGTTAAAGTAATTGGAGTTGTTTCACAATTGTCTGTAACTGTAACAGTATACGTTGTATTTGTTGAAGGATTTTCAGTGATAGAACTTGTCAATCCAGTTGATGTTGAACCATTACTCCAAACAAAATTGTAAGGACCATTGTCACCACCTGAAACCGAAGCCGTTAAACTTCCATTATAAGTTGGACAAACAGATACATCAGGAGACATATTTCCAGTCAACGGAGGTCGAACAGTAACTAATATCGAATCCATTGGAGATAAACATCCAACTTCATTTTCAGCTTGAACACTGAAGTATTGAGTTGTTGCAAGAGGAACGTTAACATTCGCACCTACGCCACCATTTTCCCAAGTAAAAGTAAAAGTAGTTCCTCCAGTCGCAGATGCAGACATTGCAGCAGAACCATTTTCACAAATTGTAACATCAGGTGAAACAGTCATTACAACAGGAATTGGATCAATAAGTACAGCAGTTGTACATCTAGAACACCCAAGTGTATTACGAGAACATACAGTGTATGTACCCGCTAAAAGTCCAGTCATTGTAGGATTAGTACTCCAAGTTACTCCGTTATCAAAACTAAATTCAGAAGCACCAACAGATGTAATTGTAATTGCTCCATCATTGTATCCACCACAACTTGGATTAGTTGGAGTAGTCGCAATATTTAATTGAGAAACAATAACTGTCATGGTATCACGAGTCACACCACAAATTGTACTAGTTTCACGTAAAATAAATTTATATGTTCCCGGTTGATTTACAGTAACTGTTGGAGTTGGACTTGAAAAACTTGGAGAGAAACTTGCAGTTGCTGGAGGAATTAAACCAACAGGTAACAGAGTTTGCCATGCAATTGTGTTTGGAGGTGTTGGAGGTGTTCCTGTTAATAAAATTGGAGAACCTAAACAAATCGTTTGATCAATACCTGCATTTGGTGCTGGAGGAGGAACAACAGTAATCGTAAAAGTTGCAGTATCAATGAAAACTCCAGAAGTTGGAGTTGCAGCTTGAGTTACAACAACATTGTATGTAGTAGTAACTGTAGGATTTACAGTAACTCCATTTCCTGTTGGATTTGAGACACCATTTGTTTGTAACCAGTTAAAAGTTGGACTTGTTAAACCTGGAGTAGCAATTGTTACAGTAGTTGAATTTCCCAAACAAATCGTTTGATCAGGTGCTGAAACACCACAAACTACTTGAGCAGAACCAAAGAAATTTAAGTTTACATTTTGACTTACACCAGAATAGTTGGATAAACAAAGGATAAATGATTGACCTGCAGTAACATTTAATGGATTCTCATAACTAGATGGAGAAGCTCCTGGAGGAAAGTTAGCTGGAGTAGACATTCCTGTATTTGCATTACATGAACCATTCCAGTTACAAGCAGCAGGAGGAAGTGTATTTCCATTAATACCAGCACAAGCTGTTCCAACAACACCAGTAGCATTCGGCCACATAATCCAGTCAAAACACCCACTATTTGAAGGAGTTCCAGCTGCATTTAAACCTATTAAAGACCACTGAAGTGTTCCTGTTGAAACAACATTTATTGTAATAAAGGTTGAACTTGTTTCTCCAGAAAGTAAACAACCTGCATTCCCAACTCCTCCTGGATTTGTTGATGGATTTGAAATGGAACCTGCAGTGAAATCAACCACATTTGTAGCTGGATTATTTGGGGCAATTCCAAAAGAAGGAGTTGCACAACCTGGCACAGCTTCATTACAATCGTTTGGTTGAGCTATCGCAAAAACAGGCAATAAACCGATTAAAATATATATTAAATTTTTCATATTTCTTAGTTATTGCAATTTGTAAATGGAAATGGATTTACTTGATCAACACCATGTAAACCTACTTGAATACAAGTAGCAGCATTTTCTTTTTCACCTAACCATGATTTGAAATCATTCATAGTATATGAAGAAATGTCTTTTGTAAGAATAAAAACTCTTTTAGAAACTAAATCAACACGCACAACTTGTACATATGGATTTTGTTTTAAATGTTGTTCTAAATCAATTAATTCTTGGTTATCTAATGAACTAACCATACATTGTCCAAAAAAATGAACAGTGTTATTTGTAGTTTGAGAAAAACTGGTTGAGGAAATAATTACAATGAATAGTAATAATAGTAGATTTTTCATATTTGAATGTGTTTTTTCTTAGACGTTAAAATTATGAAATGGTTGCCCTATAATAAATTTTAAGCAAAGATTTAGGTCCAAAAAGCAAAAAAGGAGACAGATTTTCTGTCTCCTGTTATATTTTTAACAAAATAATCGTTTAAATATACTTAAACGATTTACCAGGGTAATATGCATTCTCCCCTAATTCTTGTTCAATTCTCAATAATTGATTGTATTTAGCCATTCTATCAGAACGTGAAGCTGAACCAGTTTTGATTTGTCCACAATTTAAAGCTACAGCTAAATCTGCGATCGTATAATCTTCCGTTTCACCACTTCTATGTGACATTACGGATGTGTATGAATTTCTTGTAGCCATTTGAACAGCTTCAATTGTTTCAGACAATGAACCAATTTGGTTTACTTTGACTAAAATTGAATTCGCTATTCCTTTTTCAATTCCTTGAGACAAGCGCTTTGTGTTAGTTACAAATAAATCATCTCCTACCAGTTGAACAGATTTACCCAATTTATCTGTAGCTAATTTCCAGCCATTCCAATCATCTTCAGCTAAACCATCTTCAATTGATATAATTGGATATTTTTTACACCAATCAGCCCAGAAATCTACCATTTGTTCTGAGTTCATTTGATCTCCAGTAGATTCAAAAATATACAATCCTTTATCCGCATTATAAAACTCAGATGAAGCTGCATCTAAAGCAACCCAAACATCGTGACCTGGTTTAAATCCAGCTTTTTCAATTGCTTGTAAAACAACTTCTATTGCTTCTTGGTTCGAACCAATATTTGGTGCAAATCCTCCTTCGTCTCCAACATTTGTCGACAATCCTTTCGCTTTTAAAACCGATTTTAAATTGTGGAATATTTCAGTTCCCCAACGCAAACCTTCAGAAAAAGATGGAGCTCCAAAAGGCATAACCATAAACTCTTGAATGTCGATTAAATTATCTGCATGAGAACCTCCATTTAAGATATTCATCATTGGTACTGGCATTGTATTCGCTCCAACACCTCCGACATATTTAAATAGACTTAATCCAGCTTCTTGAGCAGCAGCTTTAGCAACAGCTAATGATGTTCCAAGAATTGCATTTGCTCCTAAATTTGATTTATTTTCAGTATTATCAAGATTTATTAAAGCTGCATCAATTGCTTTTTGATCAAATATATCCATTCCAGCTAATTCATCGTCAATGATTTCATTCACATTTTGAACAGCTTTTAAAACACCTTTACCTAAGTAATAATCTTTGTTTCCATCGCGTAATTCCACAGCCTCATGAACACCTGTTGAAGCTCCTGAAGGAACAGCAGCTCTCCCCATGATTCCATTCGTTGTATAAACATCCACTTCTACAGTTGGATTTCCTCTTGAATCAAGGATTTGTCTACCGACAATACGTTCTATATAACTCATTTTTTAGAATTTTTCATATTTGTAATAAACTGATCGAATAGATAACGAGAATCGTGTGGACCAGCTGATGCTTCTGGATGGAACTGAACTGAAAACACAGGTTTTCCTTTTAAATGAATCCCTGCAATTGTATCATCATTTAAATGTTTATGTGTTACTTCAATTTCAGAATTTAAATTGACACTATCTTTTGTGATAACGAAACCATGATTTTGAGAAGTAATCTCACCTTTTCCAGTCAACAAATTCTTAACAGGATGATTGATTCCTCTATGTCCATTAAACATTTTCTCAGTTTTAAGCCCTTGACTTAAGCCTAATATTTGATGTCCAAGACAAATTCCGAAAATTGGAATTCCAGTTTTAACTAAACTATCAACCAAAGAAATTTCATGAGGCATTGCAGAAGGATCACCAGGACCATTCGAAAGCATGAATCCATCTGGTTTAAATTCCACTAATTTATCTAATGAAGTATTCATTGGAAAAACACGAACAAAACATCCTCTTTCAATTAAACAACGAATGATGTTTTTCTTCACTCCAAAATCGATTAATGCAACTTTGAATTCAGCATTTGGATCACCTGAATCATAAATTTCATTTGTTGCAACTTTTGATGAAAGTTCTAGTCCTTCCATTGAAGGAATATCTTTCACTTTTTGTTTCAATATTTTTTCATCTAAGGTCTCTGAAGAAATAATTGCATTCATTGCACCTTTATTGCGAATGTGACGCACTAAAGCTCTAGTATCAATATCAGTGATGCCAACTTTCTCATTATTTACCAAATAATCTTGTAATGTTGATTCACCAGAGGTTCTAGAAAAAATTTGAGAAAACTTTTTTGTAACAAGACCCGCTATTTTAACAGACTCTGATTCGATTTCTTGTGCATGAACACCGTAATTTCCGATATGAGCCGTTGTCATAATGAGTATTTGACCATAATAAGAAGGGTCTGTAAACACTTCTTGATACCCCGTCATTCCGGTATTAAAAGCAATCTCACCTGTTGTAGTTCCAATTCTACCTGTTGCTTTTCCTTGAAAAACTGTTCCATCTTCTAGAACAAGGATCGCAGCTTTGCGTTCTTCCATACTAAACTGTTTTTGCAAAATTAGTTATTCTGAGTTTTTTACCTAACAATAGTTCATAAAAAAAGGTATCCGTTAATAACTGGATACCTTTTCTATGAATTTTATCAATTCTGATTACTTTTCTTCTTCAGTTGATTCTTCTGAATTTTCAGTTGATTCATTCGCATCTTCTGATGGAGTTTCGTCTGCAACTTCAGGAGTATTTTCTTCTGTAGAATCTTCTACAGCAGTTTCAACTTCAGCTACTGGCGTATCGTCAGCTTTTTTAGTTGATCCTCCACGACGAGAACGACGTGTTGTTGCTTTTTTATCATCTTTAGAAATGTACAATTCGTTGAAATCTACTAATTCAATGATACACATTTCAGCATTATCTCCTAAACGGTAACCTGTACGTAAGATACGTGTGTATCCACCTGGACGGTCTCCAATTTTAGGTGCAACGTTACGGAACAATTCCGTTACAGTTTCTTTGCTTTTTAAGTAAGCAAAAGCAGTACGACGATTGTGTGTCGTATCATCTTTAGACTTAGTTAAAATCGGCTCAATATATACACGAAGAGCTTTTGCTTTCGCGATAGTTGTATTGATACGTTTGTGCTCAATTAAAGAACAAGCCATGTTTGACAACATTGCTTTTCTATGTGATGATGTTCTACTAAGATGGTTAACTTTTTTACCGTGTCTCATAATTTTGAATTTCGTAAGTAACGGTTAGTAAGAATTACCATCGCATAATTCTTACCACCTATTACGTCATTATTAATTTAAATATGCGATGATTTTAATCTCTATCTAATTTGTACTTAGCAACGTTCATTCCGAAGTTCAAGTTTTTAGCATCTACTAAGTCTTCCAACTCAGTTAATGATTTTTTACCGAAGTTACGGAATTTCAATAAGTCATTTTTATTGAATGAAACAAGGTCACCAAGAGTTTCAATATCAGCAGCTTTCAAACAATTCAATGCACGTACAGATAAATCCATGTCCACTAATTTTGTTTTCAACAATTGACGCATATGCAATGAAGTCTCATCGAATTCTTCTGTTTCAGACTTCACTTCACTGTCAAGCGTGATACGCTCATCAGAGAATAACATGAAGTGGTGAATCAAAATTTTCGCTGCTTCTTTCAAAGCTTCTTTCGGATGAACTGAACCATCAGTGATGATGTCAAAAACTAATTTTTCGTAATCTGTTTTTTGTTCAACGCGGTAATTTTCAATCGTATATTTAACGTTCACAATTGGAGTGAAAATTGAATCGATAAAAATTGTTCCAAAAGGAGCGTTATTTGTTTTATTTTCATCAGCAGGAATGTATCCACGACCTTTAATGATCGTTAATTCCATTTCAAACTTTACAGAAGATTCCATGTTACAGATAACTAAATCTGGGTTCAATACTTGGAAACCTGAAGTGAATTTACCTAAATCACCTGCAGTAACTTTGTCTTGACCAGAGATAGAAACAATAACTGTTTCATTATCTGTTCCTTCGATTTGTTGTTTAAAACGAACTTGTTTTAAATTCAAAACGATTTCTGTAACGTCTTCTACTACACCTTTAAGTGTTGCAAATTCGTGATCTACACCTTCAATTCTCACTGAAGAAATTGCGAATCCTTCTAATGAAGAAAGTAAGATACGACGTAATGCGTTACCTACTGTGATACCATAACCAGGTTCAAGAGGACGGAATTCAAATTGTCCGTTCTTCTCGTCTGATTGGATCATTATAACCTTGTCAGGTTTTTGAAAATCTAAAATTGCCATCTTGTTTTTTTCTTCTTTTTACTTGTTTTACAGTTGCGCGGAATAAGAGAGTGAAGAAATCTAATAAACCCTTTAGCTGTAAACCAAAAATTAATTACTTAGAGTATAATTCGACGATTAATTGCTCTTTAATATTTTCAGGAATTAAATCACGTGTTGGAACAGATAATAATTTTCCAGACATTGTAGATTTATCCCAATCTAACCAATCGTAACGTTTGTTAGTTGCTGCAGTTAATGAATTCGAGATAGCCTCTAAAGATTTAGATTTTTCACGAACACCAACTACATCACCAATACGTAAAGTGTAAGAAGGAATGTTTACCACTTCTCCATTTACAACGATATGTTTGTGAGTTACTAACTGACGAGCAGCTCTACGAGAATTTGCAATACCTAAACGGTACACCGTATTGTCTAAACGAGTCTCACATAATTGTAACAAGTTTTCACCTGTAATACCTTTCATGCGAGAAGCTTTTTTAAACAAATTCGAGAACTGACGTTCTAAAATTCCATAAGTGTATTTAGCTTTTTGCTTTTCACCTAATTGGATTGCGTATTCGGATTGTTTACCACCTCTACGCTTAGTCGGACCATGTTGTCCTGGACCGTAACTTCTTCTGTCCAGAGCTTTATCTGGGCCAAAAATTGGCTCTTTAAATCGACGCGCAATTTTTGTTTTTGGACCTGTATATCTTGCCATACTTATAAAATATAAGGGAGATTATGAATTAAGGCTTTGTCCTTCGATAATCTTAATTCCCTTTTTTGTTAATTACTATTATACTCGACGTTTCTTTGGTGGTCGACACCCGTTATGAGGAAGTGGAGTAACATCAATGATCTCCATTACTTCGATACCGCTGTTGTGAATTGAACGGATAGCAGATTCACGACCTGCACCTGGACCTTTTACAAAAACGCGTACTCTACGTAATCCGAAGTCATGAGCTTCTTTAGAAGCATCCTCCCCAGCTACTTGCGCAGCATATGGAGTATTTTTCTTAGAACCTTTGAAGCCCATTTTTCCCGCTGAAGACCAAGAAATCACTTGACCTGCATTGTTAGTCAAAGAAATAATCACATTGTTGAAGGTAGCTTGAATATGCGCTTCACCCGCTGCGTCTACTTTGACTTGTTTCTTCTTCTTTTGGTTTGCTTTTGCCATTTTAACTATTATTTAGTTGCTTTTTTCTTGTTAGCAACAGTTTTTCTTCTACCTTTTCTAGTACGAGAGTTGTTTTTCGTACGTTGACCTCTTAACGGTAAACCAGCTCTGTGACGAATTCCACGAGTACATCCGATGTCCATTAAACGTTTGATGTTTAATTGAACTTCTGAACGCAATTGTCCTTCTGTTTTCACTTCGCCAATTGAAGTACGGATCAAAGCGATTTGATCATCAGACCAATCTTGAACTTTGATATTTTCATCGATACTGTTAGCAACTAATACTTTTTTAGCTGTGCTACGTCCGATACCGTAGATGTAAGTCAACCCGATTACACCTCTTTTGTTTTTTGGTAGATCAATACCTGCAATACGTGCCATAATTACCCTTGTCTTTGTTTTAGTTTCGGATTCTTTTTGTTAATCACGTAAACTCTTCCTTTTCTCTTAACGATTTTGCAATCTGCAGTACGTTTTTTTACTGAAGCTCTTACTTTCATATTCTACTTTATTTATCGAATAACTTTCTTACAACTTATTTGTAGCGGAAAGAAATACGTCCTTTAGTTAAATCATAAGGCGACATTTCAACTTTCACTCTATCACCTGGAAGAATCTTAATGTAGAACATTCTCATTTTCCCTGATATGTGAGCAGTGATTACGTGCCCGTTTTCTAATTCTACTCGAAACATTGCATTTGATAATGCTTCGATGATTGTTCCGTCAATTTCTATTGATGATTGCTTTGCCATAATTACATTCCTGAAGGTATTTGATCTCTACGGCCTCTTACTCTTGAACCTTCCATCAAACCATCCATATGACGATTTAATAAATACGATTCAATTTGTTGCAATGTATCTAATACTACCCCAACCATAATCAACAAAGATGTTCCTCCAAAGAAATATTCAAATCCTGAAGACACACCTGCTTTATATGCAATTGCAGGTAAAATTGCAATCATTGCTAAGAATAATGAACCTGGTAAAGTAATACGAGATACTAATGTATCGATGTATTCTTGAGTTTCTTCACCTGGACGAACTCCTGGGATAAAACCACCAGAGCTCTTTAAATCATCTGCCATTTTGCGTGGACTGATCATGATTGCCGTATAGAAATACGTAAAAACAATAATCAAAAACGCTAAAACTCCATTGTACAATAAACCATGAGCATCAAAAACAGTTGAGTTTTCTTTTGCGAAATACATCATTGGAATAGTCATAATTGCTTGAGCAAAGATAATTGGCATAACTCCAGACGCATTTACTTTTAAAGGCAAATAACTTCTAGCACCTTGTGCATCAACATCTCTAGCACCAACAACACGTTTTGCCGTATTAAGTGGAACTTTACGTACACCTTGTACGATCAAGATAACACCTAAAACAATTAACATGAATACGATCACTTCAAGAACAATCCATAAAGGAGAATCTTTCGCAGCTACTTCAGCAATAAAGCTACTTGGTAGACGAGAAATGATTCCAACAGTAATCAATAAAGACACCCCATTTCCAATTCCTTTATCAGTAATTTTCTCACCGATCCAGACAGAAAGCATTGAACCTGCAACCATACTAATAATAGCAGTTCCCCACCATAAAGTACTTTGAACAACAGGTAAAGCTCCTTGAATTGAAGACGCGTATTGAGTAATATAAGTAGGTGCTTGAGCAGCACAGATTATAATTGTCAAAATACGTGTATAATTGTTGATTTGTTTACGACCAGATTCACCTTCATTCTGCATCTTTTGTACAGCAGGCACAGCCAAACCAAGTAACTGCATGATAATCGATGCAGAAATGTATGGCATAATTCCCAAAGACAAAATAGACACATTCGTAAATGCACCACCTGAAATGTAGGATAGAATGGTTTCTAGGGCGTTACCACCGCTTTTAGCGTTACTGGCATGTTCCATTACCGCTTGAGCGCTAACACCCGGAACCATTATAAAAGATCCAAGTCTATAGATAAGAATTAGTAAAAGCGTCAATAATATACGCTTTCTCAGTTCTTCTACTGACCAGATATTTTTTAGATTTTGTATAAACCGTTTCATAAAAATGTCGGCAAAGATAATTAGATTTCTGAAATAGAACCACCTTGAGCTTCAATTCCTGCTTTCGCAGTCGTTGAAAACTTGTGAGCAGTGATAGTAACTTTTGATTTCAATTCTCCACGACCTAGGATTTTCACCAAATCGTTTCTTGAAACCAAACCATTATCACGTAACACATCTAAAGTGATTTCAGTTACATTTTTGCGTTCAACAAGAGCTTGAATAGCATCTAAATTGATTGCTTTGTATTCTACGCGGTTAATGTTTTTAAAACCGAATTTCGGAACACGACGTTGTAACGGCATTTGTCCTCCTTCGAAACCAACCTTTTTAGAATACCCAGAGCGAGACTTCGCACCTTTGTGACCACGAGTAGCAGTACCACCACCACCAGAACCGTGTCCGCGACCAATACGTTTGTCCGCTTTTACAGCACCTTTTGCAGGTCTTAAATTATTTAAATTCATGGATTCTTCTTTTTTTAAGTATTATTCAACCACTTCAACTAAATGCTCAACTTTCTTGATCATCCCAAGAATTTGAGGAGTTGCTTCTTTTTCAATTACTTGGTTCAAACGGCTAAAACCTAACGCTTTGATCGTCGCTTTTTGACGAGCTGGGCGTTTGATAGTGCTTCGAACTTGTTTTATTTTTATCGTAGCCATCTTTTTCTTATTAACCGTTAAACACTTTGTCCATTGAAATACCACGTTGACGAGCTACAGTAGCTGCATCACGCATAGAAGCTAACGCATCCATAGTTGCTTTAACAACGTTGTGTGGATTTGAAGAACCTTGAGATTTTGCAAGTACATTATGAATACCAACTGACTCAAGAACTGCGCGCATCGCACCACCTGCGATAACTCCAGTACCATTTGTAGCTGGTTTCAAAAACACTTCTGCACCTCCGAATTTTCCTTTTTGAGAATGCGGAACTGTACCTTTTAAGATCGGAACTTTGATTAAGTTTTTCTTCGCGTCATCGATTCCTTTAGTAATCGCTTCAGTTACTTCTTTTGCTTTTCCTAATCCGTGTCCAACGATACCGTTTTCATCACCTACCACAACGATAGCTGAGAAACTAAATGTACGTCCACCTTTTGTAACTTTAGTCACACGGTTTACAGCCACCAATTTATCTTTTAACTCGATATCTGAGGCTTTTACTCTATTTACTGTTTGTGCTGCCATGATGATTAAAATTTAAGTCCACCTTCTCTAGCTGAATCAGCTAATGATTTAACACGACCGTGGTACAAGTACCCATTACGATCAAAAACTACTGATTCAACGCCAGCTTTCACCGCTTTTTGAGCGATTTCTTTTCCTACTACAGCAGCTTGCTCAACTTTATTTTTTTTGTCAGCTGCTTTGTTTTTGTAAGAAGAAGCTGCGACTAATGTTACCCCTTTTGTATCATCGATTAACTGAGCATAGATTTGCTTGTTAGAACGATATACAGATAAGCGAGGAATTTGAGTAGTACCAGAAATTTTCTTTCTGATTCTTCTCTTAATTTTTGCTCTTCTATTTAATTTACTAAATGCCATAACTAATTAAGATTATTTTTTACCTGCAGATTTACCAGCTTTTCTTCTAATATCCTCTCCTACGAAGCGGATACCTTTTCCTTTGTATGGTTCTGGTTTACGAAGAGAACGAATTTTGGCAGCAACCTGGCCCAAAAGTTGTTTATCATAAGACTCGATTGTTACAACCGGAGCCTTACCCTTTTGAGTATCTGCAGATACCTTAATTTCTTGAGGAACTTCAATCACAATTGGGTGAGAATAACCTAATGCTAACTCTAACTGTTGACCAGTTGCAGTTGCACGGTAACCTACACCAATTACTTCTAATTCCTTCTTGTACCCTTCGGAAACACCTACACACATGTTTTGAAGTAAAGCACGGTATAAACCATGTTTTGCTCTGTGATCTGGCGCATCTGACGCGCGGGTAAAAGTGATTTCAGATCCTTCGATACTTAATTGAACACACTCATCAATTTCTTGAGTAAGCGTTCCCAATTTACCTTTTACGGTTACCAAAGTCCCATCCACTTTTACTTCAACTCCACTCGGGATTGTTACTGGGGATTTACCTATCCTTGACATTATTTATATAATTACGAATTACGAAAACGAGCGCAAAGATACAACAATAAAAGATACAAGCAAAAAACTCATATCTTTTTTGTTTATCTAGCAATCAGAAATCTGCATTCTAGTTTGTACTTAATGATAATTAATAATTGAAATTTGAGTTAGTTATTTACACTTTTGTCAAATTTCCATCAAAAATCAAAGTTTTAATATACGTAGCAGAGTACTTCTCCACCAATATTTTCTTTTCTAGCTTCTTTATCAGTTATAACACCTTTAGAAGTAGAAACGATAGCAATACCTAAACCGTTTAATACACGTGGCATATCAGCCGCACCAGCATATTTACGTAAACCTGGACGTGAAGCACGATCGATTTTTGTAATTGCAGGTACTTTAGTTGAACTATTGTACTTTAAAGCGATTTTAATCACTCCTTGTTTGTCATCATCTTCAAATTTATAATTTGAGATGTAACCTTGATCAAATAAGATCGCAGTTATCGCTTTTTTAACATTTGAAGCAGGGATTTCTACCATTTTCAAACGTGCGCTACTCGCATTACGAATACGCGTTAGATAATCTGCTATTGGATCTGTATACATTTTTATTTATACATTAAATTAATACTCGGTAGAGTTTCTGTCCCGACAAAAACGTCGGGATTCAGACTTTTACCAACTTGCTTTTTTAACTCCTGGGATTTTACCAGCCAAAGCCATTTCACGGAAAGTAACACGTGAAACACCGAATTGGCGCATATAACCTCTTGGACGACCAGTTAACCCACAACGATTGTGAACACGAACTTTAGAAGAGTTCGCAGGCAATTGTTGCAATGCATCCCAGTCACCAGCAGCTTTTAATGCAGCACGCTTTGCAGCATACTTAGCTACCATTTTTTCTCTTTTGCGCTCACGCGCTTTCATTGATTCCTTAGCCATCTTCTTATTTTTTTACGAATGGAAAACCGAATGCATCTAACAACGCTCTTCCTTCTTCGTCGTTTTCAGCAGATGTAACAAAAGTGATATCCATCCCTAGGATTTTATTTACTTTATCGATATCAATTTCAGGGAAAATGATGTGTTCTTTAACACCTAAGTTAAAGTTTCCACGTCCATCGAATCCTTTAGGATTAATACCACGGAAATCGCGAGTTCTTGGCATTGCAACAGAAATCAAACGATCTAAAAAGTCATACATTTTATCACCTCTCAACGTAACTTTCGTACCAATTGGCATTCCTTTACGTAATTTGAAGTTAGAAACGTCTTTTTTAGAAATCGTTGAAACCGCTCTTTGTCCAGCAATACGCGAAACATCAATAACAGCGTGGTCAATGATTTTTTTATCAGCAACTGCGTCACCCAATCCTTGGCTAATCACAATTTTTTGTAATTTTGGTACACGCATAACCGTTTTGTACCCAAATTTTTCAGTTAAAGCAGGAATAATTTCCTCTTTGTACTGTTTTTTCAGTCTTGGTGAATAACTCATTATTTGATCTCCTCTCCTGATTTTTTAGAATAACGAACTAATTGACCTTTATCATTTGGTTTACGACCGATACGAGTAGCTTGACCTTTCACAACAACCATAAGGTTAGAGATGTGAATTGGAGCTTCTTTTTCGACGATTCCACCATTTGGTTCAGACGCACTTGGTTTAGTGTGACGTTTTACAACGTTAACACCTTCCACAGTAGCGCGTTCTTTCACTCTGTCAATTGTAAGGATTTTTCCTTCTTTGTTTCTAGACTCACCGCTTAATACCTTAACAGTGTCGCCTACTTTGATGTGTAATTTCTTTTGCATGACTTCACTAAATTAAAGTACCTCAGGAGCAAGTGAAACAATTTTCATGTAATTGTTTTCACGTAACTCTCTTGCTACTGGTCCAAAAATACGGGTTCCTCTCATATCCCCCGCCTGATTCAAGATAACACAAGCGTTATCATCGAAACGAATGTAAGAACCGTCCGCTCTACGAACTTCTTTTCTTGTTCTTACAACTACCGCCTTGGCAACCGATCCTTTTTTTACGGCTCCAGAGGGCATTGCGCTCTTAACAGCTACCACGATTTTATCTCCAACTGAAGCATAACGACGTTTTGTACCGCCTAAAACGCGAATACATAACACCTCTTTTGCTCCTGAGTTGTCGGCCACTGCAAGTCTTGATTCTTGTTGTATCATTGCGACTAATTATTTTGCTCTTTCTATTATTTCTACTAATCTCCAGTTCTTGTTTTTAGACAAGGGGCGTGTCTCCATGATTTTCACCGTATCGCCAATATTGCAATCGTTGTTTTCATCGTGGGCCACAAATTTAGTAGTTTTTTTGACGAACTTACCATATTTCGGATGTTTTACTTTTCTCTCTACCTTAACAACGATAGATTTCTGCATTTTATCGCTAGTAACAACTCCTACTCTTTCTTTTCTCAAATTACGCTTTTCCATATCACGTTTGATTTAATAATCAAGCACTAAGCTTGATTTTCGCGTTTTTTTAATTCAGTACTTAAACGTGCAATCGTACGACGTGCGTGACGAATTTGAAGCGGATTTTCAAGTGGTGTCACATGATGTCCTAATTTCATTTTTGTCAAAGATTCCGCTGCAGCTGCTAAACGATTCTTCAAATCTTCAACTGAAAGTTTTGTTATTTCTTGTTGTTTCATTGTTTATATTATTTAGTTGGTACAACGTAATCGTTACGTACAATAAATTTACACTTAACAGGTAATTTTTGAGCTGCTAAACGAAGTGCTTCCTTTGCAATTTCATAAGGAACTCCGTCCGCTTCGAACATAATACGACCTGGTTTTACTACAGCCACCCAGTGACTTGGAGCACCTTTACCTTTACCCATCCTTACCTCAGCTGGTTTGCTTGTAATTGGTTTGTCTGGGAAAATTCGGATCCACACCTTACCTTCACGTTTCATGTAACGCGTAACTGCGATACGAGAAGCTTCTATCTGGCGTGATGTAATCCATCCTGGCTCCAATGTTTTGAGTCCGAAAGAACCGAATGCGATCGTGCTTCCACGTTGTGCTTCACCTCGGTTACGTCCTTTTTGGACTCTTCTAAATTTGGTTCTCTTTGGAGATAACATCTTTCGAAAATTTTAAATGGATTATTACTTTTTCTTACGGTTATTGTTTCCACCTCTTCCAGCTGGACGACGGTTACCAGGTGCACCACCAGAGTTTGAACCTCCTTTAGCGCCTGCTGCAGCCATTCCAACATTTGGAGAAAGATCACGACGACCGTAAACTTCACCTTTACAGATCCATACCTTGATACCAATCAAACCGTAAGTAGTCAATGCCTCACCTACTGCATAATCGATATCTGCTCTGAACGTATGTAACGGAGTACGTCCATCTTTGTACATCTCTGAACGAGCCATCTCTGCCCCATTCAAACGACCTGAAATTTTCACTTTGATACCTTCAGCACCCATTCTCATGGTAGAGCCGATAGACATCTTAATCGCGCGGCGGAATGAAATACGAGCTTCAATTTGACGAGCAATTCCATCAGCAACTAAGCGTGCATCCAATTCTGGACGTTTAACTTCGAAGATATTGATTTGAATTTCTTTTTTCGTCAATTTTTTTAACTCTTCTTTCAATTTTTCCACTTCTTGACCACCTTTACCGATAATCACACCCGGACGAGCCGTGTTGATTGTAACAGTAACGAGCTTGAGGGTACGCTCGATGATGATTTTTGAAATGCTCGCACGAGATAAACGGGCGTTCAAATACTTGCGAATTTGATCGTCCTCAACGATTTTGTCACGGTAGTTATCACCACCATACCAGTTAGATTCCCATCCGTGGATGAAACCTAATCTATTTCCAATTGGATTCGTCTTTTGTCCCATTTCCTAATTATTTTGAACCATCGACAACGATAGTCACGTGGTTTGATCTTTTACGAACTCGGTAAGCTCTACCTTGAGGAGCAGTTTGGATACGTTTCAACATACCCGCGCTACCAACTTCGATAGATTTCACCACTAATACTTCTTCTTCAATGCTTTTGCCTTCGTTTTTAGCTTCCCAGTTAGCAATTGCTGAACGCAATAACTTTGATAAGCTAGTAGATGCATCTTTTGCATTGTGTTGCAATATATTTAGAGCTTTATTTACTTCAACACCTCTAACAAGATCTGCAACTAATCTCATTTTACGAGGTGAAATCGGAGAATCGTTCAACTTTGCAAAAGCAACTGATTGTTTCTCTTCTTTAATTTTCTCAGCTCTTAACTTCTTTCTAGCGCCCATGTCACCTTGAATTTAATAACTATCTTTTTTTATCCTTTTTGTTAGCACCATGTCCACGGAAGTTACGCGTTGGAGAAAACTCTCCTAATTTGTGTCCTACCATGTTCTCTGTTACAAACACAGGAATAAACTTATTCCCGTTGTGCACTGCGAATGTCAATCCTACAAAATCTGGAGAGATTGTACTTGCGCGTGACCAAGTCTTGATCACCGCTTTGCTTCCGCTTTCTTGTGCTGCGTCCACTCTTTTAGACAACTTATAGTGTATAAAAGGTGGTTTTTTCAATGAACGACTCATACCTTATTTCTTTCTTCTTTCAATAATAAACTTCTCAGAATACTTCGTTTTAGAACGTGTCTTGTATCCTTTTGCTGGCATACCATTACGTGAGCGAGGGTGACCTCCTGAGTTACGACCCTCACCACCACCCATTGGGTGATCGACTGGATTCATTACTACACCACGTACACGAGGACGACGTCCTAACCAACGAGAGCGACCAGCTTTACCTGATACAACTAGTGCATGTTCACCGTTAGAAACGGCTCCAATTGTAGCGATACAAGTAGTTAAGATCATACGCGTCTCGCCAGAAGGCAATTTGATGATTGCAAAGCGACCATCACGAGCGTTCAGTTGCGCATAAGTACCAGCTCCACGAGCGATAGCACCACCTTTACCAGGGTGCAATTCGATGTTGTGGATTACTGTACCAAGAGGCACATCAGATAAAAATAGAGCGTTACCAACATTTGGTGTTGCTCCCTTTCCAGAGACAACTGTATCTCCAACTTTTAATCCTTCTGGAGCGATGATGTAACGTTTTTCACCATCAGCATAGAATAAAAGTGCGATACGAGCAGTACGATTTGGATCGTACTCGATAGTTTTCACTGTAGCAGGAACTCCGTGTTTATCTCTTTTAAAATCGATAATACGGTACTTTTGCTTGTGTCCACCACCCATATAACGCATAGTCATACGACCATCGTTATTACGACCACCAGACTTACCGATGCTTCCTGATACTAAGCTCTTTTCAGGAACGTTAGTTGTCACATCTGCATAAGTTGTGTTGATCTTGTGTCTTTGCCCTGGAGTTGTAGGCTTGAATTTTTTAAGACCCATTTTTGGTTAAAACTTAAAAGTTATTAAATAAATCAATCGTTTCTCCTGTAGCTACAGTCACAATCGCTTTTTTCCAAACGCGTGAAGGAGCTTCAACGACACCTTTGTTAGTATATTTAACAGAGGATTTACCGCCACCATAGATTTGTGTACGAACGTCAGTAATCTTTACCCCGTACATTTTTTCGATAGCGTTTTTAATTTCCAATTTATTCGCTTTGCGTTCTACTTCGAATGTGAAACGACCTGTTTCATTTCCAGCAGTTGCTTTTTCTGTAATAATTGGTTTTCTGATAATGTTATTCATCACTGTATTAGTTTAGAATCTTTTCGATTACTTCAATTGAACTTTCAGTTAGAACTACTTTTTTCGCGTTCAATACATCATATGTATTTACTGAATCAGCAGAAACAACTTTCACACGTTGTAAGTTACGAGACGACAAATAAACATTGTCATTTCCAGCACCTACGATCATCAACACCTTGTCATTTGCTAAGTTCAAACTTGCTAATACAGCTTTAAATTCTGCTGTTTTTGGTGTTGCAAGAGCCATATCTTCAACTACTACGATTGAATCCATTTTCGCTTTGTAAGCGAATGCTGATTTACGAGCTAAACGTTTTAATTTAACGTTTAATTTGAAGCTATAGTTACGAGGACGTGGACCGAAAATACGACCACCACCTACACGAGTACCAGATTTAACGCTACCTGCGCGTGCTCCTCCTGTACCTTTTTGTTTTTTCAACTTTCTAGTTGACCCAGAAACTTCAGCGCGCTCTTTAGATTTGTGCGTTCCTTGACGACGATTCGCTAAGTGTTGCTTTACATCTAAATAGATTGCGTGATCATTTGGTTCAATTCCAAAGATTGTTTCCGACAAGGTTACTTTTTTGGAAGTAGCCTTTCCTTTGCTATCAATTACTTTTACTTCCATTATTTCGCGATTGTTACGGTTGAACCTTTAGGTCCTGGGATAGAACCTTTAACTACGATTATGTTCTTGTCAGACAAGATACGCAATACCTCTAAGTTTTCTACAGTTACACGTTTGTTCCCCATTTGTCCAGCCATGCGCATTCCTTTGAATACACGAGCAGGGTAAGAACACGCTCCGATTGAACCCGGTGCACGTAAACGATTGTGTTGTCCATGTGTTGATTGTCCAACCCCACCAAAATTGTGGCGTTTTACAACCCCTTGGAAACCTTTTCCTTTTGAAGTTCCTGCGATACCAACGTATTCACCTTCCTCGAAGATGTTTACATCTACTACATCACCAAGATTAAGTCCGTCAAAACCTTTGAACTCAACCAATTTTGATTTTGGAGTTGTGTTCGCTTTTTTGAAGTGACCTTTCAATGCAGACGGAGTGTTTTTTTCTTTACGCTCTCCGAATCCTAATTGAATAGCCTCGTACCCATCTCGATCTTGCGTTTTAACTTGCGTTACTACACAAGGACCAGCTTCTATCACTGTGCATGGTGTTGCCTTACCCTCGACACTATAGATACTAGTCATTCCGATTTTTCTACCAATAATTCCCGGCATACTTTTCTAATTACTAATTATTATTAATTATTAAAGTGATAATTGAGTTTGTAGGGCTGTAAGAATACAACCCTACAACTCAATTATCATACTTTAATTTCTACGTCTACCCCTGAAGGTAACTCTAATCTCATTAATGCATCAACAGTTTTTGAAGAAGAACTGTAGATATCCAACAAACGTTTGTATGAACATAATTCGAACTGCTCACGCGCTTTTTTGTTAACGTGTGGAGAACGTAATACTGTGTAAATACGTTTGTGCGTTGGAAGTGGAATTGGTCCACTTACTACTGCTCCTGTTGCTTTAACCGTTTTAACGATTTTCTCAGCCGATTTGTCAACCAAGTTATGATCGTACGACTTTAATTTAATTCTAATTTTTTGGCTCATTACTCGTTTGTATTAAGCGGAAGTTTTTCCATTCATTTTTGAAATCACATCATCTGCAACGTTTTTAGGAGCCTCTGAATAATGAGAGAATTCCATGGAAGATGTTGCACGACCAGAAGATAATGTACGTAATTGTGTTACATATCCGAACATTTCAGATAAAGGAACGTCAGCTTTAATTACTTTCGATCCATTTTTATCATCCATTCCACGAACAACAGCGCGACGACGGTTTAAGTCACCTACGATATCACCCATGTTTTCTTCTGGAGTAACTACTTCAATTTTCATAATTGGTTCCAACAATTGTGGACGACAATTTTTCAATGCAGCACGGTAAGCCATTTTCGCAGCTAACTCGAAAGACAAAGAATCTGAATCGACAGCGTGGAAAGATCCATCAATCAATTCTACTTTCATTGCTTCGATAGGGAAACCAGCAAGAACTCCATTTTTCATAGACTCTTTGAATCCTTTTTCAACTGAAGGGATAAATTCACGAGGAATGTTACCACCTTTAATTGAGTTAACGAACTCTAAACCTGATTTAGTTCCATCCTCTTGTGGAGAAATTTTAACTACGATATCTGCGAATTTACCACGACCACCTGATTGTTTTTTGTAAACTTCACGGTGATCAACTGCAGCGCTGATGTTCTCACGGTAAGACACTTGAGGTGCACCTTGATTAACTTCAACTTTAAACTCACGTCTTAAACGGTCAACGATAATTTCCAAGTGTAACTCACCCATACCAGAGATAACTGTTTGACCAGTCTCTTCGTCAGTGTTTACACGGAAAGTTGGATCTTCTTCCGCCAATTTATTCAATCCGATACCTAATTTATCTTGGTCAGCTTGAGTTTTAGGCTCAATTGCAACCCCGATAACTGGCTCTGGGAAATTCATAGATTCTAATACGATTGGTGCATTTTCAGCACACAAAGTATCACCTGTACGAATATCTTTAAATCCTACTAACGCAGCGATATCACCAGCACCTAATTCATCGATTTGGTTTTGTTTATTCGCGTGCATTTGGAAGATACGAGAAATACGCTCTTTGTTGTTTGTACGTGTATTCAATACGTAAGAACCAGCAGGTAATTTACCAGAATAAGCTCGTGTAAAACACAAACGACCTACGAAAGGATCCGTTGCAATTTTAAATGCTAATGCAGCAAACGGCTCATCGAAAGACGGTTGACGAGTAATTTCCTCATCCGTTTTAGGATTTGTACCTGTAATTCCTTCGATATCTAATGGAGATGGTAAAATTTCCATAACCATATCCAACATTGCTTGAACTCCTTTGTTTTTGAAAGAAGAACCACACATCATTGGAACAACTTTTCCTGAGATAGTTGCTTGACGTAATGCATCTAAGATTTCACGCTCAGTTAATGAGTTCTCATCTTCGAAGAATTTCTCCATTAAAGACTCATCAAATTCAGCAACTGCTTCTAATAATTCAGAACGCAATTGACGCGCTTCTTCAATAATATCAGCTGGAATTTCAACTTCTTGGAAAGTCATTCCCATGTCAGAATCATTCCAAACGATACCTTTCCAGTTAATTAAGTCAACAACTCCTTTGAAGTTATCTTCGTCACCGATATTGATTTGTAAAGGCAATGCGTGAGAGCCTAACATTTCTTTTACTTGACGACAAACATTTAAGAAATCTGCACCTTGACGGTCCATTTTGTTAACGAATCCAATACGAGGAACGTTGTAATTGTTAGCTAATCTCCAGTTTGTTTCAGATTGAGGCTCAACACCATCAACAGCTGAAAATAAGAAAACCAAACCATCTAATACACGTAACGAACGATTCACCTCAACTGTAAAGTCAACGTGTCCTGGAGTATCGATAATATTGATATGGTATTTTTGACCACGGTAGTTCCAATTTACTGTTGTTGCAGCAGAAGTAATCGTGATACCACGTTCTTGCTCTTGCTCCATCCAGTCCATTGTTGCACCACCATCGTGTACTTCACCAATTTTATGGTTTACACCTGAGTAGTACAAAATACGCTCAGTTGTAGTTGTTTTACCAGCATCGATGTGTGCAGCGATACCAATATTTCTTGTGAATTTAAGATCTCTTGCCATGTTTTAGAATCTAAAATGTGAGAACGCTTTGTTTGCTTCAGCCATACGTAAAGTATCTTCTTTTTTCTTGAAAGCAGCACCCTCTTCTTTCGAAGCAGCGATAATTTCAGAAGCAAGTTTACCTGCCATTGACTTTTCATTACGTTTACGAGCGTAACCAATTAACCATTTCATAGCTAATGATTGTTTACGTCCTTCACGAACAGGAGTTGGGATTTGGAAAGTTGCTCCACCAACACGACGAGAACGAACCTCAACTGATGGAGTTACGTTATCTAATGCTTTTTTGAACACTTCTAATCCTTCTGTGTCTTCAATTTTTTTGTCTACGATTTCAATCGCATCATAGAAAATTTTAAACGCCAAATTCTTCTTACCAGAATACATTAAGTTGTTAACGAATTTTGTTACTACAACCTCATTAAACTTTGGATCTGGGAGTATGGCTATTTTCTTGGCTTTTCTTCTTCTCATCTCTTAAAGTTTAATTATTTCTTAGCTTTTGGACGTTTCGTTCCATACTTAGAACGTCTTTGTGAACGGCCTTCAACACCAGCAGTATCTTCCGCACCACGAACGATGTGGTAACGAACCCCTGGTAAATCTTTAACCCTTCCACCTCTTACTAACACTAAAGAGTGTTCTTGTAAATTGTGACCTTCTCCACCGATATAGGCATTAACCTCTTTACCGTTGGTAAGTCGAACACGCGCTACTTTACGCATCGCTGAATTCGGCTTCTTAGGTGTAGTGGTGTACACACGTACACATACTCCTTTGCGCTGCGGACAAGAATCTAAAGCCGCTGACTTTGATTTCTTTACAACCGCAGTCCTTCCCTTTCGCACTAACTGTTGGATAGTTGGCATACAGTACTCAAATTTTGTTTGTTAATAAATATTGCTCTCCTCAAAACGCACTTTGAGGGGTGCAAAGATACGAACTTTTTCATAGGAAGCAAATGTTTTGTGAAAAAAGTGCTGTTTTTGAACATTTTAGTGTTACTAACTAAACTATTGATTCCTTTTTTCAAAAACGAAACTTTTATTGGAAATTCATTTAAAAAGAAAATCCGATACCCATTTTGGGGTATTTTTTTTGTCTTTATTCGCTCATAGATTTGCTGAACTAAATATTATACTATGAAAAATTTAAAAACATTTTCGTTAACTTTTCTGTGCATCATTGCTATAACTATTAATTATGCACAGACAACTTTTAAACTCCCAATCCCTTCTCAAACTGAAGCACTAGCTAAAGTCAAAAGTTCAGAATCTTTAAAAGAACGACTTAGTGAAATTGGCTTAACTCAAGCTGACATACAAATCAGTTTAAAAGAACATGAAGCATACATCCCACAATCCGATGAAATCTGTTATCAAATTTATCGAGACAGCAAGAAAATTGAGGGCTCAAACTATATATATATGTATATTCAATAACTACTAAACCAAATAAGTTTGGGGAAAAATTCACTTCATTAGCTTATGTTTATTATACACGAATTGATATCACCAAAACGACTTGTAATATTAAAAATCAGTGGGAATTTGAATACGCAGGAGTTGATGCATTCAAAAACAATTCAACGAATGGCTTAATCAGTATAAAAGATGCTGAAAATGCAATTTGGGATACTATTAAAAAAGGTTATTCATTAGACACATACCATTCATCTTCTAAAGATTTAAATGATATTTATTCTCACGTATTTGAAACATGTCGAATAGATGAACTAAAAACATGTGAATTTGGAAAATCAGGATGTTCAAGTTATTATCAAGTGAAGAATGAAATGTGGGAACAAACACACATCATTTGTTTTGAAACAACAATCTATCGAGGGGAGTATGAAACCGGAGCTTCTCTTTACGGGTCGATGTATCGTGTGTTGAAATATAAAAGTTTGATTTACTGTGAATTTAAACGTGTAAATGGAAAAGTTAAAATGACATCAATTTCCGTTGATGATAAAGATAATACTGTAGAAGTAGTTGAAAGCGATATTCAATATAGACCTCTAGATATTTATTATGTTCCTATTTCAAAAACAACAATTGATGAAATCAAAATGAACTTCAAAATTGGTTCTCCTGAAAAGCTTTCTATTTTAAATTACGTTTCTTCATTCAAAGGAATGGCTGCAGATTTAGAAGCAAATATTGGAAAAGACTATGCTAAAAATCTTGAAGTTCTTAAAAAATACATGGTAGAATCTGCTGCTGAGAAATCAGCTCTGGAATTCACTAATAAATATACTGATGGCTACAAATATTCTAATTGGTCAGAAATATTAGTTGATGATAATTTTGGAATTGTTTTAATGTGTGAAAAAAGACTCAAGAAAAACGCTCCAATTGAATTAAAAACAAATATCCATTTCTTACAAGTAGAACTTATAAACGGCAAGTATTATTTAAAATATGAATTAAACTTGTAAAGAAGTTCTATTTCACTATAAGAAAATCAAACTGGAAAAAAATCTTAAATTTTTCCAGTTTTTTTTTGTTTTTTAAACTTGATAGCAAATCGCATTGATGTTCATTCCAGCGCCAACTGATGCGAAAAGAATAATATCCCCTGAATTTACATTAAAACCTTCCATCTCACCTTTTAAAACCATTGAATAAAGCGTAGGAATCGTTGCAACTGAACTATTTCCTAGTTTCTGAATGTTCATCGGCATCAAATCATTTGGGATTTCAGTCATCTCATACAATTTATACAATTCACGTACAATTGCTTCATCTAACTTTTCATTTGCTTGATGAATAAATATTTTTTTTACATCAGATAAATGTAAGCCTGCTTTATCGATACATTCTTTCATTGCATTAGGGACATTCTTTATCGCATATTCGTAGACTTTTCGTCCTTTCATTTTAATAAATCGAATGCGCGGGTCAGATTCAGGGTAATTTGATTTTCCTAAATGCAAATAATCCAATTCATCCAAACAATGACTTTGCATACTAAACGACAAAATCTTTCCATTTTCGGTGCTTGATTCTTCTAAAATAGTTGCCCCAGCACCATCTGCGAAGATCATACTATCTCGATCGTTCACATCCAATACGCGACTCAAGGATTCTGCTCCAATAACTAGACATTTTTTTGCCATTCCAGATTGAATATACGCATGTGCTTGAATCATTCCTTGAACCCATCCTGGACATCCAAACAAAATGTCATAAGCTATACAATTTGGATTTTTGATTCCCAATTTATGTTTTACTCGAGAAGCTACTGCTGGAACTGCATCCGTTTGAATCGTGTGTTTTACGACATCTCCAAAATTGTGTGCAACAATAATTTGATCAATTGTTTCGCGATCGCAGTTTGAATCTAAGATTGCTTGTTCTGCTGCATAAGCTGCCATATCGGAACACTGCATGTCTGCAGAAACATACCTTCGTTCTTGAATACCTGTTATGGATTCAAATTTTTTTGCGATTAATTCTGGGGACAATTCAATTTTATGTTGGTTTTCATCATAGAACTGATGCAACATGAAATCACTGTTTGTTTTAATGATTGTGGGAATATAACACCCAACTCCTGTAATTTTACTGTTCATTTTTTCTTGTGTTTGTAATCACTACTTCACAAGAATAAAGGGCTGTTTTTCGATTGATTTAGGTTTCGACTTGCGGGTGTAAAGATAGTTAAACAAGAATTAATAATCCAATTTTATAAAAATATTCTTAAACCCGATGTGTATCTGATTTCCAGTTTTTAATCAAACTTTTAATTTGATCTCGTGTTAAATTTTCGGCTACTGCTTTCTCTGTCAATTCAATCAATTCTTCATCTGAAGCGAAACGCAAAGCAATAATTTGACCTAAACGCAAATTTGGATTGATTGCTTTACCAGTTAAAATAAAATGGCGCAGACTTTCCTCAGCACGAATTGCTCGGTCTTGGGCTTTTAATGCAAAAACTCTAGCTAAAAAACTTGAGATTAATAAACAAATGGATAAAGCTAAATTAATAATGTATGGAAAAGCTTCTTCCCCGTTGCTCGGTTTAACCAATAATTCAAATGTGAAAAATACAATTATCACTAATAAAATTGGTAGTAGTACAAAATGAAAGGGAGGAAACAACCTTCTGTGATTTGATTTGTTTTGAGTTGTCATAATTTATTTGTGTTACAGTTAGTGAAGAGTAGAAAATCCTTTAAAGCAATCGCTAATTTATCCTGGAATTTTTAAAATTTGACCAGCACGAATCATATCTGTTCGCAATCCATTCGCTTGCTTTATTTTTGCTGGAGTAGTATGAAACTTTTCTGCAATTTGAGAAAGTGTATCTCCAGATTTTACAGTATACTTTTTAAATGTACCAACTGGAACCGCTTTCTTTTTGGGTGGAATAGTCGTTGTTAATGCGATAGAATTCGCATTGTTTGTTTGAATTTCTGGTTTGTCATATTCAGCCAAAGTAATTGTGTTTCCAATTCTTGGATCATAATATTTATAAAAGTGCTGTTGAATATTGACGTATTTGCAAATTGTATCCAATCTATTTCCATCCCAATCGTAACATTGAATTACATTTTCATTAAACTCTAAAACCTTTACAGGAATTTGCTGTTCATGAATTCGATGCATTTTAGGACATTGTTTTTTTACAGCTGGTAGTCCGCCTCCAGCAGAACCACGACTATCCACACTTACATAACATCTTTCATCTTCGCTCGGTCCAACAACTGCAACCCAGAATACTGTTAATGTTTTTGGATCTATTTGGATGTATAATTTCTTCAAATCTGAATTGAAACCTTTCATTCTAATTTCAGCGAGAGCAAAATTGATTTTCTCATTTAAATGTCCTCCGAATTTGTCCATTCTTCTTGTGTTGAATGAATGCAACGCATCGTAAACCCATGCTTGTCCCATTGCAGAATACGAATCACAAACTAATTCATCGTGCTCTCCCAATTGAATAGTATCCGTATTCAATAAAGTAAAAGGAGGAACTTCAATGATTTTAATTTTTGGAATTGAATCTGGTATTGAATCAGATTTAGAAAAATCACTTTGCGCAGTTATAGCTCTACTGCAAAATAGCAGAATTAAAAAAAGAACTAATTTTGACTGAACACTCACTTTTTTAATTTGTTATATTTAGAATAAGATAAATTCCCTGCAAAGTTACTAATCAATGCTTTAATAAAATCTATAAAAATGTTAAACCTTCAGAAAAATTATATTTAAACATTTAACTCTTACTACTATTTAACTCAAATCAAATTCCGAAAAACTAAAAAAAACAGATTATTTTATCAACAAATTGCCTCATCATTTTTTATCAAAAACAATAAAACGTAACTTTGTTAGATGGAATATCTAGATAGTCTAAACGAAAGTCAACGAGAAGCAGTTCTAAATTTTGAAGGTCCAACAATGGTTATTGCAGGAGCTGGTTCAGGAAAAACACGTGTACTTACAATGCGTATTGCATACATGATTGAAAAAGGAGTAGATCCTTTCAACATTATGGCTTTGACATTTACGAATAAAGCTGCACGTGAAATGACCGAGCGTATTTCCACTATCATAGGAACGAGTGAATCGAAAAACCTAACCATGGGAACGTTTCACTCTGTTTTTTCTAGAATTCTTCGTATCAATGCAAGCCGTTTAGGCTACCCACAAAATTTTACAATTTACGATACGCAAGACACAAAAAGTCTATTGAAAGACATTGTTAAGGAATTGGCTTTAGATGAAAAACTCTACAAACCTTCAATGGTTTACGGTCGCATTTCTGCAGCAAAAAACAATTTGATCTCTGCCGATGAATATCTAGAGAATGATGAAATCATGTCGGAAGATATTCAAGCACAACGACCAGAAATTGGACGGATTTACAAAGCATATTCTATTCGTTGTTTCAAAGCTGGAGCAATGGATTTTGACGATTTATTGTACCAAACGAATGTGTTGTTGCGTGATCATTTAGATGTTTTATCGTATTACCAAGGGAAATTCCGTTACATCTTAGTGGATGAGTACCAAGATACCAATTATGCGCAGTATTTGATAGTTAAAAAATTGGCTGCAGTTTATGAAAATGTATGCGTTGTTGGTGACGACGCACAATCGATTTATTCATTCCGTGGTGCAAACATTCAAAATATCTTGAATTTCAGAAACGATTATCCCGATTTTCGTTTGTTTAAATTGGAACAAAATTACCGCAGTACGCAAACAATTGTTGAAGCTGCGAACTCTGTTATTGCGAAAAATAAAGATCAAATTAAGAAAAGTGTTTGGACGGATAATCCAACTGGAAATCCAATTCGCGTTTGCCGAGCACTAAATGAAAACGAAGAAGGACGTTTGGTTGCAAATCGAATCTTTGATATTCGACACAGTGAAACTTCTAAATGGAGTGATTTCGCTGTTTTATACCGAACAAATCGCCAATCACGTGCCTTAGAGGAAGCCTTACGAAAAATGAACATGCCCTATAAAATTTATGGCGGAATTTCATTTTACCAACGCAAGGAAATTAAAGATTTGATGGCTTATTTTCGTTTGACATTGAATCCTACGGATGAAGAAGCCTTGAAACGCGTTTACAATTATCCAAAACGTGGAATTGGGAAAACAACGTGGGAAAACATTGTAATTGCTGCGAATCAATATGGAGCGACGCTTTGGGAAGTGATTTCTGATTTTCAGCGTTATCCAGTTCAAATTCAAGGTCCAGCAAAACAACTCTTTTCTGAATTCGTAACGATGATTCAAAGTTTCATCGCACAACGAGAAAGCTTAGGAGCATACGAATTATCACAACATATTGCTAAATCTTCAGGAATATTAAAAGAATTGTATTCTGATAAAGACAAAGGTCCTGAGGAAGTGGAACGCTATCAAAACATCGAAGAGTTACTTTCTGGTATCAAGGAATTCAGTATGCAAACGGAAGGACGTGATGAAGCACCTCGATTAGCAGAATACATGCAAGACATTGCACTTTTGACAGATGTTGACCAAGAAACAGATGAAGATCGCAATAAAATCACTTTGATGACTATTCACTCGAGTAAAGGTTTGGAATTTCCTCATGTGTTTTTAGTTGGATTGGAAGAAAATTTATTCCCTTCACAGCTTTCTATTAATTCGCGAACAGAATTGGAAGAAGAGCGCCGATTATTTTATGTGGCCATCACCCGAGCGGAACGTACCTGTCAAATTTCGTATGCTGCTGCCCGTTTTCAATGGGGAAATATTTTAAATTGTGAACCAAGTCGTTTTATTTCAGAGATTGACGCGAGTTACTTGCAATTTGAGAATCCGTATGGAACGAATGCTGGAGGTGGAAGATCATTAAGTGGACGTGGAAGTTTTTCCCCGCAATTAAAAACGGGAGGATTGAACAAAATGATGGGAAGTCCGACATCAGCTGGAAGTCCTCAATTAAAAAGCATGAGTGATTTATCCAATAAACCAGGAAATCCAGATGCAGTAAATATTCAATTAAAAGTTGGATATGTTGTTGAACATGACCGATTTGGAAAAGGAAAAGTTACAGCTTTGGATGGCACTGGCGCTGACCGTAAAGCAACTATCTTTTTCCCTGGAAGTGGTGCGAAAACAGTTTTATTGCGCTTCGCGAAGCTGACAGTTTTGGAAGAATAAAATTCAAATTGAAAATTGAAAATGGAAAATGGAAAAAGATGAATTACGTAGAAGAATGCCTAAAGTGTTTAGAATCTGGAAGTTGGTCAGAGCTTATTGAAATACTAAAAAATAATTCGATAGATTTATCAGAATCTTCAATTTTCTCAGTATTTGAAACTCAACTAATCAACGAACTTAAAAGACATGAAAATGAAAGAAATGAAGATTCAATAACCGCAGCAACAACAATATTTACTACTCATGAAGATTCTAAATTCAAATTTAAATTATCAGATAATGCATATAAAAAGTTAACAAAATATTTGTTCGATAAAAACCCAAGTGATTATTATGCGAGAATAATTTCAGATGACAAAGAAGCTATTGATTTCCTAGAACAGCATAACATAGAAACTGAAAAGAAAATTAGCAAAGGAATAATTGGAGCTCATCTTAACATAAAATCAAATGAACAAGGAGAGTTAAACTTTGTCAAAGACATTTTCAATTCTCCACAAGAGAAAGAGTTATATTTTGGTGCTAAAGAAGTTTTTCAAGAATATATTTTATTACCAAATACAGCCCTAAGCACAATTATTAATAATAATGTAAAAGATTTACTTGATAAGAAAACGACAACTTTCTTTTTTAAATCTACACTTGATTTATGTATAGTAAATCCAATTACATTTATCCCCGAAATATTTATCGAATTAGATAGTAAAACTTGGCACGACAAACCAGAAAATCAAGAAAAAGATTTAATGAAAGATAAGATTTTCAGAATTGCTGGAATAGAGTTACATCGCATAAGAAAAAAAGAAAACTTAGAGATGAATGAAATTTTTAAACTTTTTCTAAGAGAGCTAAAAGACAATCTTTGATTTTTTTTTTAAAATTCTACTTTTTCAATTTTTCCTTTTCAATTTTCAATTACCAAAAGAACATTCCTTCAAGAACTCTAGCTCCAAAAGGTTGACCTTCTAGTTTTTCGACCATTTCATCGTAAAGTTCCTTGTAAGTATATTCTTTCCCTTTCTTTTTAGGTTCAGCTAATTCCGCTTCAGTTGGGTCAATAATTTCCACTTTTGAAGCAAAATAAACGATTCCACCATTTTCTGTAGCTAATCCTAAGATTGCTCCTGGAAGACCTTGCACAGATTCTGGACCTAATGTTGGAACAATATCTGTCGTATACCATGCATAAATACGTGTAGTATCATTCTTTTGCCAAATTGCACGAGTACATTCATACCCCGCAATTTTACGTGTTCCAGAAGTGATAATCCAATCTCTATTTACAACGCTATCTTTCATAGTAAGTGACGTACCAAACATATCCATGAAAACACTACGAGTACCTTGATTTAAATTCGTGTAGACACTGTTTTTCCATGTAGCCCAAGCCATTTGATCTTCTTCATCTGGAGCAATATAAGCGTAATTAGAAATGGAATCATTAAAGATAAGTGAGAATTTATCTACTTTAATTTTATTTTCTTCCTTGATGAATTTCTTCATACGATCGTCATCGAATTGCTTGTACAAATTCGTTCTACGTTCGTATGTGATTTTTCCTTTCGTTACAATTTGAGCCTTAGAACTCAAAGAAAGCATACAGCAAATTACTGTTGCAAGAATATTAATGCCAACCTTCGAAATCATTTTCTGTAGTTTTAAAGTTATTAAATCTGTATGTCAAACGTGCCATGAAATAACGACGAATCAAGGTAACATTTTGATCGGTGATGATGTTTCCTTGTACAAATCTATTATTTGAAATGTTTTGATTCAAGATATCGTTTGCTTCAATCGCAAATCTCAAGTTGTTGTTTTTAGTAAATGCGCGTTCAATACTTGCATTCCATACCACAAAATTTAAGTTATATCCAGAAGTTCTACCTGTACTAATTGTGTAATCAGCGTCAGTTCGGATTGTGATTTTAGATTTTCCAGGAATGATCCAACGAATGCTTCCATCAATTGTGTAATTCGTAAATGGACTTGTATTAAACGTTGCCAATGAGTTTTTAGGAATCGACGCATTCATGTCATATCCAATTCTTAACGACAATGAATCTTTTTCAAATTCAACAGAAAAATTAAATCCTGCACTTGTTGTTTTAGCGATGTTTTTCAAACTATCAACGAATGATTGTGTATTGTTATATCCTGCATTGATTCCAAAATCTCCACGCATGTTTTTCGCTTTTGGGATTGGGAATCCCATACCACCATACAAACTTGAGTAGAAATTATTATCTACGTTTACAGTTTGAGAAATAGCTCTACCAAAGTTATCATAAGTTGTACTTGAACTAAAATCATTTTGATTTAAATTCATCCAAATTCCGCTATAAGTATAGAATCCAGATAAACCTTTCCACATATTTTGATTGATGGAAATTGTATGTGTATAATTCGGTTTCAAATCAGGATTTCCAACTTTTACATAGTTTGGATTCGAGTTATCAGGAACTGGTTGTAAATCATTGATTGAAGGCAATGAAGATCCAGCATTGTATCGAATATTGATTCGAGATGAATTCGAAAACTTAATTAAGAATGTTGCTCTTGGCAAAAAATTCGTCAAACTTTGAGGAGTCAATGTATTCGTAAACGCATTCATGTTATCAATTGAAATTGTACGTAAACGTGTCCCCAATGAAAAACGTATTTTTTTGAATTCATAAATTCCAAACACTCCAAATTTTTGTTGTGAACGTGTAGTTTCAAAACGATTCGAGAAAGATGAATCGATTGTTGTCGCTTGATTTGAATAAGTTAGTTTCTCTTGAGCTTTGTCATTTGAATAAAATTCATAGTCAAATTCTAATTTCCATTTTTTAGAGATTGGCTCAATAAAGTTTGCGTAAGCAGTATGAGAAATATTGTTATTCGTTGCTTGTCTATTTTGAAAAAGTGTATCAGCTAATGCTGGAAAAGCTGTGAACATACCAATTGTTTCAAAATCAGTTTCAGATTTATCATCGTTAAAACCTAGATTGTATCTAACTTTTAAAGCTCTATTTTTCTTTTTAAACTTTCTAGTATATCGAACAGCAGTATTGAATTCCAATCCGTTTGATTCTACATCATTTAATATTGTAGTTGTTCGTGACAATAAATTATTACCATCGATAAAACCCATTAAATTATTTGTACCTGTTGCAGTTTTATTCAATGTCAATTTAGGTTCAATTTCAATATCTGAAAGTGAATCAATTTTTTGATTGAATTTTAAACTAACCGCATGTTGCAAGTAACTTTGAGTTGCATTATCAGTTTCGTCAGTAAAATAAGTAGTATCTGTCAAATTATACTGTGAAAAAGTTGTTTTCTTTGAGTTCACATCAAATTTTGAGAAGGTATAATTCAAACGTGCTTCTCCACCTTTCCAAAGTTTTTGTTCAACAAACATACCTGCTTTTATGGTTGACGGAATACCTTCATCTTCACTAAGACCATTGTTTCCTTGCATACTCATATCATCTGAGTCATCCCAATTCCAACCACCACCTTGACTTACACCAAACTTATACAAATCACGACCATTTAAAGCCGTTTTAGGAGTATTGGAAGTCAATGCGAAAAACCCTAGTTTTTGTCTGTTATTGTATACATTAAACAGTAATTCGCCTTCGTAAAATACGTAATTTGAAGGTGTAAATTGATTCAAACCTACAGCAATACTTGACTTCCCAAAATACCATTTCTTGGCTTCTTCTTTCAGTTTCAGATCGAGAACTTGTACTTTATCATCCGAACCATCTTCAGCATCTTTTTCGTAAATCTCAACTGTTTCAACACCTTCAGCAGCCAAGTTCTTTGTTGCAATCGTTGGATCTGAACCAAAGAATTCATCTCCATCCACTAAAACTTGATTGATTTCTTTTCCTTGATTGGTAATTTTACCTTCCTTATCAACTTTAATTCCTGGTAATTTTTTCAAAAGATCCTCTACTACCGCTCCTTGTGCAACTTTGAAACTATCCGCAATAAAAACCATCGTATCTCCTCTAAAATAGATCGGATTTCTGTTCGCGTAAATGACAACTTCTCCAACACTACTTGCTTTATCAGGCAAACCCATTTGTCCTAAATTCAACTCATTATTTGAAGATGAACCAAGAAAAACTGATTTAAAATCAGCAAAATCAGGATGTTTTATAGTAAATTGAACCGTGTCATAAGGAATAGTCATATTGATTTTTCCATATTTATCACTTCGTTGAAAACCAACAAGGACAGAATCTTTCACTCTCACAGCAATACCAACAGCATTACGAATGGGTGTTTGAGAATTCGTGTCAACTAATGTTGCTGAAATTTTCATATTTTGCCCAAACGAAACATTTGAAAGCAATAAAAATAAAACGAGGATTTTTTTCATACAAGAAATTGAATGACAAAAATAATTTGTTTTTATGAAGAAAATAAAAGAAAATTATCAGTTTGTGCTAAAAACTGTTAAAAGGTAAACAAAGTTGTTGAATGGAATAGCTTATCTTTACATCATGAGAGTTTTAATTTCTGGCGCAAGTGGATTGGTAGGTTCCTATCTTTTAGAAGAGCTACTTCAACATCCAAAAATCACTAAAGTGTATTCATTAGTCCGAACAAATTCGAGTATTAAACATGATAAACTGATTGAAGAACTAGTTGACTTTTCGTCATTCCAAGCCTATTCATTCGAGGGTGATTACGATTGTGCGTTTTGTTGTTTAGGAACGACTTTGCGTAAAGCTGGATCAAAAGAAAATCAATTTAAAATTGATCATGATTATGTGGTAAACTTTGCTCAATTCGCAAAAGAAGAAGGAGTTAGATCCTTTGGAGTTGTTTCTTCTTTGGGTGCTAAAACACCAAGTTCAAATTTCTATTTGGATACGAAGGGTAAAATGGAGAACTCTTTAAAAGCATTGGAGTTTGAGAGTTTAACAATTATTCGACCGTCTTTTTTATTGGGTGAACGAAAAGAATTCCGCTTGATGGAAAAGATAAGCACGCCAATTATAAGATTCTTAGGTTTGTTTTTCGTTGGTAAAATGAAGAAATACAAAGGAATTCATGCGAAACAAGTTGCGAAAAGTTTAACTGAAGCAACTATTGAATCAAAAAAAGGAAAGAAAATTATTGAATCTAATGAGATCCAATAAATATCATTAAAAAACGCTGAGCAATTTCTTACCCAGCGTTCTATTTTTTTTCAATTTTCAATTATAAATTGAACATTGGAATTTTATTTTCCTGAACGTTTACGTTCGTTTTCTTTCAATAAAATTTTACGGATACGTAAGTTTTCAGGTGTTACCTCAACATACTCATCACCTTGAATGTATTCTAAACACTCTTCTAAAGAGAAGATTTTTGCTGGTGCTAAACGAACTTTTTCGTCAGCTCCTGAAGAACGCATGTTCGACATTTTCTTTGTCTTCGTTACGTTCACACACAAATCACCTGCACGTGAGTTCTCACCAATTACTTGACCTTCGTAGATGTTTTCATTTGGATTAATGAAGAATTTACCACGATCTTGTAAGTTATTCAATGAGAAAGGAATTGAAGTTCCTTGCTCCAAAGAAATCATTGAACCATTTTGACGTCCTGGAATTTCTCCTTTGAACGGTTGGTATTCCAAGAAACGGTGTGTCATAATTGCTTCACCAGCCGTTTGAGTCAACAAATAATTACGTAATCCGATGATTCCTCTTGAAGGAATTTGGAATTGAATAATCATACGTGCACCTTTCGGTTCCATGTTTGTCATTTCACCTTTACGTTTTGTTACCGCCTCAACAGCAGTTCCAGAAAACTCTTCCGGTAAATCGATTGTTAATTCTTCAATTGGCTCACATTTTTTACCATCAATTTCTTTAATGATTACTTGTGGCTGACCAACTTGCAATTCGTATCCTTCACGACGCATTGTTTCGATCAAAACTGATAAATGCAATACTCCACGACCTGCAACGATCCATTTGTCTGCTTTATCTGTATCAGAAACGCGCATTGCCAAGTTTTTCTCTAACTCTTTCGTTAAACGTTCTTGGATATGGCGAGAAGTTACTTTTTTACCTTCTTTACCAAAGAATGGAGAATCATTGATTGAGAACAACATGTTCATTGTTGGTTCGTCAATTTTGATAGAAGCTAATGGTTCTGGATTTTCAGCATCACAGATAACATCACCAATTTCGAAACCTTCGATTCCTGTAACCGCACAAATATCACCAGCTTGCACTGATTCAACTTTTCTACGTTCAGTTCCGTCAAAAACAAATAATTCTTTCACGCGGTGTTTCTCTTGTGTACCATCGCGTTTAGCCAAAATTATTGGTTGGTTTTCTTTTAACGTACCACGGTGTAAACGACCAATTGCGATTCGACCTACGTAAGTTGAGAAATCCAAAGATGTAACTAATAATTGTGTGTTTCCTTCTTCAATTTTTCTTGGTGGGAAGTACTCCAAAATTTTGTCTAACAAATCCGTAATATCTGTCTTAGGTTGTTTCCAATCTGTTGACATCCATCCGTTTTTAGCTGAACCGTAAATTGTTGGGAACTCTAATTGCTCTTCGTTTGCATCTAATTCGAACATCAAATCGAAAACTTTCTCTTGAACTTCGTCAGGAGTACAATTGTCTTTATCCACTTTATTGATAACCAACAAAGGTTTGATTCCCATTGACAAGGCTTTTCCTAAAACGAAACGCGTTTGAGGCATTGGACCTTCAAAAGCATCCACTAACAAACAAACACCATCAGCCATGTTCAATACACGCTCTACTTCTCCTCCAAAATCGGCGTGACCTGGAGTGTCAATGATATTAATTTTTGTTCCTTTATACGAAACAGAAACGTTTTTAGAAACGATTGTAATACCACGTTCGCGTTCTAAATCATTACTATCCATGATCAAATCACCAGTAGGACGGTCGCGTTCGTTAATAACCATTCCTGCTTCAATCATTTTGTCAACCAATGTTGTTTTACCGTGGTCAACGTGTGCAATAATTGCAATATTTCTTATTTCCATCTTTTTATGATACAAATTTCAGATTGCAAATTCCAAATCAGCAGATTAATCTGTAATTTGAAATTTGCAATTTTTTTTTAATAATTTTTAACTGTTGAGGGTTTATCTGAAAAACGACGTCCGCTTGATGAAGACGTTCTTTCTCTACGTGCATTTGGGTTTGTTCCACGATCTGAAGACGAAGATGATTTACCAAAACCACCACCGCTACTTCTTTCTGAACGTTTTTCACCACCACGGGATTCGAATTTTGGTTTACCAAAACTTCCACCTGAGCTTTCTCTACGTTTGAAATCACCACCGCTTTTGAAGCCTCCGCCGCCATTTCCTTTGAAATCGCCACCACCTCTACGC
>JBKDZA010000278.1:0-1262 GCA_046308455.1 Fluviicola sp.
TCCACTTCAACCATGTAATATTCCGCTAATTGAGCAAACATTGAACGGAATTGTTGTGTTTGACGACGTGCATAGTAATCTGTCAATACATTTGGATTTTTCAAATCACCAAATTGATACACTTCCATCAAGTTTTTATACATTTTTTCAGCGTTCACTGGCAATTGTGATTTTGAACGAATTGGAGATAACTCCCAAGCCATACCATTTTCTTTCAAGAAACCACTTTTGTATAAAGCACCCGCAACATCAGATCCACCTGGAGAAGAGAAGTAAATTCCACGTTCCCAATTGTTATTTGCGATGATATCTAAAATCAATAAATCTGCTTTACCAACTCCTTGAACATCGTCCATGGAGAAAGTAATTTCTTTCTCACACATTGCTTCTTCTTTCGAAGAAATTACTTGCGATTTAACTGCATTTTTAACATTTACTTTGAAACTAAAGCTTGATGCAGGAATTACACGTGCCTCACGACCTTCGTTCACCAATACATTTTTATCGTCACGAACATAAGCCATCGCTTCATCTAAAGGCATAACAGTCCAAGAGTTTGTCCATGTATTTAACATACCTTGCATTTGTTGGAATTCAGGACTTTGCATAGGTAAAGTAATCATTCCATTATTCGCCAACTCAATCATTGCTGTCGTTTGCTCATCAATTTTCAATAATTGGTCGAATGTTGCAGAATCAACATTAATAGAGAAATCTTTTGCAAATTGAGCAATATCTTGTTCAATTTTCGATTTCATAGCTGCATCTGCTGCAATTTGTTCGCTCGGTTTTGTTTGACTTAACACTTGAGATGTTGTCATCAAATAATTAGTTACCGTTTGACGATACTGATTGTAGTTTTTGTCGCGCATTTTCTTAAAAATTGCTTCCAAAGACTTTTTGTTTCCACCCATTTTCGCTAATTGGATTGGAGATGCAAACAATACTTGATCCGTTGATCCAGCATACATCAAGATTTGATCCTCTCTAAATTTAATAGGAAGAGGAGCTGATTCGTATGCACGCATTTTCATTTGTTCTGCATACCAATCTGTTGCAAATAAAGAAGTATTACAAACACGCATGTCTGTAAATTTACCTTCAACTTCTTGCATGTACCACAATGGGAATGTATCGTTATCCCCCATTGTAAAGATGATACTATTTGGAGCACACGAAATCAAATAATTGTAGGCTAAATCTTGAGCAGAAGTTTTACCTGAACGATCGTGATCATCCCAACCTTCTTTCATCATTAAGAA
>JBKDZA010000279.1:0-9983 GCA_046308455.1 Fluviicola sp.
ATTTAAATGATGAAGAAAAAAGGAATATTATTAAAACTGTAGATTTTTTTAAATATTATATTTTTTATTGTGATGCTCTATATGTTCCAGCGGAAAGAGCAATATTGAATCTTTTAAAACAAGCCTCCTTTGGTTTTCAATTATTAAAGATAGCAATACCCAATCATTTGTTGGGGTATGGAAATTTATTTGAAATAGCTTCGAAAAATATTTCAGAATTAAATTTAAATTTTTTAAGTAAAAATACTTCTTATAAATTTGAAAATGGTGTAGATAAAATTTATTTCTCTAAAAATGAAAATGTTAAATTATCTGAGAGTGCTTCAAGTTTTCAAAGTATTATTCCTTTATTGCTTCCAATAATTAATGAAAAAGAAAATCAAAACAAACAATATTCATTTGTAATTGAGGAGCCCGAAACAAATTTATTTCCTAAAGCACAATATGAACTAATGAAGTTTTTAGAAAAAGATCGTAAGGACGATTTTGGAATGATAGATAAAGGAAGTATTCATACATATACAACTCATAGTCCATTTATATTATCATCTTTAAATAATATGTTGTATGCTTATAAAATGGGATTGATAGATAGAAAAAATAAAAATATAATTGAAAAAATTTCAAAAATAATTCCAGAAGAGAATTGGATAGATCCAAATACGTTTTCAGCCTATGAAATTAAAAATGGAAAAGCAAAAAATATTTTTGATAGAAAATCTGGTTTAATTAAGGAAAATGCAATAGACTTAATTAGTGAGGATATTATTGAAGATTTTAGAAAAATAGCAATAGCAACAATTGAATAATGTTAAATATTAATTCTAAAACATTACATTGCGGTACAAATGTATCAACTGAAATATTTTACATTAAAGATATTAAAGATTCGTCATGCGAATTAACTAATGAGTCAGATTTTCATATTAAAGTAGAAAATAAAGAAAAAATTAATATAACTTTTTTAAAAATTGACAAATGTTTTTTTTCTGACTCTGATAGGTTCAAGAAATGTGATTGTGCAGTGTTTTCAAAAGAAAAATCTTATTTTATTGAAATTAAGGAAGTAGAAAACATTGAAGTTTTAGATTCAAAATTAAGAAAACCATCACTTAAAAGAAAAAACTTAAAAAAAGAAGCTACAAAACAATTAATTGAGACAATAAATCAATTTAAAAAACTTGGGTTAAATGATTTAAGAAATACAAACGCTATTATTTCTATTGTTCCATTAACCTTAAATAATTATACTTCACCAATTTCAACAAGAGATCAATCAGTTATTGCTGATTTTATGACTAAAACGGGGTGTCCAAATCTTTTTATTGGAAATGTAATTGAATTTTAAAAAATAAAAAATGAGTAATACTTTAAGAGTTCCAACAATGGCCGAAATGATGGCGCAAGGACAAACTCCTGATATTTTATTTTGGGTAGGTTGTTCTGGAAGTTTTGACGATAGAGCAAAAAAAATTACAAAAGCTTTGGTTCGAATTCTAAATGCTTGTAATGTGAATTTTGCTGTTCTTGGCGCTGAAGAATCTTGTACTGGTGATCCCGCAAAACGTGCTGGAAACGAGTTTACATTCCAAATGCAAGCAATGATGAACATTCAAGTATTGGATGGTTACGAAGTAAAGAAAATCGTTACTGCTTGTCCGCATTGTTTCAATACCTTGAAAAACGAATATCCTGAATTAGGAGGAAACTATGAAGTAATTCATCATACGCAATTGATTCAAGAATTAATCAATCAAGGGAAATTGACAATCAAAGGAGGAGACACGTTTAAAGGAAAGAAAATTACTTTCCACGATCCATGTTATTTAGGTCGCGCAAATGATGTCTACGAAGCACCAAGAGAATTGATTGAAAA
Organism: Fluviicola sp.; assembly: GCA_046308455.1. Taxonomy (GTDB): domain Bacteria; phylum Bacteroidota; class Bacteroidia; order Flavobacteriales_D; family Crocinitomicaceae; genus Fluviicola. The sequence goes on from JBKDZA010000279.1 coordinate 1,877, forward strand.
GTTGGATGCCGAATTAGTTGAAATGAAACGCTGTAAAACAAACGGTTTGTGTTGTGGAGCTGGTGGTGCACAGATGTTTAAAGAAGCAGAAAAAGGAAATAAAGAAATCAATGTTGAAAGAACGGAAGATGCACTAGAAACAAATGCTGATATCATTGCAACTGGATGTCCGTTCTGTAATACAATGATGACAGATGGTGTGAAGAATTTCAACAAAGAAAACGAAATCCAAGTTTTAGATGTCGCAGAATTAATTGCTAACGCAGCAGATTTATAAAATGAGAATTCCATTTGAACATTTCAGTGACCAAGCTAAAGTTTGGGTATATCAAGCAGATCGCTTTCTAAGTGAAACTGAAGTTGCATGGGTAAACGAACAATTAGAAGCTTTTATTCCAACATGGAATGCACATGGAGCGAAATTAAATGCCGCTTTTGAAGTGATTTCTTCTTGTTTTGTTTGTTTGTCTGTCGAAGAAGATGAAGCTTCAGCATCAGGATGTTCAATCGATTCTTCTGTTAGAATCATCAAACAGATCGAAAAGGAATTGGGATGTTCTTTTTTCAATCGCTTAAAAATGCTTGTTGAAGAAGAAAATGAATTAAAATATGTTCCTTTTCACACATTATCTGATTTGAAAAATGTAAACGTTTTTAATAATAACGTTCAGTTTTTAAAAGATTTGAGATCAAATTGGAGAATTCCAGTTGAGAAATATGCTGAATTAGCGTTCTAAATTCGTTTATTTTTTCTCACTATGTACCACTTTCTTCGCTTTACCGTGAAGTCGAATTCCTGCAACTAGTTTAATATTGTAAAAGGCTTGGCGATAAACCAATTCTTTAAAACGAATGGATTTAAAATCAAAGTCACTCACAAATAGAATAAAGTGTCTTTCAGTATTGTATCCTCCAATCAATTTCAAATCAAAACGAGGCGCTAAGCCTAAAAATCCTCTCGTTTGATCTTTGTTTTCATAGAATTTAGATTGAATAACAGCTCCAGCGCCTAACATTCCTCCAAATTGTAAATCATTGATTCGCTTAACGTAAGCATATCCAGGTATAACTCCGAAATCAAATGCCGTGTAAAAGTTAGAACCAACCATATCGATAGTACTATCTTGTAATTCAAAAGGGACTAGATCTTGATTCGCGCCAATTCCATGTACATTCATTGTGCTTTTTAAATAAAACGACTTTTCATCTTTAATGTAATGAGCAGTTTTACCTCTAAAGGCTTGCATTCGGAAGTTTTTATTGAAAAAATACCAATTATTAATAGAAAGACTAGCCGTATTTATATCATTACGAATTAAATTTGCTTGTAGTGGAGTAATTGAATCGTTCCATTTATATGCATTCTTTATAGCGTAACCTGCATACCAGTGCAAATCAAAGTCCCAAAACATTTTTTTGTGACTAAAATCAAATCCTAAGTCATAGTATTGAGTATCACCAAATTTTGATACAGGCCGAAGTTTACCCATTGAAATTCCAAGTCTTAGTGAAAACCATTTATATGAAAATCCAACTCCAAAAATGATGTTAGTATTATTTTTAAACTTGATTTTGTCTTGACTTTCTAAATAATTCGCTTTGATACTTGCTGGACCAGAACTAAAACCAATATCCGTGTACCATACATTATTTGTGTCAAATTTAGCGTAGGATTTAAGACTATCTTGCGCATTCAAATGCAAGAAAAAAGAAGTAAATAATAGTAAAATCCAAAATTTCATCACTGCGAAAATACATATTTTCCTTTTTTTCTTTCAAAATAATTCAAACAAATACTACTTTTGGTCTATGAAAAAAATCTACAAATTTTTAATAAACAAATTGCCACGTCCATTATTGATTCGATTGAGTTATGTTTTCAAACGAATTGCTCCTTTATTGTATAAAGGAAATAATGTGGAATGTCCTGTTTGTGAAAGAAAATTCAAAAGATTTTTATCGTATGGTTATGGGAACAATCACAGAGATAATGTACTTTGTCCGTATGATTTAACGTTGGAAAGACACCGTTTAATGTGGTTGTATTTGAAGCAAGAAAGTAATTTTTTCACTGCAAATAAATTAGATTTACTTCATATTGCACCAGAACAATGTTTCCATAAATTATTTAAAAATCAGAAAAACTTAAATTATCTAACAGGCGATTTAGAATCTCCTATTGCTGATATGCATTTTGATTTACATCAAATACCACTTGAAGACAATCGCTTTGATGTTGTTTTTTGTAATCATGTCATGGAACATGTGGATGATGCATTGCAATGTATGCGAGAATTACATCGTGTTTTAAAGCCTGGTGGATGGGGAATAATGCAAGTTCCTCAAGATTTTACACGTGATGAAACATACGAGGATAAATCGATTACTAGTCCTGAAGAACGTGAAAAACACTTTTGGCAAAAAGATCATGTGCGTTTATTTGGAAATGATTATCCGAAATGGTTAGAAAAAGCAGGTTTCAGAGTTGAAGTTGCTTTCTCGAATAATCCAATATCTGAAGAATTATCGAATAGATATCGATTAATGAAAGAAGAGAAATTGTATATCGTTCACAAAGATTAATGAAAAATAAGTTGAAAATAGCGGTTCGTTTTATTGTTGGAATTCAGCTGTTTTTATTTATTTCATGTTCTCAACCGTCAAGTCAAATTGAGTCATTATCGATTCAAGATCAAAAGATTGCATTTGGCAAAGAGTTGTTTTTTGATAAACAGTTATCAATTAATGGAACCATTTCTTGTGGTAGTTGCCATCTTCCTGAAAAGTATTTTTGTGATAATGAAACGAAGGGTAGAGGTATCCATGGAAGATCAACCAATCGCAATGTGCCAAGTCTTTTAAATATTAAAGAGCATCCATACTTTATGTACGATGGAGGAGTGATAACACTTGAAATGCAATTATTAGTTCCGATTCAAGATACGAATGAAATGGGGGAGCAGATGGGTTCTGTTTTAAAGAAACTTCGAAAAAATAAAAGTTATGTTGCTAAAGCCAAGAGTTTATATCATCGTGATTTAGACGCTTTTGTAGTCTCAAGAGCTCTTGCTGAATATGAAAGAAGTATTGTTGCTTCAAAAAGTAAATACGAATTATACAAAGCAAATAAGGTTCAATTGAGTTTTGATGAGAAGAATGGAGAAAAGTTATTCATTGAATTGAGATGTGATAGATGCCATTCTGGGAATAAATTCACTAATTTTTCTTTTCAAGACAATGGATTGGCAGTAAAATCTGATTCAGATTTTGGTCGTTATCGTATAACTGGAAAATCGGAAGATAAATGGAAATTCAAAGTTCCAACTTTAAAAAATTGTGCTAAAACAGCTCCATATTTACACGATGGTTCTTTAAAAAGTTTAGTAGAGGTAATTCATGCATACGAAAACACATTTAATCAGCAAACGAGAATCAAGAAATTATCAGAAAAGGAACTTAAATCACTAATTATATTTTTAAATACATTGACAGAAAAAATTGAAAATCAGTAAATTGAGTTACAATTGAAATTTAATCTATAAAATTTATAGGATAAATAGATTAATTTGTCGAAACTATTTTAAAATTTAACGAAAAAATAAGGTTTTTGTACAATATTTAAAAAATTTGGCGTTATTTTAGTATTACAAACCCAAAAATAATGCAAACCAAAAACCCAAAAAAACAATGGCAGTCAATCCTTATTTCCATCAGACGCCAGACAAGCTTCGGGAGGAGCTCGTATGGCTGAATGAGGCAAAAAAGAACCCACAGGCTTTTAGTCCTCTGTACAAAAAGTATCACATGATGATACATCGGTACGTTCAGCAACGCATTCAAGATGAAGATCAAACCCACGATATTGTGGCACAAGTCTTTATGAAAGCGTTGAAAAATCTACACACTTACGAATTTAGAGGAGTTCCTTTCTGTTCATGGTTGTTTCGAATTGCGAAAAGCGAGATGAATCAATTTTTCAGAGAAAATGACCCGAAAAGAAAAGTAAGTATGGATCATATTCAGATTGCAACATTTGATACATTTTCATTTGATTGGACTGAATACGAAATGATTAGAAAAAGATTGCAAACAGCAATGGGGCAAATCAAAACGGATCAATTAAGATTAATTGAAATGCGCTTTTTCGAACAGTTATCTTTTAAAGAAATTGGAGAAGAGCTGGGCATGACAGAAAACAATGCAAAAGTTAAAACGTTTCGAGCACTTGAAAAATTAAAAATTATTTTTCATCAACCGCGAAATGTTGCTTAAAAGTATCAAACCGTTCAAGATTTTGGACGGTTTGTTCATTTTATACCATTAAATATTCATTCACACGCCTCATTTAATAACTTTTAATAACAAATACTAGATAATTTGCTAAAAAGCAGTAAATTTACAAAGTCTATTAAAGATAAATTAATGGTAAAAACTGCAACTATCAAAACTTCAGGGCTTGTTTTAACGGCTGTATTGGCTATTTCTAGTGCTTTCGGGCAGAGTAATTTCAATACACAAAGAAACTGGTCTATGAGTAAAAAAGAGATTACTTTCGGAATTGGAGGTACAAACTTTTTAGGTGATTTAGGAGGAGCAAATCAGATTGGAACAGATTATTCATTGAAAGATTGGGATTTTCCATCTGTAAGTCTTGGAGGTTCACTTGCTTACCGTTATAGATGGCATCCTTATTATTCTACGTCTACAGTTTTGAATATTGGTATGGTTAGAGGAAACGATGCCCTTACTAATGAATTTGCTCGTAGTAATAGAAATTTACATTTTAGATCTCCAATTATCAATTTATCTCAACGCTATGAATTAATCATTTTAGCGAACGAGAAAGTTGGACGTCGTTACAATATCCCTGGTTTAAAAGGATTTAAAGATAAAAACGATCAAGTTTATTTATTTGCAGGTTTTGGAGTAATGTATTTTAATCCAAAAGCTCAATATCAAGGTTCTTGGGTAACTTTGCATGACAAACACACAGGTGGACAAGGTTTACCCGGTGGACCAGAACAATACAAAAGAGTTACTGCAACAGTTCCTTTAGGAATTGGTATGCGTTTCGGAATCAATAGAACTTGGAGAGTAGGTTTAGAATTTACTTATGTAAAAACTTTCTCAGATTATATTGATGATGTTTCTGGAAATTATTACGATAGAGATGTGATTTTGTCTCAATATGGGGAACAATCTTATTATTTAGCAAATCCAAGTCCAAATCCAACACTTTTCACTGAACCAAATGCTTTAAGAGGTGATAAAGAAAAAGACGCAATTTTTTATGCTAATTTGACGATCATTCGCAACTTAACAACTTCTTCTTCTACAAGATATAAAGGTAAGTTTGGTTCTCGTAAGAAAACATATAGAAATAAATTCTAAGTTTAGCTGAAAACTTTTTATAAAACGAGGTAAGTAGTTTTGCTTACCTCGTTTTGTGTTTTTACCATTACATGTTTTATTTTAATATGTATTCAATTCTAAAATATTTTCTTTTTAAGAAAGATGCTGAAAAAGCTCATTATTTGACTTTTTCTCTAATTCGCTTTTTGCATAAAATTCCTTTGGTAAAACCAATTTGGAAATCAATTTATTGTATAAAAGATGAAAAACTTGCTGTAACTGTTGCAGGAATTCGTTTTCCAAATAGAATTGGACTTGCAGCTGGTTTTGATAAAAATGCTGTTTGCATCAATGAATTAGCAAATACAGGCTTTGGTTTTATCGAAATTGGAACAGTTACACCTTTGCCTCAAGATGGAAATCCAAAAAAACGCTTGTTTCGTTTAATTAAAGATGAAGCAGTTATTAACAGAATGGGTTTCAATAATGATGGTCTTGAAATAATTGCTGAAAGAATCAAGAAAGTAAAACCAACTTGTATCGTTGGAGGAAATATAGGTAAAAACAAAGTAACTCCAAACGAAGATGCAACAAGTGACTATGTGAAATGCTTCCACGGACTTAAAGATTTGGTAGACTATTTCGTTGTAAATGTTTCTTCTCCAAACACACCCAATTTAAGAGAACTTCAAGATAAAGAACCATTGACGGAACTTTTGTCTACTTTGATGAAAGAGCGTGAAAATGTTGGTTCAACAAAACCAATCTTTTTGAAAATTGCTCCAGATTTGACCAATGAACAATTGGATGACATTATTGAAATTGTTAAGGTCACAAAAATTGCTGGTGTAATTGCTACAAATACTACAATTGATCGATCGAATTTGAAAACTGATGCCAAGGAAGTTGAAGCAATCGGAATGGGTGGACTTTCTGGAAAACCTCTAACAAAACGTTCAACTGAAGTGATCAGATATTTACATACAAAATCAAATGGAGCATTTCCTATTATTGGTGTTGGTGGGATTCACAGTGAAAAAGACGCATTAGAAAAAATCGAAGCAGGCGCAAGTTTAATACAATTGTACACCGGATTCATTTACGAAGGGCCAAAATTAGTTAAACGAATCAATCGTTCACTTTTAGCAAATTAAAACATGTCAGATACAGTTTTTATAACAGAATGTCCACGTGACGCAATGCAAGGAATCAAAGAATGGATTCCAACTGAAGTGAAAGTGAATTATTTAAATTCTTTGCTTCAATGTGGTTTTCATACGCTCGATTTTGGAAGTTTTGTATCTCCAAAAGCTATCCCTCAAATGCAAGATACAGCAGCTGTTTTAGATCAATTAAGAGATTCTGAAACAAAGTTGTTGGCAATTATTGCAAATGAAAGAGGAGCAGAAGATGCCGTAAAATTTGATCGAATACATTATTTGGGTTATCCTTTTTCTATTTCTGAAACGTTTCAACAGAGAAATACGAATGCAACTATCGAAGAATCATTGACTCGTGTTGAACACATCAATTCGATTTGCTCTAAAAACAATAAAAAATTAGTTTTATACTTATCTATGGGATTCGGAAATCCATATGGTGACAAATGGTCTGTTGATTTATTGACAGAATGGACGTATAAAGTGACAAAATTGTTTGATGTTGAACGAATTTCACTTTCTGATACAATTGGAGTGGCTACACCTGAATTGGTGAAATCTGTTTTTTCGCAGTTAAGTCCAGAATTTACTAATCTTGAATTGTCTGCACATTTGCATACACTTCCAGAAAATGCACAAGCATTAACTCAAGCTGCTTTTGAAGGTGGTTGTCGCTACTTCGAAGGAGCTTTGAAAGGTTTTGGTGGATGTCCAATGGCTAAAGATGATCTAACTGGAAACATGCCAACAGAAAGAATGTTAGACTGGTTTAACGAAAAAGAAATTCAAACAAATATAGATTCAAACTTTTTTAACGCAGCACTTGTAACAAGTTCTTCGGTTTTTCATTAATAAGATAATATTTAAAAACATGAAAACGCTCTATTATTTAATTTTCTTCGCTTTGGTTTTATCTGCATGTAAAGAAGAACCAGAAGAAACAGATGAAAACCCAATTGATGTTGAGAAAGTTGAAGACCCAACAATTTCAACTGATTTCAATCAAAACGTGTTTTCTTCAAATATTGAATCAGACTTGTTAAAAGAAATTCATATTTGTGATCCAAATGCTGTTTCAGATGAAGATCCAAAACATCCTTCGTGTTCGCCTAAATTCTTCAAATTCTTTCCTTTAGCGAAAAACATTCCATTAAAAGATGGTTTCAAATTATTGATTAAAGCAGGAGTGAGTGATTTTCCTATTCGAAGATTATTGATTTTTCAAAGAGAAAATGGAGCTTTAGTTAAATTAAACGGATTCAATGGAAATATTATTGAGGAACGAGCTTCTTCAACTGGTTACAAAGATTTAATCATTCGTTTTCCTGATAATATCAATAATTCATTGGTGTATTACAATTGTTTGTTTCAATGGAAAAATGGAAAGTACGAATACATTCATTGTGAAGAAATTGACGAAGATGTACCACGTAAAATTAAAGCGGAATATATTGATTCAATGGGAGTTGAAATTAAAAAGATTTTAGTTCGAAATAATATGTTGTTCTAATGCGGTTTTTGTTTGCAGGCATCGTTTTACTTTCCTTTTTTTCATGTACAATAAATGAGGATCGAAAAATTAAAAGAGATATTTA
>JBKDZA010000280.1:0-14980 GCA_046308455.1 Fluviicola sp.
GTGATAAGGGCTTATCCCTTTATAAAAATAAAGAGATAATATTTTCAGAAAATGAAGATAATTCTCTTATTAAAGAATTAAGTTTTAATCATACTATTTATATGGAAATTGAAGGAGAATTTAAAGTTGAAAAACCATTACATGCAATCGCAATCGTAATGAGAATGACTGACGCAGACGTTGTACCAAATCTTAATTCAAACCCAATTAATTTATTGGATTTGTTACACGATGAAAACATTACTATCGATGTGCGTGTACAAGACAAAAACGGAAACACAACAAGACAGTTTACTCAATTGCCTTTATTACCGTTATTGGAAAACGAAACAGCAAACGACAATCATATGGTTGCTGTTGCTGATGGTACTACTTTAGTAGTCAAAGCTTATTTGCCTTTTTCAGACGAAGGTAGTCTACCTTTCAATGATGACGAAACAATGACTATTTCGTTTACTGCATCAAATTTTGCATTATCTGTTTATGGATATGATCATCCAGTTGCAGGTGGAACATTCAAGAAAATTGAAACAGTTACTGTACAGCAAGGTCAAAAAGACAAAGAATGGGATTGTGACGGATGGAGCTCAGTTTTGTTGAAATTATCTGATTTAACAGATACAACAAAAATCACTTTTTACCATACAAATGGAAAAAACATCGAATACACCCGAGAAGAAATTGAAAATCTTGGACTTTTGTCCAATGAGGTATGCCTTAATTTCGATGGTCGTATTAAATCTGGATTTGGTCGATTTGCATCGATTGACGTTCGTACATGTTCTAAAATTGTGCTTACTCGTGGAAGTTCTTCATCTTTTGATTTCTATGTTGAGAAAGAAAATATCCACAAAGATATCGAAAAGAGCCAAGTACAAAACATGCGTTTAAAAGACACTACAATGGTTCGAAAACGCAATTTTGCTGCTAAATACATTAAAGCCTAAAATCTACCTGCTTAAACGTAAAGGCAAGAACTAGCGACTAAACTAGAATTCTTAGCCTTTACGTAATAGGCATCAAAATCAAATTATCATGGCAAAAGGAAAATTTAAAGACCTTTTTAAGAAAAAAGAAGGTGGTAGCGTAATCGGAAACGCTTTGCGTTTTGTAGGTGATAAATTTACTGGTGGTACTTACTCCAGTTTATTTCCAAAACCAACTGACGCAGATATTGAAAGAGGTACTAAACTAGTAACTTCTACTAGTGCGCTTCCTTCAAATGAAGATCAAGAATTTGAATCTAAAATGAAAGCAGCAGAAGCAGAAAAAAAACTGACTACAAAAACAATCGCTAAATATGTAGGTATCGGAATTGGTGCTGTTGCTCTTTTAATTGGTTTATACAAATTATTCACAAAAAAGAAATAATCAAGTGAAAGAAAAATTAAAAAATCTTTGGGAAACAAAAAAAGCACTTGTAATTAGTGTAATTGTAGCCGTTCCCGTATTAATTATAACAGTTGTTATGATTTTAAGAGCCAAAAAAGGTGGTTCACGTAAAGGAGTTCAAACAGTCAAAAAACGCTAAACCATGGGATACAATAAAAATGGTGGTTGGGGTCAACAACCATATGGACCACAACCAAACAATGGTTACGGAGGTAACAACCGTCAACAAAAAAAGCGCTCCGGTTGTAAAATGGGAACTGGCAAAAACGGTGCTCTTTTCATTCAAGGATGGAACGCTTCAAAAAAAGGGATGACAAAATTAATTGCATCCATGAAAAAACAAAATAACATGTGTACAAATTCAAAAGGAGACAAAATCGAAATTTGGGTTTGCAACATTACACAAGGTTTAGTATCTGTTACTAAAACTGGATTTTTCAACACTCGCGATGGAAAATTAAGAATCCCTGATTTAAATATGGTTGCTTCTCCAACTGCCAACAATGGTGGATATTTCGGTAAGTCAGTTTTTAAAAGATAGGTCATGAGTTTTTGGTCAACAACTACAGGTCAAGAAGTCAACAAATACATTACAACAACTAAAATCGTCGTTGTAATCATTACTGTTGCTTCAGTTATCACTGCAATTTTTTCAATGTTAAACTACAGAAAAAAGTAACCTATGAAAACTATCGATAAAATAGTAAAAATCGTTGCCTTCGTAAATGAAGTGCTTCAAATCGCAAGAGAGAAATATACTCAACATTTCCCAGTTCAGGAAAAAAAAGAACCAATCCAAAATGAAACAGAGACTCAACAACCTGACACAGAAATGGAGAAATAGTTCTCCAACTCAAAAAGCACTGCTAATTATAGTGGTGCTTCTTGTTCCCGCAATTCTAATCCCTTTATTTATTTGGGGTTACAAAAAATTCTTTAACAAAACCGACAAAGAAGACAAAAAAATGCAACAAATCGGACAAACTCCAAAACCAAAAGGTACAGCCGAAGCAACACTCAAAAAGTTGTGGAAAGATGGTACTTAACCAAAATCATTTTTGGCACGTATTGAACAAGCTTTAAGAAATGAAACCGCCCATTTTAAATCTGGTCAATGGCTTCGAAGTGGCACGGCGGGAATGGAAACAAGTCCAAGAACATCAACAAAATTTCCTTTTGGTTGGTCTTCATTGGATAAATACGCAAAAGCACACGGACGTACAAAAGATGATTTTTTCTACATCACAATGAAAGATAACCACGATGGTTATACGACCAATTTTGTAGGATTTAAAGAAACTGGATTTTTCGTTGAATATATGTGTTATTTCCTATGGAATGTAAGAGGCGGAGAAGTTGAAGCATGGAACCGATTAACCCAAGAAGGCAAAAAAGCTTACGGCAAAAAATTGGATGGTATTAAAAATAAATGGATTGTATGACACCTTATCAAAATAACAGACCGAACTATATTCAACAACCACAGTACACACCACAAAACAATTCTACTTTTAACTATGATTATAATAGTTTTAAGAGAGATATTTCTAATCAAACCAATCGTGCTTCAAATGCTTTAGCAACTGTAAATCCATTCAAAATCGTTAAAATCAGTTTGGTTTTAATATTACTTGCTGTCATTGTAATTTTTGCTAAAACTATAATCAATTGGGTTATGGATTTATTTGGTCAAAAAGGATCGTTTGTCGATTTGTTAACTGGTCAATCTGATTCTTCAAAATCACAAAAAGGTTATGATAAGGAAACAGAAAAACAAGGACAACAAACAGCAAAAGAAGAGGCGAAAGCAGTAGACAAACAACCAGTATCATGGTATAAAGACTATTTAAATGTTTCTAATGTTAAGGTTGATGCTAGGTCAATTGTAGATTTTATTTATAAAAATTATAATGGTGCTAATTGGGCGTTTACTGCTGATATGGAGGCTGTCGCAAAAATTAATGGTCTTGCAAATCGTAACAAAGATGAATTAATTCTAATTTGTCGCTACTGGGATAAAAAATACAGTTCCGCAGAATCCGGAGAATCATTGTATATTTTCTTATTACAACAGAATTCATTAAAGACATGGACTGGTGAATGGCATGTTCAACCACTTTTATCAAAGCTTGTTAAATACAATTTAACAAAAAAAGTTCAGCCATTAAAAAAATAGTATGCCACTTGATACTTGGAATATTATAATTGTCGAGAAGAAAGGAGTTAAGGCAACTACGTGGAGAAATTGTTCAATGCGTACTGCAATAGAATCTGCTTACCGCTTTTTTACTCGGTTTGAGTATATAGATGTATACGATTCTAGGACAAAAAAATGGTTGTTTCGTCATTATTTTAACCCTTATCAATAATCTACACCTAATCAATAAATCACTTTTTATTTTACAAAACATGAAAATTCAAAAAATACTTTCAGTCGTTGCCATTGTAGGTGCTTTAGCAAGTATAGTGAACATGTTAATTAATTATTCAAAAAACAAATGACAAATTTTGCATTAGCAACCGCAACTGGAGTTACAACTGGAGTACAAGTTCAGCCTTTTGTAGGAGACAATTACTCTTTAATTATCAACGGCGTTGTTTCTGTTGCTACTTTACTAATCGTGGAGTACTTCAAGAACCAACGAAAAAAGAAATAACATGGTAAAAAAAATCTATCATCAAAAAATTAAAGCTTTGGCTAATGGAGTGGTTGAGATCCCACCACAATTTGTTGGAAAATTTGGTTTCATACTTCCAGTACGTTCCAACTTTTACAACATTCCGAATTCAGATAGTACACGTGTAGCTATCACGATGTTACAAAATAACTTTCGATTACAGGATATTTTCTTGCTCGAAGATTTTGGAAAAATTCAAGAATCATATACTATATATGATATTTATGGTTCGTACGCTCAACAAGGTCTATCATTAGATTACTTGATTTGTACCATAGATTACAATTAGTATTTTATCGTTCAGTTACAAACATATAGGTAAGGAAAGCATGGCTAAATTGTCATGCTTTTGTTGTTTATATAAAAAAACTTTGTATACTTGCATTCAACAAAAGCGAAATGTTATATAATTTATATTATGTTAAATAGATTGTAATTCTAAATCTTTCTTTATAACTTTGCCGTGATTTAGTATCTTTGTGATATTCAAAACATTATTATGAAAAGCAATTTATTTTTATTTGTAGGAATATTCTATTTTCTTAATTCTTGCACTGATATTTCATCTAATTCTACAGATTCTATTAAATATGATCCAAGTAAAGATCAGTTGTTTAAAATTGGTATATCAACGAACTCAATTCATACAACTTTACAATTTTTACCAGTTTGGAATTATAGTACTGTTGAAAAATTGAAAATAAAAAAAATAACAGTTTTTAGTTTTGGTGGAAAAAGTCCAACAGATACCTTACAAAAAAATTGTTTTTCTTTTGACTGGAACACAAACAAAGCAAATTTTACTGAAAAAGTAATTACTCCAACAGGTGAATCTCAAAGTATTGGCACATACAAAGTAATCAATGACACTCAAACTGAAATTGATTTCCAAATCACTGATGAAGACAAAAAAGTAAAGATTTTTAAAACAAAAATCAAACAAAAAGGTCCGATTCGAATGATTTTAAAACACAAAGTCAATGATAAAATTGATACTACTTTTATTCATACAATCGATAAAAATCACAAAGTCTCGATCATAAAAATTGGTGAAATTGTTCAAGGAATTCAATTTATTGTACCTGAAAACACCAAAACATCTGAGTTAAAACGAATTTTCTCTAAATTAAAGTTGGAACAAGAAATCATTTCAACCTCCACCCTATCAGTTATTTACACGAATAATGGACTACCAATTGAATCGTATAGTTTAAGCGATGATTTTGTTCAATTTGCGAAAGAAAAAGAATGGTTTTATACGAAAAACAAGTGCGTTGAAAAGTACATTGAATATTACAATAATTCTATAGTGAAAACCGTTACTTTTAAATACACAAAGAATTTTTTACCTAAAAAAATGATAGTAAACAATATTCATTACCATTTTGAATATCAAATTGATTAAATGTATTCTAAAGAACAAATAAAAGCTATTCGGATTCATTTTTGGTCGGAATTCAAGTCCCGAATCCAAAATAAACGCTCTTCTTCTGGTAAAAGAATCAATTGGTTGCACTACCCTTCTGAAATTGACTTTATATTTATTCGCCTAGATGCAGACGCCAAGGGTGCGCGATTAACGTTTGATATTCAAGGTAAAGATCAAGGTGTACGTGAAATAATTTGGGAACAAATGTATGAACTCAAGGTCGTTTTAGAATCTGAAATGGGAACAACTGGAATTTGGTCGGAAGCTATTTCTTCGAATTCCGTTTCTAGTTTCAATCAAATTAAATGGGAAAATCCCAATCTCAATCTCTTTATTTTGGAAGATCAAACAAAAATTATGGATTTTTTAGAAGATAGAATTCTTGCTTTTGATCGTTTTTACCAAGAATTTAAGGATATTCTAATCAATTTAGCCAATTAATGACAAAACCTTTCTATTTTTGTAGTATGAAGAAATTTTTCTCAATTGCAACGTTCACTGCGTTATCAGTGACCTCTTTTTCACAAGTTACAGTATTAACAGAAGATTTTGAATCTGGATTTCCTGTCGGATTTTACGATACAATTTTAGATACAAACACATGTGATGCTTCTGTAGATACTTTTAATTTAGGTTGGGTAGTTGTTGAAGATGTATTAGACAATACAAATCATGTAATTGGAGCGACTTCATTTTTTGATCCAACTGGTACAGCCAATCGTTGGTTGATTAGTCCCCCAATTGCCCTCGGAGCTTATGGCAATTCAATAAGTTGGAGTGCACGTTCACATGACGCAAGCTTTCCGGATGGATATAGAGTTTATATTTCATCAACTGGAAATGCAATTGCTGATTTCACTGACACAATTATTACAATTGGAATCGAATATGAAAATTGGACTAGTCATACAGTAAATCTTAGTGATTTAGGATACAATACACAAACAATTTATTTTGCTTTCGCATTACAGTCAACAGATAAATACATTATTTATTTAGATGATATTTCAGTTGAAAAAGAAAATACGTCTTCAATTATAGAAAACATAAATTCAGAAATTTCAGTATATCCAAATCCTACAAATGGAATCTTGAATATTGAAACTGATAATTCAATTGAACAAGTTTATTTATTTGATTTACAAGGAAAAAGAACCAAACTTGAATTCATTCAAAATAGCGTTGATTTGTCAACTTATACAAATGGCTTTTATATTCTTCATGTTCAGTTTGAAAATGGAACAACTGAAATAAAGAGAATTATAAAAAAAATAATTTAATAATCGAACTCAGGTTAATAGTAAAATAGTAACACAAAAAAAGCAGACTTAATAAGCCTGCTTTTTTTATTCATTCAATTTAATTATCCTTGAACTTGTTGTGCTTCTTGTTCTGAGAATTGTTTCGCGATAACTGATTTTTCAATTCTAAGTTTTGTACCATCTGAAGAAATCAATGCAGTTGTATCAGTTAATTCAAGAATCTTACCGTGGATTCCAGAGAAAGTAACAATTTTGTCACCTGTTTTCAAGTTTTCACGGAATTTTTTCAATTCTTTTTGTTTCTTTTGCTGTGGACGTATTAAAAAGAAGTAGAAAACTACCACCATTAATACAAGCATAATCATTGGAGAACCATTCATTATTTATATGTGTTATTTTGTTGTTACTTAATTATATTTGCTTGAATTTGCAAACTTGTTTCTGCTTGAGTTGTATTTGCAATAATTCTAACCGTTTTATTAATTGGCTGACCAGCTTCAGAATTTTCAGTTTTCACTTGTGCCTTAATCGTTCCAGTTTCTCCTGGTTGAATAGGTTCTTTTGTCCAATCTGCAATTGTACAAGAACAAGTTCCAACAACATTTGCTAAAACTAAAGGATTGTCTCCTGTGTTTTCAACAGTAAATGTAGCTTTAATTACTTCACCTTTTGCCACATTTCCAGCATTGAAAATAGGTTTAACTTTTAATGAAGTACGCATTCCCACTTCTACTTCTTGTTTACCACCACAATTAACTAATAGTAATGCGAGTGTACAAATTCCAATTAACTTTTTCATCTTGAGTTATTTTCTATTGTTTTAAAATCAATTCATTAAACCTCGACCCATTTTATTGATTTTACCATCTTTGGTAAGTCGATCAATTGCTTTATCTAAAATACCATTGATAAATGCATGACTTTTTGGCGTTGAATAAAATTTAGAAATTTCAATGTATTCATTCAATGTAACTTTCGTTGGGATACTTTTAAATAATTGAAATTCTGTTATAGCCATTTTCATTAATAAAACATCCATTTTTGCAATACGATCCAATTCCCAGTTATCCGTCAATTCATCAATTAAAGCAAGGTTTTCAGAATCCATAGCGATTGTTTTACGCAATAAAGTCTTAATGAAATCTTGTTCGTCTTCTTGATCTTTGTACAAAGACATCACTTGTAAATCTTCATTTTCATCCATTGACTTGATTGTTTTGATTACCATTTGACAAATCAAATCGATATCATCTAACCAATGAATGCTTTTTTCTTCGAAATACGAATAAACTAAAGGTGAATTTGCAATTTCTTCTTTAAACAATTCAATTGCAAAAGCCATATCTTCTTGAAATCCAGTTTCACCGTTTTCCATGTGAAGAATATATGTTTCAGAATCTCTAATTGTATTGAAAATCTTGCGAAACATTTCTTGATTTACATCACCTAGCCAATTGACTTTACGGTCTTCTGAAACCATTCTCAAACGAGAATTTTCTGTAATTTTCTGAATAATTTGATTGTTTACAAATTTCAAATTAGGATTTATATCAGAGTCGTTTGGACGAATTTTCTTTTTATTCTCTTCAATTCTGTGTTCAGCAATCCATTTTAATTCAGGAAAAGTCAATAACAAGTAGACATACAAATCATGTATACGATCAACTGCTTGCATTAACTCTTTTTCAGTTTTTACAATACTTTCTTCTTCGCTTTGAAAATAAGCATACAAAGCTTGTAAAACCTTTATCCTTAATTGTCTTCTATTTAACATTTTATGTTTTCTGGATTAAAGGATTTAATTAAAGAGGTAATTTAATATTTCCAACTGACTGAATACGTTCTTCAGCCATTTTATTTGCAATTTTATAAGTTGGTGTTCCTTCAGATTTAGAACGAGCAACAATATTTCCAATCGTTGTATAAATTTGCTCAGCTTGACCCATTGCCCAATCAGCTGTTAAACCTTTAACTTCAGAATAACAATTGATTACACCACCCGCATTTAAAGCGAAGTCAGGAGCGTAGATAATTCCTTTATCCATTACAATTTGACCATGAACACTTTCATTTGCCAATTGATTATTTGCAGCACCAGCAATAATTGAACATTTCAATTTAGCTAACGTTTCATCATTAACAGTTGCGCCTAACGCACATGGTGCATAAATATCCATATCGACATCGTAAATTCCATTTAAACCAACGACTTTCGCACCGTATTCGTTGGAAACTCTTTTCAAAGTATCTTCGTGAATGTCTGTAATAAACACTTCAGCACCTTCAGCTCTTAAATGTTTTACTAAGTATTCTCCAACGTGACCAACACCTTGAACAGCTACTTTTTTACCAGATAAAGAATCAGAACCAAATTGTTCTTTCGCACAAGCTTTCATCCCCATGTAAACACCATAAGCAGTTACAGGTGATGGATCTCCACTTTTTCCAGGCAAACCAACAACGTGATTCGTTTCCATCGCAACATAAGTCATATCGATTGGAGAGATTCCAACATCTTCAGCAGTAATATATTTCCCACCCAATGACTGAACAAATTTTCCAAAACGACGGAACAAAGCTTCTGACTTCATTGATCTTGCATCACCAATAATAACAGCTTTACCTCCACCAAGATTTAAACCTGAGATTGCATTTTTGTACGTCATTCCACGCGACAAACGCAAAACGTCATTTAATGCTTCTAATTCATTGTTGTACATCCACATTCTTGTCCCACCTAAAGCTGGACCAAGAGTTGTATTATGAACCGCAATGATTGCTTTCAAACCTGTAGCATTGTCGTTACAAAATAATAATTGTTCGTGGTTGTATTTGCTCATTTGAGCAATAACTGGATTTTCAGATAAATTAATATCTTTTAATTCTTTCACTTCAAACATTGTCAAACTTTTATCGTTTTATTGCGACGAATAATTAATTTTGTAAAATAGTATTAACCTCTATTCGCGGGGCAAATTTAGCAATTTTACAGATGAAGTCTTTAAGTTATCTCAACAAATATTTTCGAAAATACAGTCACTTACTAATTTTAGGTTTTCTTTTCATCGCAATTCAAAACTATTTTTACGCTAAAATGCCCGTAATCATTGGAGATGGCATCGATCAATTAAGTAAAAAAGGGGCTACATTTAGTTCAGATAAAATTTGGAATACAATTATGTATTCTGCTTTAATCTATATAGTTTTCTCAATTGTAAAAGGAATTTTCCTCTTTTTAACGCGACAAACCATCATAGTTATGTCACGAAAAATAGAATTTGATTTAAAAAACGAGGTTTACGACAAATATCAAGAATTAGATTATTCCTACTACAAAAGTCAATCTACAGGAGACTTAATGAATCGAATCGCTGAAGATGTTTCTCAAGTCCGACAATATCTTGGACCAGGAATTATGTATACAGTCAATCTGATTATCTCACTACCTTTTATTTGTTATCAAATGTTCAAGATCAGTTGGGAAATCAGCTTGTATGCTCTAGCTCCTTTGCCAATTATGACTTTAATAATTTATTTCGTTTCAAATCGAATGAATCAATTGAGTAAAGATGTTCAAGGGCAACAATCTAAATTGAGCACAATTGGACAAGAAACATTTTCAGGCATCAGGGTAATTAAAGCATATTTACAAGAAAAGTTTGCAGCAAATAATTTTGAAGAAAACAGCAAGGATTACCATAAAAAAACAATGCGTTTAGTTAGAACGAATGCATTATTTATGCCTACAATTGCTTTATTAATTGGCTTGAGTTCTATTCTAAGCATCTATTTAAGTGGGATTCATGTAATAGATTCTGTCAAAACTGTACAGGTATTTAATTTAGCTCAATTTGGAAAAATAACAGAAAACAATGTCATTAACTTCCTTAGTGAAACATCGAAAATTGCATCTAGTAACAAATTTGCTTTCCACAACGGAATTACAACTGGTAATATCATCACATTCGTCATGTTTATTTACAGTTTAACTTGGCCATTTGCTAGTGTTGGTTGGGTTACTTCAATTATTCAAAGAGCAGCAGCATCGCAACAACGCATCAATGAGTTTTTGAAAATTCAACCTGAAATTGTAAATAATTCAAAACAAGTGAATTCTGAATTAAACGAATTGAAGTTTTCAAATGTATCTTTTCAATACAAACAAGACCTTCCAATTGTATTAAAAAACATTGATTTCAAAATCACTAAAGGTCAAACTATAGGAATTATTGGTCGGACTGGCTCTGGTAAAACAACTTTGATACAATTACTCGTTCGACAATTAGACCCAACAAATGGAACTGTTGATTACAACAATTCAGACTTAAAGTCAATTAACTTAGATCAATTTAGAAGTGAATTAGCTGTTGTTCCTCAAGATGTATTCTTATTCTCAGACTCTATCAAAAACAACATTTTATTCAGTGATAGCAACGCTGATTTTAGTTTGGAGGAAATCAGAAAAGCTGTAAAAGACGCACATGTACTACATAATATCGAAGAATTTGAAGAGCAATTCGATACGCTTTTAGGCGAACGTGGTGTGAATTTATCCGGAGGTCAAAAACAACGGATCAGTATTGCAAGAGCTTTGATTCGTAAACCAAAACTATTAATTCTCGACGATTGTCTTTCCGCTGTAGATACTGAAACAGAATCAATTATATTGGACAACTTAAAGAATTACACGAGGGATTACTCAACTACAACAGTGATCGTCAGTCACCGTGTATCAAGTTTGAGAAATGCGGATCAAATTATCGTTTTGGAAAATGGATCTATTGCAGAAACTGGCAATCACGATGAATTAATTTCTAAAAATGGAATTTACAAGCAAATGTATGAACAGCAGTTACTTGAACAAGAAGAAACTGAATAAACTATTTCTTCATAGACATGTAGTGTTCAAATTTATCTTTGATAAACGTTACTAACTCAATGTCACTTGTGGTTTTAATGAATTGCTCATCGATATTCATAAAAATAATGAAATCTGAAAACTCTTCAGGGTTCAATTTTATAATATCATAAGAAATATAGAGCTTCAATAAATCTTGAAGAATTTCTTCTTTTTTGTCATTGTACTCCAATTGAGCAACAGCTTCTTTTGATCTACCTTCTTTAGAAAAACGCTCATACAACGCTGTAATTGGACTCTGAATAACTTCTAATCCAGTAATCGTCTTCGTTTCTTTCAAGGCTAATTGCTCACGTTCTTCTTTGATTTCTTGAATCGATTTTAACGGTTTTATGACAACACCTTCAATCTCACGTGATTTTGACTCTACATAAACAACTCTTTCAACTCTACAAGTTGAATCTGGTTTAATTTTGAATCCTGCAGGATAATATCCCCTAACTGAAATCACAAGTGAATCATTTGGATTAACATACACACCAAAACTCCCATTTGGTTGACCAAAAATCCCTTGTCCTGTAGTTTTATTTATGATCATCATATTGTAAAAAATCCCGGAATTCAAGGTGTCAATCGCTCGACCTTTCACCCACACTTTATCACAATCCTGACCAGTTGCAGTGAATGCAAAAATTAAACTTAAAGAAAATAGAATCTTATTCATTGAAAGCTAAAATAATACTTGTATGAATATCAACGTGTTTTTAGTTAGTTAATTTTGTAAAATTTAACTATTTACATTTGTAAATGCATTAAGCTGAAATGAAAGCATAAACTTATCACATTTGTAAACATCGTTATATCAAATTATCAGTAATTATTGATTAATTTTGTAGCATGAAACGAGTTGTTGTTGGTCTTTCAGGAGGTGTAGATTCAAGTGTTTCAGCTTATTTATTGAAAGAAGCTGGATATGAAGTTGTTGGTATGTTTATGCGAAACTGGCACGATGAATCCGTAACATTATCAAATGACTGTCCATGGATTGACGACTCAAACGACGCTTTATTAATTGCTGAACAGCTTGGAATTCCTTTTCAAGTCATTGATTTAAGCTCTGAATACAAAGACCGGATTGTAGACTATATGTTTTCTGAGTATGAAAAAGGTCGCACCCCTAACCCAGATGTTTTATGTAATCGTGAAATAAAATTCGATGTCTTTTTAAAAGCAGCATTAGACTTGGGTGCTGATTATGTTGCTACAGGACATTATGTTCAGAAAACCGAAAACAAGGTTGGGACGCAGCATTTAATTTCCGGAGCAGATCCAAACAAAGATCAATCCTATTTTCTCTGTCAACTTACTCAAGAACAATTAAGTAAGGCCTTATTTCCTATTGGACACTTACAAAAACCCGAAGTTAGAGAGATCGCAAAACGAATTGGACTTGCAACTGCTGAAAAGAAAGATTCTCAAGGCTTGTGTTTCGTAGGAAAAATATCACTCCCGCAATTCCTTCAACAAAAACTTAAAGTTAACAATGGTAAAGTTTATGAAGTCAGCGAGTTAAATAAAATGTATTTAACTTACAATTCTATTGAACCAACAATTGAAAACGTAGAAGAACTTGCTCAACCATTCGTTTATTCAGAGGAAGATGGTGAAATTGTCGCTGATCATATTGGCGCTCATTATTATACAATTGGACAGAGAAAGGGTTTACATATCGGAGGAAGACCGAATCCATCTTTTGTAATTGGAATTGACACAGAGACAAATAACGTTTATTCTGGACAAAAAGAAACACATCCAGGACAGAATCGTTGGGCTTTGAAAATAGAGACCGCAGAAATGCATTGGGTAAACCCTACTTTTGAAATGAAAATTGGAGAAATCAAAGAGTTTGATATCCGTATTCGTTATAGACAATCACTGAGAAAAGGAAAGTTGATTGCAAAAGAAAATGGATTCTATATTTTATTCTATGAAAAAGAGCGCGGAATTACCCCAGGTCAATTTGCAGCTTTTTATTATGAGAATGAATTGGTTGCTTCAGGTGTTATCGCACATTAATTGACTTCTTTGTTAAATGTGTCAATACTGAAATCATCGTAAAAAACCATTATTTTCACCACTTTCTTATTTGTATCAATTTGCTGAATGACTTCCTTTACAGGCTCTGATTCCTCTTTCTTATTCATTGATTTCTCAGGTGTTTTTCCTAAAATCAACCAATCTGATAAAACATTTGGAAATGCATTTAACAACTTTTCAATGAATTCAAAACTAGGTTTATTTCTTCCAGAAAGCACATGACTTACATTTGAGCGTTGTACACCAATTTTATCAGCAAATGCTGAAGCTGTTAAATTTTGAGAATTGATGATCATTCTCACACGTTCATTTATATCCATTTGTAAACTTAAATCTGTTTACAAAAATAACATAATAAAACAAAAAAAGCCTTTCCAAAAGAAAGACTTTAATTAACTATGAATTTAAAAAATCTATTAATTCCAAATTTGATTGAAAAATAAAGGCGTGTTATTCGATGTATTTGTCAATGGTCCAAATTTTACTACGTCCATTAATTTAGCTACTTCCACAATACTTAAAGAACTGTTTTTTCCTAATTCTCTATGTTTCGCTAATTTATTTTTTGCTTGGCTAATCGTGTTGTTAATCATTATTTCCTGCATTTTAATTACTTTTTCACATTCAAACTATATGCCCTACTTTACGACTGCAGTTTAGAAATGTTTCAAAAAAAATAAAAAAAATCACATTTATCACAAAATATTTGAATTAACCAATAAATTAAAGTAATTTAATTAACTGTAAATAAAACTGTTACACTATATTTTTAAAAATAAATAAAATGATAAATTATTGAATCAATTCCTCGTAAGCATCTTTTATATTGATGAATTTCTGAGTAGATTCTTGTAATTCCTTATCATTTATATGCTGATTTTTATCCGGATGATACTTTAAAACCAATTTTTTGTATTGTTTTTTGATTTCATCAGTAGTTGCATTAAAATCTAATTCCAAAATTTGATATGCTTTTTTCTTTCGAATGATTGGATTTAAAACTTCATTTAAACTTTGAAACTCTTTAGATTTGTCATATTGATGCAACATTAAGTGATCAATTTTTGCTTTCCCCACTCCTATCCATTCCCCAAAACGAACTAGAGCGATTATTTCCCGATCAATTAACGCATTTTCAATCAAACAAATTTCAATTAAAAAACTGATTACCTCGATTCGTTCTTTGGGTTCTTTTAATTGATTCACCACCCATCTTGCGATACTTCGAACATGAATTGACCGTGAAAACAACTCATTGTAATCT
>JBKDZA010000281.1:0-37003 GCA_046308455.1 Fluviicola sp.
ATAAGGTCTTTTTCCAAAAAAAACTACTTTTTCAGTCACATTTAATTCTTTTGTGAGTTCTTTCATTTCGGGAATCACATCACCATCACCAACAATAATTAATGTTCCATTTTCGATGTATTGAAAAGCACGAATTGCCTCTTCTACACCACGATCTTTGTTTAAACCAGCACCTTGCATGATGCAGATTTTTGTGTTTTCTGGAATTCCTAATTTGATTTTCGGTTTAAGGTTTTCAGCCTTCCAAAGAGGAGATACGTTCCGAACTACAACTAAATCTTTTCCGTACTTTTCTTTGTATTTATTTGCAATGGATTGATTTACAGTTATTATTTGCTTTAATTTAGGGAAAATCCATTTCTCAATTCGTTCCCAAACGCGTTTCACTTTTGGTCGTTCTACTAATTCAGGAACCTCAGTGAAGAATTCATGCGAATCATAAATAAGTCTTTTTCGTCTAATTTTAGAAACTAAGTAATTTGGAAGTAAAGTATCTAAATCATTTGAAACGAGGATGTCACATTTTTTGAAAAGTAAGACAAAAAATAAGCGAAGATTGAAAAAAGCATAAAAAAGAGGTCCTTTTTCGAATATCAATTTCATTCTTTTTGTAGAATATTTTCGGTATTCCATTGTATGACTATTCTTCAATTGTCTACCAATTAAAGTAACTTGATACCCACGTTCAAACATGTAAGAACACATTTTATGTACCCGTTGATCGGTATTCAAATCATTTATAACGGAAACTAAAATGTGTTTTTTCAATTTATAAGACTAATATTATTAATGCAACCAGCAACAAAATTAAAAATAGATTCACACCTATAGCAATGTAAAAATTTCTTTTTTTAATCTGCATTTTATCATTAGTTTCTTTAGTAACATAAGGAAGTTGATTGAAACGATAGATATTAATATGACCAAGAATAATAAGAATTAATCCAGAAAGTAAAAATAATAGTAAAGGAATAAGAAAAATCATTGCAACATTAATACCTGTTTGAATTTTCACCATATTCTCACCTTTTGTCAATACATCTTCATCAACAATTAATGTGTCAATCAGTTCATTATTTATATCACTAGAATTAATTTGTTTTTCTTGAATAAGATTTGTTTTTAATGAAGTTTTGTCATCATTTGAATTAATTAAAGTATTATTCACATTTGATTCTAGTACAATCACTTGTTTTTCGGCATTAACAACTTGATTGTTTTGACTAATATCACGTTCAACTGAATTATTATTTTCAATCACAATTTGCTTATTCCTTGGAGCTTTGGGTATTCCTCTGTACAATTGATTGCACGAAGTGATTATTAACAATAGAAAAAATAAAAATGGAATTGAATATTTCATAGTTACAAAAAAAGCGTTGCCATAGACAACGCTTTAAAATTAAAAAAAGTATTGATTATAATTTTATTATTCTTCTAACACTTGTAGTTGTTCCATTTGATAAACGCAAAGTATAAACTCCTGCAGCTAATTCTGTGGTTGAAATAACCTTCAATTCGTTTGTTACTTGTTGAACAGAAAGTACTTTTCCAGAGAAATCTACTAATTCTACATTTAAGGTTCCATCAATTGAAGAAGCATCTACAGAGATTTCATTTTTAAATGGATTTGGATAAACACCAACTTCAGCCAATTGGCTTTCATTTAAGAATGCTGAACTAGTTGTAATTGCTACTTTGTAATCTTCTACTTCACCATATGCTGAAGTTCCACAAGGATTTATAGGAGTTGTTCCTGCATCGTTGTAATTGATTCGCACACGCATATTTACAGTTCCTGTAACAGCTGTTAAAGGAATAACAGTTGAGAAACTTGTAACAGTTGGAACACCAGTAACAGCAATCACATATGCAACACGTTCTCCAGCATCTGAGAAATCAAGATCATTATTGTAATCAATATAAACTGCAATTTCGTCTCCATTGTACATTGTACCAGCAGCTTGACCAACAATTTGTGGAGTTACAGAGAAGTTGATTGTTTCACCTTTAACAACATTTGCCGTTAAAGTATAAGATGTATAATTTGAACACGAAGTAGTGTTGTTGATATTGTCAAAAGTGAAATTTTGCACAAATTCATTATCTGTTGTACAGTTACCTGTTGAAGTTCCCGTACAAGGTGAAGTTGCAGCAGTCACAACAATGTGATTCGTTTTCACTTCTTGGTCTGAACCAAATGAATTTGTAGCTGTCAAAGTGATAGTATAAGAACCCGTTGCTGTAAAAATAATTTGAGGATTTTGACTTGTTGCAGAAGTACCTCCAGTGTAAGACCATCCTGTTGCTGGAGAAACACTCCATGACCAAGAAGTTGGAGAGTTTGTAGAAATATCTGTGAAAGTTACTGTTGTATTAACTGAAATATTTGTTGCACTTGCAGTAAAATTTGCAACTGGAGCAGTTCCAGAAGCTGTACATGGGGAAGCAGAACCCGCCAAAGTAGTCACTCCTGTATTTGAAGGATCTAACCAAGGCTTTAATTGAGCATTTGAAGTTGTACCATTTAAATCCCAATCAGTAAATAATTTTCCATATAAATCTGGAGCACTTGTATTTGTACAAAAAGAAGAACCACCTGATAATTGTCCAACGATTAATCCACTTTGATTAAAAATCGGAGAACCAGAAGAACCCCCTTCAGTTACACCATGTCCATTCGCTGTAGCAGCCCAAACAACTCTCCAGTGTGCATTTGTTGCACCACCATTGTATGTAGAACTAACTAAAGCACTTGTATACGTTGAAATTTTCTTTGCTGAGCCAGCTGGATGATGAACACCTACACCACTTGTAGCCGCAGTATTTGTTCTATTCCATCCAGCGTAATAAGGATCGTAAGTAGAAGAAATCGAACTAGACAACTCAACTAAATAAAAGTCAGAACCAGCAACTTCATTTGTTCCTGGAGGATTGTTTAAGGTCCCATTTTCTGAAGATGCACGAACGGTACCTCCAGTTTTAGTAAATGAACCTGGACTAGGATCAGTTCCATTTGCATTCCCCGGTTGACAAGTCGATTTTTGATATTTCCAATACCAAACCCATCCTGATAAAGTTGTTCCTGCAGCAGGTTCACCACAGTGCCAAGCTGTCAAAATATAAGGTTTACAATCTTGCGCTGTATTATTTATCAAAGCAGCAGAACATACATACGTATTTCCACTTTGTGTAAATGTATAATGTACAACAGATTTGATTTGGTTTTGCCAACTTGCTCCTTCCGAACAAGCTACGTCAACTTCACAACTCTCTGCTTTTTCAGTTGAGACAGATTCAAATTGAGAAGTGTGGTCTTCAACACCTCTGTAAAAATAAACTACTTCTTTAATTGAAATTAATGGTGTACCAACCGTTCCAGGAGAAGCAATATACTCTAACGTCAATTCGTCTCCTTGAACCATTTCCATGGCTTCAAACTTTTCAGAATTAGCCGTGTATGCACCTAAAATTTGTTTTTGATTCTTATTGTAAGCAAATAATTTCGCTCCAACTGGAATTTCAACTGTTGAATTAAAATACAAACCTAAGGCTTTTGCATCTTTAGAAGCAATTTTTAAACGCCAAATTCTCGTTCCATCCAACAATGTTGTCCATGTTCCTGAATTAGAAGCGGTAATGCTCACAGGTAAATTTAATCCAACACGGTAAGCCATTTTACTATCATTTATAGCATCTTCAGCATGAATAGAAGTTAAATTTGGTTTTGTTACTGTAACAATTGCTGCCTCTGGCAAGATAGAATTTCCATTCATTGACTGAGCAAATGAGAATGGTCTACCGCCAATACTTTCTTGAGCAAAGACAATAGAACAAAGGAAACTGAAAAGCACAAGTAGTTTTATTTTTTTCATTTTAGCTTTATTTATGATTTTTTAGAAACACAAATGTAGTTTACAAGATTTAAATTAAGAAATTTGTTTGCTATTTTTATACCAATGGATAAAATTCTTTTAATCGAAGACGAAAAAAGTATCAGTGAAACGTTAAAGCTAAACCTTGAATTGGAAGGTTATGAAGTGGAGGTGATTGATAATGGAAGACTTGCATTGGAAAAAGCAAATCAACTTTCACAATTCGACTTAGTTGTTCTTGATGTTATGTTGCCTGAAGTGAGTGGGTTTGACATCTGTCGTACCTTCAGACAACATTCCTTAATACCGATTTTGTTTCTATCAGCAAAAGGCTCAACTACTGATCGCATTGCAGGTTTAAAATTTGGTGCAAACGACTATTTACCGAAACCATTTGATTTAGAAGAATTTCTATTACGTTGTAAAGTACTTTTGAACACTAAAAATAAAGTCGAAAAAATAAGTGATGCAGAGATTGGTGATTGGATCATTCATTTCGATTCGTATCAAGTTGAAAACAAGTTTACTGCACAACAAGTTGAATTGTCCAAAAGAGAAATTGAGTTACTTCAATTATTTGTTGAAAATGAAGGTAAAGCTTTATCTAGGGATGAAATTTTATCCAACTTATGGAAAAATGATCAGTTTCCAACAGGAAGAACAATCGATAATTACATCTTGAATTTTCGTAAAATATTTGAAGATGATTCGAAAGAGTTTCGATTTTTTCACTCCATCAGAGGAATTGGATATAAGTTTACACGTTAGAAATAGTATTTTTGTCAAATGAACGTAACAGATAATCTTCAACTAGAAAATAAAACTCTTCGCTACGATAAAGCTTATTTAAGGATGGCCAAAACTTGGTCTGAATTATCGCATTGTGAACGCAAAAAAGTTGGTGCTCTAATTGTTAAAAACGGACGGATTATCTCTGATGGATACAATGGAACTCCAGCTGGTTTTGATAACTGCTGTGAAAATGAAAATGGGGAAACGAATTGGTTCGTTCTTCATGCAGAAGCAAATGCAATTCTAAAAGTTGCTCGTTCAACGAATGATTGTAGTGATTCCACTTTATACTTAACTCTTTCTCCTTGCAAAGATTGCGCAAAATTGGTTTTACAATCCGGTATAACACGTGTGGTTTTTATCGATAAATACAAAGACACCACTGGAATTGACTTTTTAGCAAGCGCTGGAGTTGAAACAGTTCACTTACCAAATCCCTTCGAAAATGACTAATTCTAAAACATTACTCCCACTTCTTTTAATGCTTTTTTTAGCTGGTGGAATTTTAATTGGCGGAAAATTAAATCGATCAACTTCGACTGAAAAAAACTCAGTTAGTTCTTCTAAAATTCAAGATATAATTTCAAAAATTGATCAAGAATACGTTGACCCAATTGAGAAAGAAAAATTGATGGAGGAAACCATTGATGACATGTTACATAAATTAGACCCTCATTCCAATTACATTCCTGCAAAAGATTTGAAGGCAATGAATGAACAAATGAGTGGTAAATTTGGAGGTGTTGGAATACGATTCGCAATCATTCGTGATACGCTATGTGTAACAAATGTTATCGCAAATTCTCCAGCCTTTCGTTCAGGACTTAAATCTGGTGACCGAATTATTGCAATCAACGGAAAAGCAATCGCTGGAAATAAAGTGAAAACAGAAGAAATCATGGGGAAACTAAAAGGTGATCCAGGAACTCCAGTTAAAGTTACCTTATACAGTTTGTCAAAAAAGAAACGCACTGTTTCAATTGTACGTGATTTCATTCCACTTTATTCAATTGTTTGTGCACAAATGATTGACAAACAAACAGGTTATATTCGTTTGGAGTCATTTTCTGAAACAAGTGAAGCTGAATTTAAAGCTGCGGCAAAAAAATTGTTAGGTCAAGGAATGAAGAAATTAATTTTTGATCTAAGAGACAATCCGGGTGGACTTTTATCAGCTGCAATCGCAATTTCAGATGAATTTTTACCTGGTGGCTGTAAAATCGTTAGTGTAAAAGGCAAAAATCCAGCTCAAAATCAAATGGCTCGTTCCAGCTCTGGTGGACTTTTAGAATCTGTTAAAACAGTTGTTTTATTGAATGAAAATTCAGCATCAGCTAGTGAAATTGTTGCGGGAGCATTACAAGACAATGATTGTGCATCAATTGTTGGAAGACGTTCGTTTGGAAAAGGTTTAGTTCAACGCGATTTCCAATTAAAAGATCAAAGTAATCTACGATTAACAATTGCACGTTACTACACTCCTTCTGGAAGATGTATTCAACGTCCATTTGATGATAATTTTGAAGACTATATTCACGATGAAATCGATCGTGAAAAAAGTGGTGAATATTTCCATCCTGATTCATCCATTTTAAAGAAAGCGAAAAAATTCTATACGCGTAAAGGTAAAATCGTATATGACGGAGGTGGAATTATGCCTGATTATTTCGTTCCACTTGATACATCAAATTCAACGACATATTATATTGCTTTAAGATATAGTTCTGCTTTTCAACACATTGCTTTTGACTTTGCTAATGTAAAAAGAGGAAAATGGAATTCTATTCAACAATACAATTCAAATTTTAATCCTGATGCTGCTTTAATTGATAAATTGGTCTTATATGCTGAGAAAAATTTTGATATTAAACGTAGACCAGCTGATTTAAAAAGATCTTACGCGTTGATTCAAAGAGCTTTAAAAGCAGAAATTGCACGTCAATTGTTTATTGAAGAAGGCTACTTTTTTGTCATTACAAGTTCTGATAAAGAGTTTCAAAAAGCTAAAAATTTACTAAACTAGTTTACTAATTTAACATTTTGTTAGTAAATTAACACTCGGATGATTTTTAAACCTTTCATCCTGAAAAAATACTATTCGTACATAATATATTTTGTAATTCATTGGTAGTTAGTAGTTTTGAGACATAAAAAAAAACTCATGAAAAAACTACTACTACTCATGACATCCTTTCTTATCGGAGGGGTGTCTTTTTCTCAGTTCCAAGTTGGACATACAACAATAACTTACAATGACGCAACAAGAACGGGCGGTTTTGGTTCAGGAGGTGGAGCTGGAAGACAAATTCAATGTGAAATATATTATCCGGCAACTTCGACAGGTGATAACACTCCTATTGAACTCAGTGAATTTCCAGTAATTACTTTTGGACATGGATTCGCAATGGGTTGGGATGCTTATTCGAACATTTGGGAACATTTAGTTCCAAAAGGATACATTTTAATTTTCCCAAGAACTGAAGGTGGACTTTTCCCTGGACCTTCACACTTAGATTTTGGAAAAGATTTAGTGGTGGTCACGAATAGATTTATCCAAGATTGTTCAACACCAGGTAATTTTTTCGAATTCAGATATAATGGCAAAAATGCTGTCATGGGTCATTCTATGGGAGGTGGCGCATCTTTTTTAGGTGCAGCTGAAACAACTGCTCCGTTTGATGTCATTGTTGGACTTGCACCAGCTGAAACAAATCCACTTGCATCAACAGCTGCTGCTTCAGTTACGATTCCTGCATTGGTTCTTTCAGGAAGTTCAGATGCTGTAACTCCTCCAGCAGACCATCATCAATTGATTTACGATAATTTACCGACTAGCTCTTGCTTGAATTTTGTCACAATTACTGGTGGAGCTCATTGTTACTTTGCAAATTCGAATTTCAATTGTGATTTTGGCGAATCTACTTCTGGCGGAACAATTACGATAGATCGAGCAGAACAACAAGATATCTTATTTGATGTGATTGATCCGTATTTAGCATTTTACTTAAAGCGTGAATGCGATGAATGGACTACGTTTCAAAATGTATTGACTACAGATACTCGAATTGTTGTTCAAGATGATTGTAGCTACGAATTACCTGTTGCAAATCAAATTACAGCAGTTGGTTTCAATTTATCAACTACATTGCCAAATCCAGGATTAACTATTCATTGGGCATTTAATGGTGATACAATACCT
The DNA here is from genome assembly GCA_046308455.1 of Fluviicola sp. Lineage (GTDB taxonomy): Bacteria > Bacteroidota > Bacteroidia > Flavobacteriales_D > Crocinitomicaceae > Fluviicola. Next base: position 7,867 of record JBKDZA010000281.1, read on the forward strand.
GGAGCTACAAATACAACATTTACAATCACTTCAACAACATATGGAAACTATTTTGCTGTTTTCACAGATGAATATGGCTGTCAAGCGGCTTCAGATCCCTTTCCTTTTAATGGAAGTTCTACCTCAATTTTTGAAAATGAAAATATGAGTATTTCGTTTTATCCGAATCCAACAACAGGAATTGTTACAATCTTAAATACAGGAGAAGAAAAAGAAGCACAGCTTGTATCTATTGATGGAAAAATCATTCAAACATTTCTATTAAAAAACAATGCGCAAATAAACCTAAGTAAACTAAACAGCGGCGTTTACTTTATTCAAACAGAAACTACTACACATATAATAAACAAGCAAAACTAAATCTTTACAGATTGATTTGTTTTAAAATTCGAGAAAACGAGTTACACTAGTAGCTCGTTTTTTTTATGTTTTACTCTTGATCTATAAGCGATTCAGTCTTTGAATCATTCTTTTTGAAAAAGAAGTAATAGATTGGAATTCCGATTAAAATAAGAATGATACTTCCCGCCGTATCACTAAATGTATTTACTGCAAGAGAAATACAAATCAAGACAGCTAAGATTAAATAGATTGCTGGAATTACCGGATAACCAAACGCTTTATAAGGTCTAGGTAATTCTTTTTGAGTAATTCGAAGTCGGAACAAACCAGCAATAGTTACTACGTAAAATACCATCGAACCAAAGGTTGCGAACTTAATTAAAATTGAATAGGATCCAGAGAAACATAGTAAAATAGCCCAAATCCCTTGCGCCCACAATGCCCAACTTGGAACTGAAAAACGATTCAATTGTTCTGCTTTTTTGAAAAACAAACCATCTTTTCCCATCGCATAAAACAATCTCGAACCAGCCATGATTAGACCATTGTTGCAACCAAAAGTTGAAATCATAATTAAAATCGCCATTAAAGCAGTTGCAACGTTTCCAAAAATCATAGATGCAGCTGCAGTACCAACTCGTTGATCTGTGGCAAATTGAATTCCGTTTTTCACCACTAACTCCTGTGTCATTTTAGCATTTTCAGGACTTGGAGCACCATGTAAAGGTAAAAGCCCCAAATAGGCAACATTTGCTAAAATATATAATATCGTTACGATAAATGTCCCTAAAAACAATGCTCTTGGAAGATTTCGTTCTGGATTACGGATATCACCAGCAATGAAAGTTACATTATTCCATGCATCACTTGAAAATAAGGAATTAATGATAGTTGTTGAAAGCACAATCATTAAACCAAGTCCCGACAATGTTTTTATGGTAACAACTCCATTTTCATCTGCGACAGTTTTAGTCGCATTCCACATATTTGTGAAATTTAGACCAAAATATTCTGAATTTAGTCCAACAACAATTCCTGCAATTATTAGAATAGCAAGTGCAATCAGTTTTGAAGATGTAAAAATTGTTTGTATGATTTTCCCATAGTTGATTCCACGTGAATTCAGAACAGTTAAAATTAAAATGGTTGCAGCACCAACGAAGTTGACACCCGAAATACTAATTGGTCCAAGCTTAACTAATGGAATCAATAAATCTGGAATAAAAACACCTAAGAAATTACCGAAAGCAACACCAACAGCTGCGATAACACCTGTTTGAATAACTGTGAAGGTTGTCCAACCATATAAAAACGCAGGTAATTTCCCCCATGCTTCACGGATATAAACGAATTGTCCACCTGCTTTGGGATACATTGCAGCGAGTTCACCATAAGAAAGTGCACCAAACAAAGTAATTACCCCTGTCAACAACCAAGTAAAAAGCAACCAACCAGAGCTTCCCAAGTCACGTGACATTTCCGCAGTAACTAAAAAGATCCCTGAACCGATCATACTTCCTGCCACGAGGAAGGTTGCGTCTAAAAGACCAAGCGATTTTTTTTCTGTAGTATTTGTCATAAGCAAAAAAAATCCTGCAATCGAAACTGCAGGATTTGTTGAGTTAATTATATATTATTCTTCTTCTGATTCAGTATTATCTTGACCTTTCAATTTACTTCTTTTACGACCATAAAGGAAATAAATCAATAATCCAATTACCATCCAAAGTCCCGCTGAAACCAATGTATCAAGAGAAAGTGCAGCAATCATGAACAAACACACTAAAATACCCAAGATTGGTACTAATGGAACTAAAGGAGTTCTAAATGGACGATGTAAATTTGGATGTGTTTTTCTCATCACAATAATACCCGCACATACAATTACGAAGGCAAATAATGTTCCGAAGGAAGTTAAATCTCCAGCTACACTTCCTGGTACAAATGCTGCAAATAAACCAACCATTACAAATAAAATGATGTTTGATTTATAAGGCGTTTTGAATTTAGGGTGTAATTCTGAGAACACTTTTGGAAGTAATCCGTCGTTTGACATTGAGTAGAACACACGAGATTGTCCCATTAACATTACTAAGATTACAGATGAGAAACCAGCTAAAATTGCTATTGTAATACTAGTTGCTAACCAACTATAACCTTGCATGTATGTTCCAACAGCATAAGAAACTGAAGCTTCTTTTCCTGCTTTTCCATATTCAGACCAATGAGCAACACCTGTTAATACGTGACCAAACAAAATGTATAGAATTGTACAAATAACTAATGAACCTAAGATTCCGATTGGCATATCTCTTTTTGGATTTTTCGCTTCTTGAGCAGCTGTAGAAACCGCATCAAATCCAATGAAAGCAAAGAAAACGATGGCTGCACCACCAATAACTCCACCCCATCCCCAGGTATTCCAAGCAGAGTGTGCTTTGTCATAATTTTCTGGAATCAAATATGGTGTATGATTTTCAGGTTTAATGAATTGCCATCCAATAACGATAAACACTAAAACGATTGCAACTTTCAAGAATACCATAATACCGTTGATAAATGCAGATTCTTGAGTACCTTTAATTAAAAGTAAAGTAACTAATAATAAGATGATTAATGCTGGTGCATTAACGATACCTGATGAAGTTTTTACTAAAGAAGCAATTTCTTTTGGAGCTTTCGCTAAGTCAGAATCACTTAAAACTAACATTCCGTTTTTAGCAGACTCTATCATTTTAATATCAAATTCTCCTAACATTTTAATGTTTTCAGCACCTTTTAACAAGTTAACGTGCTCAAAAGGAGAATGACAGAGTTCATATGGAATTGCTCCACCCAGTAGATTATTTAAATATTCACTCCAAGCAATCGAAACTGTTGCTGCTCCAAGAGCATATTCCATTACTAAAGCCCAACCAATAATCCAAGCAATAAGTTCTCCTAAAGTTGCATACGAATACGTGTAAGCACTACCCGAAATTGGAATTGTAGATGCAAATTCAGCATAACACAAACCAGCAAATGCACAACCAATTGCTGCTACTGCAAAAGATAATGTAACTCCAGAACCTGCTGCATCAGCTGAAGCTGCTGCTGTTCTAACAAACAAACCAGCTCCAATAATTGCTCCAATACCAAGTGCAATTAACGACCAAGCTCCTAAAGTTTTTTTCAAGCCGTGTTCATTCGCAGCGGCTTCGCGTAATAACCCAGTAATTGATTTTTTCTTAAATAAATCTGACATAAATTTTATAGTTTAAACCCTGCTCAAAGTTGAGCTTTAAATTTTAGTGGGCTAAAGATATAAAAAATGTTAAACTACTCACCAAAAAATTAATCTAAGCGTAATACAGAATTTGTTCTTTTACGAACTTTTTTCAAAATTTCCGGATGTTTACCTAATTCAACTCCATGACTTGGAATCAATTCTTTCAACGTTTTCGACCAAGAACCTTTCATTTCATTTTTAAAACAAGATTCCAAAACTTCTAACATGACAGAAACTGCCGTCGAAGCACCAGGACTTGCACCTAAAAGTGCTGCTACACTTCCGTTATTGGCATGAACAACCTCTGTTCCAAATTCCAAAACACCTCCCTGTTTGTCATCTTTACGGATCACTTGTACACGTTGACCAGCTTCTTCTAATTTCCAATCCTCACTTTTAGCATTCGGTATGAATTTACGCAATTCTTCCATGCGTTCTTCGTGTGATTGTCTTACTTGATTGATTAAATATTTTGTAAGCGGAACATTTTGAATTCCAGCCATCACAAGTGGTTTAATGTTATCTAAACCTACACTTTCGAATAAATCCCAATAAGATCCATTTTTTAAGAATTTCGTTGAAAATCCCGCATATGGTCCAAATAACAAAGCTCTTTTTCCATCAATAATGCGCGAATCCAAATGTGGGACCGACATTGGAGGTGCACCAACATCCGCTTTTCCGTATACTTTCGCAAAATGTTGATTGATAATTTTGTCGTTTTGACAAATCAACCATTGTCCACTCACAGGAAATCCGCCAAACCCTTGACCTTCATCAATGTCAGTTTTTTGTAATAAATGTAACGCTCCTCCGCCTGCACCAATGAAAACAAATTTCGAATCAATGTACTTTTTATCTCCTGACTTTAAATCACGAATTTTCAATTGCCACAAATGATCTTCTTCTTCCACCAAATCAATATCTCGAACTTCATGTTCTAGATACAATCTGAAATTTTCTTGTTTTTCTAAATACTGAAAAATTTGTCGCGTTAAACTTCCAAAATCAACATCGCATCCAGATTTCATTTTCGTTGCTGCAATTGCATCTGTTTTAGCTCTTCCAGACAATAACAAAGGAATCCACTCTTCAAGAACTTCACGTTTATCCGAAAATTCCATTTCAGAGAAAAGTGGATGTTGAGACATTTTCTCCCATCTCTTTTTCAAAAACGCTTTATCTTCTTTTGTAAATACAGCACTGAAATGTCCAATACTGTGAAGAAAGGACTCAGGATTTGAAATAACATCTTCTTCAACTAAATGCGCCCAAAACTGCTTAGTTTCCTCGAATTGTTCACAAATATGAATTGCTTTATCAATTGAAATGGTCCCATCTTCTTTTTGAGGAGTATAATTCAATTCGCAAAAACCAGCATGTCCAGTACCTGCGTTATTCCAAGCATCAGAACTTTCTCCGGCAACAATTGGCAGACGTTCGTAGACCTCAATGCGCCAAGTCGGTTCTAATTTATGTAAAATGTATGCTAAAGTCGCACTCATTATACCCGCTCCAACAAGAACTGCATCCAGTCGGTCGGTTGTCTTGTAACGTGGATCAAAAATATTTGACATGTTAATTTGTTTTGAGATAAAATTACTCAAAATCTAATATGTCTACTTATCCAATTATCTGATTTTATTGTATAAAAAAAAAGCCAATACTAAAATTGGCTTTAATTCATTTTTAAATTCTATTTCAAATAATCGTAAATCGAATCTTTTAAATGAACACGTTGCTTTCTCAACTCAGTCAAATGCTCGTCTGTTGTTGCTTGAGCACCTGATTCGTAACTATGAATCGAATGGTCAATTTCGTGGTATTCATCAAATAATCTTCTGAAATGATTATCGCTAATTTTTAATTCGTGGATTTTTTCCGCCTTGTCCGGAAACTCATGAAGAATGTCGTGTTTTTGCATTATTTTGATTTTTGAATTATTTTCAAATTTACTCCTTCCTCTCATTATAAAAACTGATTTATATCACTAAAAATGATAATATTTATCAGCTATTTCGCGATAAAAATTCATTAAATTGAAGGTTGAACTTTTCTATACCATTTGACCTTCTTTTTGAGATATTTCTACTACTTTTGCACCACTTTTAGCTAAATGTTATGACAGTACACGAAATACGTAAACAATTCTTTGATTTTTTTGCATCAAAACAACACGATATTGTTCCTTCTGCTTCAATGGTGGTGAAAAACGACCCTACTTTGATGTTCACGAATGCAGGAATGAATCAATTCAAAGATTTCTTTTTGGGAAATGCCGTGCCGAAAAACAAACGTGTGGCAAATTCACAAAAATGTTTACGTGTATCAGGGAAACACAACGATTTAGAAGAAGTTGGTGTGGACACTTACCACCATACCATGTTCGAAATGCTTGGAAACTGGTCATTTGGGGATTATTTCAAAGAAGACGCAATCAAATGGGCGTGGGAATTATTGACAGAAGTTTATAAAATCCCAAAAGACCGTTTGTATGTTACTGTCTTTGAAGGCGACGAAAAAGATGGCGTTCCAAGAGATCAAGAATCGTATGATATTTGGAAAAAATTAATTGCCGAAGACCGAATCATTTTAGCTTCGAAAAAAGATAATTTCTGGGAAATGGGTGATACAGGTCCATGTGGTCCTTGTACTGAAATCCATGTAGATAATCGTCCAGAAGCTGAACGTCTAAAAACAGATGGAAAACAATTTGTGAACGAAGATCATCCACAAGTAATTGAAATTTGGAACAATGTATTCATGCAATTCAACCGTAAAGCGGATGGTTCATTAGAGAAACTTCCCGCTACTCACGTGGACACAGGAATGGGATTGGAACGTTTGGCTATGACTTTACAAGGAAAAACTTCCAATTACGATATTGACTTATTCCAATCATTGATCAAACATTTAGAGAAAGTTTCTGGAAAAACATACGGACAAGACGAAACAACAGATATCGCTTTACGTGTAATCGCGGATCACGTGCGTGCGATTTCATTTTCTATTGCTGATGGACAATTGCCATCGAACACTGGAGCTGGTTATGTGATTCGTCGTATTTTAAGACGTGCTGTTCGTTACGGATACCAAACTTTAGGTTTAAAAGAACCTTTTATTTGCGATTTATCTGAAGTTTTAGCTTCAATCATGGGAGATCCATTCACTGAATTGAAAAACCAAGGTGAATTAGTGAAACGTGTTATCCGTGAAGAGGAATTATCTTTCTTCAGAACCTTGGAGCAAGGAATTAAACGTATTGAAAACTCATTGACTCAAGCTAAAAACAACAACAATATTTTAGAAGGTGCAGTTGCTTTTGAATTGTACGATACCTATGGCTTCCCTTTTGATTTGACTTGCTTAATTGCTCGTGAAAACAATATTTCTGTGGACGAAAAAGGATTTGAAACTGAATTACAAGCACAAAAAGACCGTGCACGTTCAGCTTCTGCTATGGAAACAGGAGATTGGGTTCAATTATTACCAGATCAAGAAGTTCAATTTGTTGGATATGATAACAATACAGCTGACGTTTCAATTGTAAAACACCGAAAAGTAAGCCAAAAAGGAAAAACTTTTTATCAATTAGTATTGAATCAAACGCCTTTTTACCCAGAAGGTGGTGGACAAGTTGGAGATACAGGAACATTAAATTCTGATAAAAATTCAATTCACATTTTTGATACGAAAAAGGAAAACAACCTCATCATTCATTTGGCCGAAGAATTACCTACAGATCTTGCAGCGAGTTATACAGCAACAATCAATTCGAAAAAACGAAAATTGACGACAGCAAATCACTCTGCTACACATTTATTGCACCATGCTTTACGTACCGTTTTGGGAACGCACGTAGAACAAAAAGGTTCATTGGTTAATTCAGATTATTTGCGTTTCGATTTTTCACATTTTTCAAAAGTTACCGACGAAGAAATCAAGCAAATTGAGACTTTGGTTTCGAATGCGATCAAAGAGAATATACGTTTAGAGGAAGACCGAGCTGCAACGATGGAAAAGGCACAAGAAATGGGTGCGATGGCATTGTTTGGTGAGAAATACGGCGATAAAGTTCGTATTGTTAAATTTGGCGATTCAGTTGAGTTATGTGGAGGAACACATGTTCAATCAACTGGTGAAATTGGATTATTCAAATTGAAATCAGAATCTGCAGTTGCAGCTGGAATTCGTCGTGTTGAAGCAATTACAAGTGACGCTGTTGAAGCATTTTACGCACAACAAGAAGAAAAATATGATGCAATCAATGAATTATTGAAAAACCCGAAAGACATAGTGAAATCGGTGGATGATTTAATTCAAAAAAACAGTCTTTTACAAAAGCAAATTGAACAATTCAAGAAAGACCAAGCACGTTTGGTAAAAGCTGAATTAAAAGCAAAAGTAGAAACGAAAGAAGGTTATTCATTCTTAGAAGCAGAATTGAATTTAAATGCTGGTTCAGTGAAAGATATTTTGTTTCAATTGAAAAGTGAATTCCCGAATTTTGTAGGAATCATTGGTTCAAAAGAAGACGATAAATGTGCTGTAAGTGTTATTATCGATGAAGAACTTTCCAAAGCTAAAAACTGGAATGCCGGAGCAATTGTAAAAGCTGTTGCACAACACATCCAAGGAGGTGGCGGTGGACAAGCATTTTATGCGACTGCAGGAGGTAAAAATCCAGCTGGAATTCAAAAAGCGCTTTCTGAAGCAAGAAATTTATTGAAGTAATTATTCATTTAATTGAAAAAAGAAGTCAGTTATCAAAAAAAAGCATGAAAAGATAGACTTCCTATTTCAATTTTAATTAAAACTATTATCTTCGCGAAAAATTATATTATGAAAAAAATTATTTTACCTTTTATTGCTATTACTGCATTGTCTCTTGGATCATGTAATACAGCAGGAGACGAAGAATACAAAAACATGTCATCTGATATGTGTGATTGTATGACAAAAGCATCAAAAGATATTTCACCAGAAATGCAAAAAGCAGTTGTTGATGGAAATAAAGCTGGAAAAGATATGACAGCAATTATGACTGATTACATGGCTCAAAACCCTGAAGGTGTTATGAACGATGTTACTGCATTTCAAACTGCTGCAGTTGGTTTCGAAAAATGTGGAAAAGACTTAGAAACGAAATACAAAGACGTTTATACACGTGAGTCTGAAGACGAAGCAATGAAGAAATTGGTAAAAATTATGGGGGAAGATAAAGGTTGTGCTTTTGTTCACGCTACGGTTCAATTAGGATTGAAAGAAAAATAAGAAATACTTAAACTTAGAAAAAGGTAGCTCAAACGGGTTACCTTTTTTTTGCGCCTTATTTTTTGAAACCTGAGATTCTGTGTTAACATCCTATTAAAATTTTAATTTTTTCTATCTTTGTTTTTCAAGACAGCCAAGAGCTAGTCTCTAAGCGAGAGTATCCATTGCGTGTTGCTCTCGCTTCTTTTTTTCATAATCAATATCATAGTTTGTGTCATTTTTATATATTACATAAATTAATTCTAAAATTTTTCTTTGTACAGCAACCACTCCTTTCATTTTTATCCCGCTTCTGGATACTAAATTGGCATAAATCTTTTTGTAATTTTCATCATGTCTTATTGCTGATAATGCTGGAAAATGCATTGCTCTTCTGATACTTTTGTTTCCTTTTTTTGATATTTTAGGTTTTCCTTTTATGGAAGTTCCAGATTGTTTTTCTTTTATGTCTAAACCAGCATAACTTGTAAGTTGCTTCTTATTTTTAATTAGTTCAAAACCATTAGTTTCAGCTAATACAATAGTAGCAGTTAAAACTCCAACTCCAGGGATTGTTGTGATTTTCGCAATTTTGTTTTTTATTTCTTGATCCTTAACACCCTCTATTTCTTTTAAAATTTGAGACTCTTGCTTGTTTAAGAACTTTATGTGGGCCTCACATCTTTTGATTGTGTTTTTTATGGGATATACTTCTGATTTTTCGGCATGTAACTGATTTTTTATTACAGCTCTCGCTTCTACAATTTGATCCCTTTCTCTTGTTAGTTGCTTGAGGTTTTTGTAAATCTTATTTGGTTTTTTCCAGAGGGTTAATTTTCTTTCTAAACCAAACTGAGTAATCGCTGCTGAACAACTTTTATCAGTAACGGTTTTAATATCCAAAGTCCTCATGTAATTGCTTATTTTATTGGGCATTACGATAGATAAATCACATGAGTTTTCATCTAAAAAATAAGCAAATCTTTCATGATAAACACCCGTTGCCTCCATTACATAAAACACTTTTGAATCATCAAGAGTTAACTTTTTAACCCACTGTAATAACTCATCCATCCCTTTTTCAGAATTTTTGAAAATATTATGCGCATAAATTTCTATGCTAAAGTCAGAAAACATTTTTCCCAATGAAACAACCAACTCTTTTTGAGCAACATCAACGCCCAATACTTGTTTTAAAATAACCATTAATTAATACAATTTTAGTTAAACATAAAAAGTGAATATTTCCCCTCGTTTTTTCTCCTTTTGGATATTCTGGATATGGAAACTTGTTCCATTCCTTACATTCTGTTCAAACTCCAAGAAATAAAAAAAGAATGGGGTAATATCTCAGGTAGAATATACTTTATCAAGTTATTTGTTCGATTTTCTACTCCCATTCTTTTTCACTTTATTCAATACTAAAATTAACATTTTGCAAACATAGGAGTTCGATTTATTTTTTCATTCCTGTTTTACTTAGGAAAAACTTCATCCCCTTTTGTAAATAGTTCTTAGAATTCTCTTCTAAATTGAACACATAAATCGGTATTAAAAAAGTAGAACCAATTAATGTACTTTGAAAAACAAACTGAATGTACTTGTTTTCAAAAATTGAATCCGTAAAATAACTCATTCCTATACACGCTGAAAAAAGAGCAATCACTTTCATTTGATTCCAACTAAATGGATGTATTTTAAAAATCAACAAAACAAAGAACACGCGTCCTAAATTGTACAAAATCAATGCGATACTTGTTGAGATTGCAGCACCTTTTATGCCATAACTTGGTATTAACCACAAATTCAACAAATAAACCATCGTTACTAGAAATATCGTGAAATAAATATCGTACTTGTATTTTTTAGAAGTGGTAAAGATTGAACCATTCAAACCACAATACATATCGAATAATCGACCAATCATTAAAAATAGAAAGACATATATTCCTTCTAAGAATTCAGGTTTTAGAAACGAGAATAAAAAATCAATATTAACCCAAACAAATAAAAACATAACCAATCCAATCAACAAAGAAACAGAGCTCACTTGCTGATAAAGCAATTTCATCTTCCCTAACTCTCTGTGCTTCCAATGTTCCGCAATTAAAGGCGAACTTACTCGAATAATTGACTTGTACGGTACTTGAAGTGCACTCGCTAAAAAGGTCACAGTAGTATACACTCCCGCTGCAGGTAAACCAATTATTTGAGCAATCATAATCACATCCAAAGAATACACTAATTGAGTTGAAAGTGTATTGAAATAATTGAAAAGTGAAAAACGAAGAAGTATTTTTTTGAATCGTTTTGGAATTTGAATTTTTGTCCAATTTTTAGAGAAATCTCCTTGTCGATACAGATAAATTGCCAGAATTACAACAGGAATAAGATACACTAAGCTGTGTAAATAAACGAAACTAGAAAACGAGATTAACCCCGTATAAAAAAGGAGTAATATCGCAGTAATACTTAACCTGAGAGCAATTTCCTGTGCAAAAACAGAGATGATGTTCTTTAAAAATGCACGTAGATAAACTTCAATTATTGAAAATAAAACTTGAAAGATTCCAATTGGTAAAACCCAGTAATAATATTCAGTGAAAAGTTTTGATTTCTCAACATATTCCTCTGAAATCTGAGGTTTAAAGACAATAAATAAAGAGGTGAAAACACCAATACCAATAAACACTATCACTAAAATAAAGGCTAGAAATCCGTAGTGATTATTTTCCTTCTTTTTCAAGTACGGAAGGAACTTCCAAGTTGTATAAATCGCACCTAAATTTGAAAATTGTGCAAACAACATCCCAATTGCTACCATTAAATTGATCAATCCAATTCTTTCTGTAGAATCAAGAATTAATAAAAAAAGTATGCCTTTATTTATGTATCCCAATACCAATCCAAAATAGGAAATCAGCATTGATCTTATCGCGTCTTTTTGAACAATTCCCATGAGCTGCAAATATAACGAATCAAAACAAAATCGATTGCAGAGAAAAACTTTTAACTTTTCTTATATTTACGCTTTAGAATTTTCATTCTTAGAATACATTAGATTTTGAAGAAAGTATTGATAATAACATATCATTGGCCGCCATCAGGTGGGATTACAGTTTTGCGCTGTTTAAAATTCGTAAAATATTTGCGCCAATTTGGATGGGAACCTGTTGTTTTTACTGTAAAAGATGCTAATTATCAATACATCGATTTCTCAAACGAAAAAGATATTCCTGAAAATCTTGAAATTCATAAAGTTGCAGCCTTTGAACCAACTAAAATATTTAAGTTAATCTCGGGTACAAAGAAAAACCAACCTTTACAAAACATCACATCTAATTCTTCAAAAAAGTAAGGATTCGTCGATTTTTTCGGAATGTGGATTCGAGGTAACTTTTTTATTCCCGATGCACGTGCTTTTTGGATTAAACCTTCTGTAAAATATTTAAACAATTATTTAAAAACTCATCAAATTGATGCAATTCTAACTGATGGACCTCCACATACAAATACAGTAATCGGTTTAAAAATCGCTCAAAAACATGCAATTCCTTGGTTAGCTGATTTCCAAGATCCTTGGACACAAGTCGACTATTACACCCAACTTTACATCGGAAAAAGAGCTGATAAGAAACACCGAAGATTAGAACAAGAAACCTTTAATACCGCTGCAAAAACAACAATTGCTAGCGATACTTGGAAACTCGATTTAGAATCAATTGGGGCGAAAAATGTGGATGTAATTTATTATGGATTCGATGAAGATGAGTTTAAAAATTACACCCCAAAACAAGCAACTGACTTTATCTTTTTCCATGGTGGATTGTTAGGCAGTGATCGAAATCCAATTAGCTTCATAAAAGCTCTAAGTGAAATCATTGAAAAACACCCCGATTTAAAATCAAAAATAAAAATACGATTAGCAGGTGAAGTTGATGTTGCTGTACAGTCAACATTTAAAAATTATGGATTAGAGGAAAACGTTGAGTATTTGGGCATGATTAGCCGTGTTCAAATCCTTGAAGAATATGAAAACGCATCACATTTAATTTTACCAATAAATAATGCACTAAATGCAGCAGGACGAATTCCTGGAAAACTGTTTGAAATGCTTCGAAGTGAAAAACCAATTATAGTTTTTGGTCCAGATGAAGGTGATGTCAAAAAAATCATAGATAAAACAAAAAGAGGTCAATCTTTTGAGTACAAAAACGAAGTTGGAATTTTAAGCTTTTTAACAGATTTAATCGTATCAAATATTCCACTAGTCATTGACAATAGTAGCGATATTTCAGCTTATTCGAACGAACAATTAACGAAAAAAATAGCCTTTTATTTAGATGAAATCAGTAAGTGAAATTAAAAAAAAAGGACATTGTTATTTAGTTAGTAACGAAACTAGAGACTATTATTTACTCTTACCCATTATTTATTTTTTAGAAACGTATAAAAATTACAGTATTTCTTTAGAGTTTATTTGGGATGCACATAAAATAAAAACAGAAAAACCAGATTTAGTAATTCTTCCAAATACGAGAGGTCATAATCTTTATTATGAAGTTGGAAAGTATTGCATTGAAAATGATATTTTAGTGTTTTCCCATGATTCTGAAGGTAACTTTAATAACACCGAAAAAACAGATTATTGGGGATACAATAAAACTAAAGAGCTTTTTTGCCCTATCGTCTTTACTTGGAATTTGAGAATCAAAAATTATCTAAATCAAAGTTGCGGAATTCCAATTGAAAAAATAAAAATTAGTGGTTCACCAATATTTGATAAATACATTTATTTAAAACCTAAAACAAGAACTGAAATTTTATCAAAATATAAAAAAGATCATTTCACTAAAGTTGTTGGTTATGCAGGTTGGGCATTTGGTAAGATTTACAATAAAGAATTGAATGATGTTTTGGTTTACCTTGACAAAGGCAAAGAAGAAGGGATTAATTGGCTTACAAATCAGCGAGACTTTGTTGAAAATTGTCTTAAAACATTGATTGAATTACATCCCGACACACTTTTCATCTTAAAAAAACATCCCAGAGAAAATTTTGAATCGGACTTTAGAGATTCTAGAAATGAAATGAATCGGTTAAAAGATTTTCCGAATGTTTTATACTTAAAAGATGAAGAGGAAATCCAAGATTTAATTGGAATAAGTGATCTTTGGATGGCATTTGAAAGCACGTCTATCATGGAGGCTTGGTTATTGAATGTCCCTACTATGTTAATCAATGAAATTGATGATTTTAAACGTGTTTCATTGCACCAAGGATCTTTTAAAGTCAATACAATAGAAAAAGCAATTCAAGCATTTGAAAAATTGTTTTCTGAAAACGACAAAAGCTTTTTTAACCCATCAAATATTGTGGAGAAAAGAAATAAAATTTTCGCTGATTCGATAGGATATTCTGATGGTTTAAATCATTTAAGAGCAATCAACTTTTTCTCACCTTATCTTGAGAATAATTCAAGCAAAAACAAGAAAATTAAAACAAACTATAAGTTTCTTCGCTTATATCTTTTACTCCATATTGGCAAGTTTTTCTATTCGAAACGTATCTTTAGCAAACTTCCAAAGTTTAAAAAAACCATTTGGGTATTTGAGAATTACAAATTAACTAAAATCAAAAATCAGAAGAAATCTGTTTATGAAGATTTAGCAATTTTCTATAAAAAAATGGATTTGAAAAACAAAATTGAGAGCAATCAAATTTGGAATGAAATTGAATAGATTTCATAGTAACCTCAATTTGATTATAAATTCTTATCAGATCGCCTATAAATGCTAAGATTTGAGGCAAAAACATGATGGATTGGCGCGCTGTCGTGAGCCTGTCGAATGGGACCAATTCGAATGTTTTTAACGAAAAAGATGAGATTTTATAGGTGATTTTACTTTTTATGTTTGAGGCTATTCAATTTAAAAAATCATTTTGTTCGTTAATTTTAATTGAAATAGCCCGCTATTCGTCGAAAAATTAAACTCCAAGCTAACTTTTCAAATTAAATTCTGATGTGAATTTATAATCGAATCGAGGTTAGTATTTAAGCTCAAATTGATATATTTGTATAAAATCATTTTTAAACGTGAAAGATAAATCAATATTAATTACTGGTGGAACAGGTTCACTTGGAAAAGCATTAACGAAACATATCCTTTCAAATCACCCTGAAATCAAACGCCTTGTGATTCTTTCAAGAGATGAGCAAAAGCAATTCGAGATGGCTCAAGAATTTAGTCATGCGCAATATCCTCAAATTCGTTTTTTCATTGGAGATGTTCGTGATTATGAACGATTGGAACGTGCGTTTACTGGAATTGATTATGTGATTCATGCTGCTGCAATGAAACATGTTCACATTGCTGAATACAATCCTGATGAATGTGTAAAAACAAATATTGGTGGAGCAGAAAATGTAATTAAAGCAGCTTTAAAAACAAATGTTAAAAATGTAGTTGCATTATCAACAGATAAAGCTTGTGCGCCAATTAATCTTTACGGAGCAACAAAATTAACTTCAGATAAACTCTTTGTAGCGGCAAACAATATTCGTGGAAATAAAGACATTAAATTCTCAGTTGTTCGATACGGAAACGTTATGGGTTCTAATGGTTCAGTCATTCCGTTTTTCTTGAAAAAGAAAGAACAAGATGGTGTTTTACCGATTACTGTTCCAACAATGACTCGTTTCAATATTTCACTTCAAGGTGGAGTTGACATGGTGATGCATGCACTTGAATCAGCTTGGGGTGGTGAGATTTTCGTGCCTAAAATTCCATCTTACAAAATTTTAGATGTAGCAGAAGCAATCGGACCAAACTGTGAAAAACCAGTTATTGGAATACGTCCAGGTGAAAAAATTCACGAAGAAATGATTTCATCTTCTGATTCATTTTTCACATATGATCTAGGAAAATACTACGTTATCCTTCCTCAAATGCCAAACTGGAATATAGAAAATTATATCAATGACTTCAAAGCATCGAAAGTTAAAGAAGGATTTTCTTACAATTCTTTGGAAAACGATCAATGGGAAACAATTGATTCTCTTAGAGAATTGATAAAAGAACATGTTGATCCAAATTTCACTATATGAGTAAAATAATTCCTTACGGAAAACAACATATTACTGAAAAAGATATTCTTGCTGTTACTGAAACCTTGCAATCAGATTTTCTAACTCAAGGTCCAGAAATCGAGAAATTTGAAAAAGCTTTTGCTAGCTATATCGGATCTGATTATGCTGTTGCTTTAGCAAATGGAACTGCGGCCTTACATCTGGCAGTTATGGCACTAGGAATTGAAGAAGGTGAATATGTAATTTGTACACCAATTACCTTTTCTGCTTCAGTAAATTGTGTGCGTTACTGTGGAGGTAAAATCTTATTTGCAGACATTGATCCTGAAACCTATTTGATGGATCTTGAAAATGTTAAGCAAGTATTTGAAACGAATAAAGACAAAAAAATCAGAGGAATTATTCCAGTTGATTTTGCAGGGCGAGTTCCTCAATTAGATGAATTCAAAGAATTTGCGAAACAACATGATTTATGGATTTTGGAAGATGCTTGTCATGCTCCAGGTGGTTCATATATTTCAGCAAACAACAGTACAATTAATGCTGGACAATGCCTAGATTCGGATGCTGCAATCTTCTCATTTCATCCTGTAAAACATATCGCAACTGGTGAAGGCGGAATGGTAACAACCAATTCGAAAGAAGTTTACGAAAAATTGCTCATTTACCGTACTCATGGAATTACTCGTGATTTTTCAAAGTTCAAAAACAGTATTGAGTTTGCTAGTGGAAACACAAAAAACGCATTTGATACTTATCCGCTTTGGTATATGGAAATGCAGGAATTGGGATACAATTATCGTTTAACTGATTTTCAAGCTGCATTAGGTATCACTCAACTTGAACGTGCAGATGAAGGAATCAAACGTAGAAGAGAAATCGCAAAAAAATATACAGATGAATTGAATTCAATTAGTGGAGTAATAAACACTTCTGGTTTCAACGAAAATCATGCATATCACTTATATATTTTAGAAGTTGAAAACCGACGAGAACTGTATGAATATTTGAGAGCTAAAAATATTTTCTGTCAAATTCATTACATTCCGGTGCATACAATGCCATATTATCAAGATCAAGGATTTAAAATTGGTGATTTCCCTCATGCAGAAAGGTATTATTCTAGATGCATCAGCATACCTATGTTTCCAACGCTAACAGAAGAAGAACAAACTGAAATAATATTATTAATAAAAAATTTTTACTAAATGAAAGACCACAATAGACATAAATTTAAAGGGTTTTTTAGAACATTTAGACATCAATTATTGACAGTTGATTTGTATAGATATTTTAGAGCTAGACTTCGTTTTTTCTTTTTAGTAAAAGTATTGAGAAGACTAAAAACATATGATTTAGAAACTCAATCAATTGCTGGAAATACAATCAGTCACAATCTAAAAGGAATGCAAGATGTTGCAGTAATTCGCTCTTTAGCTATTATTAAACCAGTTATGTGCATCGATAAAGTAGGAATTGATTCAAAAGTATTGTCTATCGGACCAAGAACTGAAGGTGAAATCTTTAATTTAATTGGTCAAGGTTTTTTAAAAGAGAATATTACAGGACTTGATTTGATTAGTTATTCTTCATACATTGACTTAGGTGACATGCACAAAATGAAATATGCAGATAATTCATTTGATGTTGTAATAATGGGATGGGTAATTTCATACAGTGAGACACCCGAACTTGCCGCTAAAGAAGTTGTAAGAGTTGCTAAAAACGGTGCGATTGTTTCAGTTGGAGTTGAATATGGTGGACTGGAATCAAAAAAGAAAATTGAAAAACTAGATTATACACCTGGTGCTGGAAGACTTACAACACATTCTCAACAATTAATTGACTTTTTTGGAGAATCCGTAGATAAAATCTATTTTAGACACGATATTGATGAAGATCGAATGGATAAAACGGGTTCAGTTATAGCTGTTTTTTCTATTAAAAAATAATTTATAGGATGAAAAGCGTAGTCAAATTTTTAATATTTCCAATCACATTTGGTTTTGGGTTTATTCTGTTCCTTTTCACAAAAAAAACATCAAACATCGCATATATTTCATTTCGGTATTTGTTTGTCAGTACAAATGGAAGAGTAAATGATTTTCATTCAAGATTAATTTCTCTCGTTAAAAAGCCAAAAAAAACGACTTTAGGATCGATTTTGAATTTAAATTCTGAAAAAGATATTGATCATATTTGTAGTGAAATAACTAAAAATGGATATTTTCAATTTGACATTTCTTTAGAAAAGGACAAAATAGATTCACTAGAGAATTTTGGAAGAACAACCCCAGCAAGATATGTGGACGTAAATAAATCTTCTATCGCTTATTCACAAGAAAAGATTCTTTTTGATCCAGAAAAAATAGATTCACCCAGATATCAATTTGATGTAGAAGATGTAGTTCAAAATGAAACGGTTCGTTCAATCATTTTTGACCAAGGATTTTTATCAATTGCAAGTAAGTATTTAAAATGTTCACCTATTTTAGATATTGTTACGATGTGGTGGAGTAAACCTGCAAACGATCTAGGTAAGTCTCAGGCTGCGCAAATGTATCACTTTGATATGGATAGAATAAAGTTTTTAAAATTCTTTTTCTATGTAACAGATGTTGACACTCAAACAGGTCCACATTGCTATATTGAGAATTCTCATAAAAGACTTGACCGTGCAGTTCGAAAAGACAGACGTTTAACTGACGAAGAGTTATTGGCTCATTATCCTAAAACAGCATTCAAAGAATTTAATGGAAAAAAAGGGACTATTTTAGCTGTTGACACACGCGGTTTACACAAAGGAAAAGCTTTGGAAACTGGGGAGCGATTACTTTTTCAAATTCAATTTTCAAATTCTTTGTTTGGGGCTGAATATGCGAAAATGAAAATCGATAATCCATCAACATCTGAAAGCGAATTTATGCAATTACATGCGAGAACATTTCAGCTATTCCAATAAAATATACTACTAATTATAAAATAAATTAAAATGAGCAAATTTAAAACTGAACAAGAAGAATTTTGGGCAACAGAATTTGGAAATGATTATATCGATAGAAATAAAAGTCAAAATTATTTGGCTTCAAATATTAATTTCTTCTCAAATGCTCTAAAACAATGTAGAAATATTGATTCAATTATTGAATTCGGTGCAAATATCGGAATGAATCTGAAAGCTATCGGTTTGTTGTTTCCTGAAATGACTTTAAAAGGCATAGAAATAAATCCTACAGCTGCTAGTCAGTTAGAAAATGTAATTGGTAAAGAGAATGTTATTAATGATTCGATTATGAATTATGAAAGTGACATAAAAAATGATGTGTCTTTAATTAAAGGCGTATTAATTCACATAAATCCAGATGAATTAAATCTTGTTTACGAAAAATTGTATAATGCTTCGAAAAAATATATTTTAATTGCTGAATACTACAATCCATCTCCTGTCACAATTCCATATCGTGGTCATTCAGACAGATTATTTAAGCGTGACTTTGCTGGAGAAATGTTAACTAAATATTCAGATTTGACTTTAGTGGATTATGGATTTGTTTACAAAAGAGATCCTTTATTTCCGCAAGATGACATTACATGGTTTTTGTTAAAAAAATAATGATTCAATAGTAATATTTTTTTGTTTTTCATTTTTTAAAATTGAATAGTGAAAAAAAATGAAGAAAATAGTTCAATGAAAGTCGCAATCATTCCTGCAAGAGGCGGAAGCAAACGGATTCCTAAAAAAAACATCAAAGATTTTTTAGGCAAGCCTATTATTGCTTATTCTATTGAAACCGCTCTAAATTCTGGTTTGTTTGACGAAGTATTTGTCTCAACTGATGATCATGAAATTGCTACAATAGCAAAGAAATATGGAGCGAAAGTTCCAGTTTTACGTTCAGAGAAAAATTCAGATGATTTCGCAACTACTTCGGACTTATTGCTTGAAGTATTGGAATATTACCAAACACAAAATATAACTGTAGATTCTTTTTGCTGTATTTATGCAACTTCTCCTCTCATTCAAATTGTTGATCTGAAAGCTGCAAATGATTTGTTCGATACGGATAATTTTGACACAGTAATGTCTGCTGTTGCTTTCTCGTTTCCACCACAGCGCTCTTTTCAATTACTTGAAAACAATCAAATCGAATTGAATTTCCCTAATGAAATTGGAAAAAGATCACAAGATTTGAAAAGCTTTTATCACGATGCGGGAATGTTTTATTTTTGTAAAACAAACTCGTTTTTAGCGTCCAAGAATATTTGGTATGGAAAAATTGGCGCATTTTGTTTGGACGAAATGAAAGTTCAAGACATTGATACAGAAACAGATTGGAAATTAGCTGAACTAAAATATCAACTTGCTAAAAACTGATTGATGAGAACTTACAAGAATTTATCTACATCTGTTTTTCAACATGAAAACTTTGAATTGATTCCAATTCGAGAAGAAGATAAATATGCTATCATGCAAATTCGCAACGAACAAATTTATCATTTACGTCAATCTCAGCCTTTAACAATTGAACAACAAGAACTTTATTTCTCAACTGTAGTTTCAAAATTATTTGAACAAGAACAACCCAATCAACTTTTATTTTCACTTTTAGAAGATGGAAAATTCATTGGATATGGTGGATTGGTACATATCAATTGGATTGATCGTTATGCTGAGATTTCATTTGTAATGAAAACCGAATTAGAAAAAAATCGTTTTGAAGAGATCTGGATTCGTTATTTGGAATTGATAAAATCTGTTGCTTTCGAGGAACTTAAATTTCATAAACTGTTCACTTATGCTTTTGATATACGTCCACATTTGTATCCAGCTCTAGAAAAAGCTGGTTTGAAAGAAGAAGCACGTTTGAAAAATCATGTTTTTTTTGACAACAATTGGAAAGACGTTATAATTCATTCTATTTTTCAAAATGACTAATTTAAAGTTGATTAGAGCAAACGAATCGGATGTTCAATTGTATTACGATTGGGCAAACGACCCAAGTGTCCGTGCAAATTCTTTGAACTCAGATCCAATACCTTATGAAAATCATGTCAATTGGTTTACAAAAAGAATTCATTCTGAAAATGCACATCTGTTAATTTTAGTCAATGAATTAGATAAAATTGGACAAATTCGTTTGGAAAAGGAGGGCGATTTGTGGAACATTAATTACTCAATCGCTAAAGAATACCGTGGGAAAGGAATGGGTAAGAAAATCATAGCACTGACATTAGATTTATTTCCGGATTTTCATTTTCTCGCTCGAGTACAAAACTCAAATAATGCTTCTTTAAAAGTATTTGAAACTTTGAATTTTAAACGAATTATTGACGAAGAAATAGTTATTTTTGAGTTTCATCCAAGATAAAATGAGAAACATAGGTGAATTTTCATTCGAAAACACAAATCGCGTATTTGTAATAGCTGAGCTTTCTGCCAATCACAATGGTAGTATTGAAACGGCAATCGAAACTATTCGTGCTGCAAAACGAGCTGGAGCTGATGCAATTAAATTCCAAACGTATACTGCAGATACGATTACTTTAAAAAGTAATAAAGACGACTTTAAAATAAAAGGAACAATTTGGGATGGAAAGATTCTTCACGATTTATACGCTGAAGCTTATACACCTTGGGAATGGCATGAAGAATTATTCCAAGTAGCAAAAGAAGAAGGATTGATTTGTTTTTCTTCCCCCTTTGATTTTAGTTCAGTGGACTTTCTTGAAACATTAGATGTTCCTGCATATAAAATTGCTTCTTTTGAAATCACGGATATTCCATTGATTAAATATGTAGCTGAAAAAGGAAAACCAATCATTGTTTCTACCGGAATAGCCGAGAAATCTGATATTGATTTGACAATTTCAACCATTCGTGCGACAGGAAATAATCAAATTGCATTATTGAAATGTACTTCTAGTTATCCAGCTCCGATTGAAGAAGCAAACTTAGCTATGATTCCTCAATTTGCTAAAGATTATGGGGTTATGACTGGACTTTCAGATCATACGATGGGAGCCTTAGTGCCTCTAATATCCGTTGCATTTGGAGCAAGAATTATTGAGAAACATTTTATTTTGGATCGGGCAATTGGTGGACCAGATGCTTCTTTTTCAATGAATGAAGAAGAGTTTACGGATATGGTAAAGCAAATTCGTTTAGCAGAAAAGGCAATTGGAATTACTGATTATCAATTGACGGAAAAACAATCTGCTGGTAAAGTTTTCTCTCGTTC
Source organism: Fluviicola sp. (assembly GCA_046308455.1). Classification (GTDB taxonomy): domain Bacteria; phylum Bacteroidota; class Bacteroidia; order Flavobacteriales_D; family Crocinitomicaceae; genus Fluviicola. Next base: position 30,059 of record JBKDZA010000281.1, read on the forward strand.
ATTGTATATTTCGAAAGATCTACATGCAAATGAAATCGTTACAGAAGAACATATCCGTTCAGTGCGACCAGGTTTGAGTTTACATCCGAAATATTATTCAGAAATTATAGGAAAGAAAAGTAAAAAATCATTTACACTTGGAGATCGAATCTCTCTCGAAGATTTCGAATAAACAGAAAATAAAAAAGGACTCGTTTTAGAGTCCTTTTTTTATGTTCCTTATCTTCGTTTAATTATTCAACAACTTGTTTCTTACGTGAAAAGAAGTAAATTCCTCCAATAGAAATCAATAGTGCTAAAACACTCATGATTAAACTAATGTTTTGTGAAGATTCAAACTTTTCATCTGAATAAGAAAACTCAATTGTGTATTTTCCTTTTGGTAAATCCAAACCTCTCAACAAATAATTTACTTTTTGAATTGGCATTTCTTTTCCATTCACTTTCGCAGTCCATCCTTCAGGATAATAAATCTCAGAGAAAATAGCTAATCCTGCTTTTTTAACATTTGCTGAATAGGTCAACTTGTCTGGAGAATATTTCGTCATTTTAATTGTTCCTTCTCCTCCACTTTTCCCATTTTTCAATTTAGAAGCTTCAGTTTTCAGCATGATTGCCTCAGTTTGAGGATTAAATTGAGAAACAACACGCAAATCTACTAGCGATTGGAAAGAACGCAATGAATCAGACATAAGTCCAGCTTTCATCATCAAATCTGCTTTTCCGTTTTGGTCCATCGCAAATGTAACATCAACACCTAAAGGAATTCCATTTGAAAGTGGAACCGTTAAAGTATCCATTCCTGGAATAAAATACTGTAATTTTTCAGCTCCAAAAATTGTTGCGTCTTTCTTCACTTCACCATTAACAATGAACTGACCTTTACCCGTATTTTTCAATACAAATTTAGATCCCAAAGATGTTATCTCTTCATAAGGTGTTGAAACCGTTTTGATTTTTTGAACAAACCATGCATTTCCACAAGCGGTCATATTCGGATTTGCAACGATTCCAGAATCACCAACTTGAATGATATACTTAATATTCAACATGTCAAACACTTTGTTGTTTGAACGTTGTAAATGGAAATCAATTAAATTCTGAAAATTTCGCAATTTAGCTCCATGATAACCTCCAATTGATTTGTGGTAATAAGATGCAGTTGCACTACTAAATGAATTATCAGTTAAATCTAAAACACGGTAATTTGTGTTGAAATTCAATGCCGAAAATGCGTGTGCGTAAGCGATTGGCTGAACATCAGAGCTTTCTTCACTAATTTCAGCTGCTAAACTTTCACCCTTTTTATATGCTGCATTTACTTTTGACTTTAACGATGGATTCATTGAAGTTTCCATTGCTAAGATTTGTAAATCACCTGAATTTGGTTGTAAAGGATACTGACGATGTGCTTTCGTTTTATAAAAACGATAATCCTCAGTCAACATTCTACTTTGAGATGGATCGTTCGGATTTTCAGCTAAACTTTCAGAATCATTCATGTAGTTAGACATTACTGACCCTAAATCGAACAATGTTACCACTCCAATTATACCTAAAGATGCCCAATTTGGAACAACTTTCAAACCGAATAACACCAATGCTAAGACACCAAGTAATAAAATTAGTACAACACGTGTATTTGAAGATGAAATCACTTCTTTTCTAAAATCTAAAACCTCACGGTAAGTTTGCATTTGACTATCTGCTTGAGCTTGAGCAAAAGCTTGAATTGATTTCGGGTCAGCTAAATTGATTTGATATTGAGCTGCTTGCTCAGGGTTCATTTGCATAACCTGACCTTTCACATTTTCAACAATTTCAGATCCGTCACCTTCAAACATCGATTTTTCACGATCAGAATACAATTTAAAATCACGTGTATAAAGTAAGGCGATTAAAACTAAAGCTGCACCACCAACAGTAATCATAAATGGCTTAAACTTTTCCTTAATTGCTTCTTGATGTGTAATTAAAGCTTGAACACTAAAACATGCTAGAACAACTGCAATAATTTGAACAATCATTACAATAACTGTTGTTGCTCTGAATTTGTTATACAAAGGAAGATTGTCGATGAACCATTCAACGAAATCCATGTTGAATTTCCCCCAACTCAATAAAACGGCTAAAACAGCAGTTGCTAAGAAGAACCATCGACTAATATCTTTCACATAGATAAATGCCAAAATCGCCAATAATACAACTAAGATTCCTAAATAAACCATGGGATTTTCGCCCCAATAAATCCCTGAATTTTGGACAGTTTCAGAATAATCAAGCGTTTTTTCTTCAAAAGATGACATTCCAGCAGTGATTTTAAAATCACCAATACCTTTAACATAAGGAGAAATCAATGTAAATGTCTCTTCTGGTTGATTGGAATATTGTGTAATGTAATCTTTTTCTAAACCTGTTGTAGCATTTGAAGAAGTCACTAAACCTGTTGGCGCACGATCAATATCGTTTCCACCTCTAGTCGTATATTGTAAATAATCAGATGTTGAAAATAGTAAACTTGCATTCACTAAAACAGCTAAACCATATGCCAAAAACAATCCAACAGTTGCAAAAGCGAAGGTTTTAATTTGTTTTCCTATAATTGAGCGAATAAATTCTGAAATACCTAATGCAACTAATAAAAAGGCGAAGTAATAAGTCATCTGTACGTGATTCATCGCTATTTCAAAGGACATAAAAATCAAGCTGTAAATTGCGCCCAATTTCCAATTCGTTCGATAAGCATACCAAAAAGCACCCAAAGTTGGTAACATGAAAGCAAAAGCAGCAACTTTAGCATTGTGACCAGCTGTGTAAATCATGAAGTTATAACTCATTAAACCAAGTGATAAGGCTCCAAAAATTGCAATCCATTTGTTCACTTTCATTAAACACAAACCGATATACGCACCAATGAATAAAACCAAAATCATCCCCATTGGATGAGGAATTAATGTCATGAATTTACCAAAAGCAACTACAAATACGTTTGAAGTATGTTGCAATGAGGTCTGTGTTGTTGGCATTCCACCAAACATTGAATTTGACCATTTTGCTTGTTCACCCGTTTGATCTTTGTAATCTGCAGCCTCATGAGCTGAACCTGAATACATTTCAATATCATGTTGACGCAATGTATATCCTGACAATTGAGTTTTGAAAAGTACCATACAAACGATGATAAAAATTCCAATTGCTAAAAAGTGTAGTTGGTTGCGTTTAAAAAACGCTTTCAGTTTCTCCATTTTTGATTTTTTAGATTGTAAATGTACAAATTTCGATTTATTTAAAATTATACTCTTTTCAAGTTAAATTACATTTGATTTGGAACATGAATTCCTAAAAGTGACATTGAATTCTTAATCACTTTAGCCACATTTTTACTTAATGTCAAACGTAAATGCATTAAATTTTGATCTTCTTCACCCAAAATTGTTACATTTTGATAGAATTGATTGTATGTTTTTACCAACTCAAATGAATAATTCGCAATAGTTGCTGGTGAAAGTTCTTCCGCAGCATCTCCAACTACATTAGGGAATTCAACCAATAACTTAATCAAATCCTTTTCTTGTTCTAAGATTGAACCAGTATTATTCCAAGAGAAATCCCCTGCTTTACGCAATAAAGATTGAATTCGCGCATGTGCATACTGAATAAAAGGTCCTGTATTTCCATTCAATTCAATTGATTCTTCTGGATTGAAGAGCATTCGTTTTTTAGGATCAACTTTTAATAAATAATATTTCAAACCGCCAAGTCCAATTAACTTAAACAAGTCATTTTTCTCCGTTTCAGTCATTCCTTCAATGTGTCCACGTTCAGCAGTCATTTCTGTTGCTTTTTGAACCACTTCATCAATTAAGTCATCCGCATCAACAACAGTTCCTTCACGCGATTTCATTTTTCCTGAAGGTAAATCAACCATTCCGTATGACAAGTGATGTAAATTATTTGCCCACGAATAGCCTAATTTTTGAAGAATTAAAAACAACACTCTAAAATGATAATCTTGCTCATTTCCAACGGTGTAAATCATTCCAGTCAATTGAGGGAAATCATTGAAACGATCAACTGCAGTTCCAACATCTTGAGTCATATAAACTGAAGTTCCATCTGAACGCAACAACAACTTATGATCTAAACCTTCACCTGTTAAATCGATCCAAACTGAAGTATCTTCTTTTTGATAGAACACCCCTTTTTTCAAACCTTCGTCAACTAAATCTTTTCCTAAAATGAAGGTTTCCGATTCGTGATACAACTTATCAAAGTCAACACCCATTTTCTTGTAAGTAGCATTGAAACCTTCGTACACCCATGCATTCATCGTTGTCCACAACAAATAAATTTCAGGGTCACGTCCTTCCCAACGCACCAACATGTCTTTCGCTTCACGCAAAATAGTTGTTTCGTTTTTTGCTAAATCTTTGATTTTTGCATCAATCGCTTCAATAGCTTTTTCCTCTTTCCCAGGTTTAGCAGCTACAAATTCATTGTATTTTGAGACTATTGAATCCGAAAATCCATCAAACGATCCACTTTCCCAAAGCGCAATGATTTCTTTTGCTTCGACATTGAATCGCTTGTCAAATTCAACATAATATTTCCCAACTAACTTATCGCCTTTTAAACCAGTATTTGCAGGAGTTTCTCGTTCACCTTTTTCGTTTAAAGGCGAAAATTTAGACCATGCCAACATACTTTTACAAATATGAATACCTCGGTCGTTGATGATTTGAGTTTTAATTACCTCGTGACCATTTGCTTTTAAAATTTCAGCAACTGAATAACCCAAAAAGTTATTACGTAAATGTCCTAAATGTAAAGGTTTGTTTGTGTTTGGCGAAGAATACTCCACCATAATCGCAGGTTTAGAATTTGCTTTTGCATATCCAAAATGCTCATTTTCATTGATTTCTTTCAACGCATTTACCCAATATTCTGTTGGAAAACTTAGATTTAAAAATCCACCAATAATATTGAATGATGCAACAATGTTTTTTTCAAGGAGAACTTGACCAATTTGTTCACCAATTTCATTTGGTTTTTTGCCCGCTATTTTTAAAAAAGGAAATAAAACTAAAGTTGTATCCCCTTCAAATTCTTTTTTTGTTTTTTGAAATTGTATTAATTTTTCATCAACTTGACTTCCGAATAAATTTACACTTTGTTCGATAAGTAGTGACTTGATTGTATTTTCCATTTTTTTTAAATCGATTTGATTACTTTTTCAATGATAGAAAAAGTTGTTTCTGCCATTTTGTTGATTTTGTCGTCGAGACATGGGTTCACTTCCACTATTTCCAAGCAAATTGTCTTAGAATCGCTCACTAAAATTGATAATATTTCAGTAGCTTCTTCGGGAAGTAGACCATTTTTAACGGGTGTTCCAGTACCATAAGAAGTCACATCGGGATCCATTGAATCTACGTCGAATGAAATATAAATCTGATCACATTCTTTCAATTGTTCCAATGCTAGTTCAGCGATTTCTTTCGCACCCTTACTCCGGACAACTTCAACAGAATGATTCGTAATTGAATAGCGTTCAATAATTGCATCTTCTTCTTTTTCAGTATCTCTAACTGCTATAAATACTAAATCCGTTGGAAGTAATTTTTGAATTCCGCTTGTCGCAGCTTTCAATTCATCCCATGAATCAATCGTATGTTGATCCAAGTCATTGCGTTTAAACTCTTTATTGTCTTCACCCAAAGAAAGCGCTAATGGCATTCCATGCATATTTCCAGATGGAGTTGTGTAAGGTGAATGTAAATCTCCATGTGCATCAATCCAAATGACACCCAATCGTTTATTTGGATAAGCAGCTTTTATACCAGCTATTGTTCCTGCAGCAGAACCGTGATCACCAGCCAAGATTAATGGAAAACGATTCGCTTTTAACAAATCATGTGTTTTATCCGCTATAGATTGGAAAACTAATTTAAATGTATCGATTCTTTTTGCAAAAGGAGTCGAGTGACTTTGATCCAATTGATGGTTGTAATCCTTTAATACATGAATAGGATATGCACCAAACAATTTATTTTTTTGTTTTCTTGCAGCGGTTAATATTGCAGACGGACCTAAAGACGCCCCTCTTGTGCCTGCTGTTATTTCTGAATTATTTACGATTATTTCGATATCTCTTTGCATAAAATAGCTTTAGCGTTACAAAGATACTGTTTCCTTTCTCTGTTTAGATTGCTATTTTGGAAAATTATGTAACAAAATGTTCAAAAACTCGTAAATTAAGTGTTTTAAGATCTACAATTAATGAAATATATCTTCCAAGTTTTTACTTTATTACTACTAATTTCTCTTACTGCTTGCTCGGATGAAAAAGCTCCAATCACTGAAGGTGAATTGGTTTACGAGTTAGATTATCCAGATTACAAAGACAATTTTTTCATCTACGGAATTCTTCCAAAAGAAATGCATTTCTATTTTAAAAACGAAGAATCCGTTTCAGCGATTAATAAAATTATGTTGAAAAATGAATTGTATGTCAACAACAAAACCAAAGAAATCAATGTCTATTTCAAAAATGCAGATGATGTGTGTTATTCGTTTTTAACTAAAAATGAATCTTCAAAAATGAATGTAAATTACCCAGATTTTAAATTCGAGTTCACAAACAAAAAAGACACTATGTGTGGCTTTGATGTGGAAAAAGTAATCGTAACTAAACCTGGGAGTTCAGAGAAAATTGAAATTTGGTATACCAAAGACATTGCAATCGACAATCCGAACTGGCATACTCCTTTTGCTAAAATACCTGGAGTTATGTTGTCTTACACGATGACCCGTTACGGAATGAAAACTACTGTAAAAGCAAAGAAATTCATAGCTCGAGAAATTAAAGCATCAGAACTTAAACCTCTGAAAAAAGGTACCAAAATGTCTTTTGATGATTATAATGTAAAAATGTTCAATCTTTTC
>JBKDZA010000282.1:0-19046 GCA_046308455.1 Fluviicola sp.
TTTTTGGCAATTATGGCAATCACATCAAGGTGTTTGAAAATCTTGAAGTGCAATTAATTGTAAGGAACATTTTTTTCCAAGTAAGTTGTTTTCAAAATTCTGTTTGGCTAAATCAAAAGCAAATGGATTTATTTCTAATGCGGTTATTTCTGATTCAGGATATTTTTGAGCAAGCATTAAACTTAAAACACCTGTTCCTGTTCCAATGTCTAAAATCCGTTTTGGATTTTCGAATTCGGCAAAAGCACCAAGTAACATGGAATCAGTTCCAACTTTTAAATCAGCTTGTTCTTGAAAAATGGAAAAATGTTTGAAGTGGAAATCACTCATTCTAAAACGAAATTATTCGCCTAAGTACATTTCAATCAATCCAGCAGGGGAATTGATGTGAAGCTTTTTGTTTTTACGGTCAACCAATTCTACTAAATTGTCAACGAAAGGTATTAAAACTTCTTTGTCACCTTTCATAATTTGTAAAAGTGGATTTACGGATAAATCAATCACTTGTTCAAGAATTCCAACTTCACCGTAAGATGAGTCAACAACTGTAAAACCAATTACTTCGTGGTCGTAGAAATGTTTATTGTCTAATTCTTTTAAAAGAGAGAGTGGGAGGTAACAACTTTTGCGTAAGATGGCTTTTGCATCATTTTCAGTGTCAACACCTTCGAGTTTAACAGCTGCGAATCCTTTATTTTTCAATTGAAATGATTCAACGAAAAAAGGGGTCAATTGTTTGTTGATTTCAATGAAGAACGCATCCAATGAAGCGTAATCTTCAGGGTTGGTTACATCCAAAAAAAGCGAAACTTCACCTTTAAATCCGTGAAGTTTCGCAATGTAACCTAGTTGGAAGCAATCTTCGTGTTGCATACAACTATAAATAAATTAAGCCTCAGCTTCTCCTTCAGTTGACTCTTCAGCAGCTGGAGTTTCCTCAGTTGCAGGAGCTTCTTCTGTAGCAGCTTCTTCAGTTGTTTCAACCTCAGCTTCAACAGCTGGTTCTTCTTCAACTACAGGCGCATTTTTTTCTTCAATTGCTTTTGCTTTTGCAGCATTTACATCAGCTTCAGCTTTTAAACGAGCAACTTTATCAGCAGCTTCGTTATTGCTTAATCCGTCAATTTTACCTTGGATTTTGTTAGCTTTGTCAGCTTCCCAAGCAGCGAATTTAGCCTCAACTTGTTCAGCAGTAAGAGCACCTTTAGTGATACCTTTGATCAAGTGATTTTTGAACAACACACCTTTGTAAGACAAAATTGCACGAGCTGTTTCAGACATTTCTGCTCCAGTTCCTACCCATTGTACAGCAGAATCAAAATTGATGTTGATTGTTGCAGGGTTTGTGTTCGGGTTGTAAGTTCCTAATTTCTCGATAAACTTACCGTCACGTTTTGCACGTGAATCAGCCACTACTAAATGAAAAATTGCTTTTCCTTTTTTACCGTGACGTTGCAAACGAATTCTTGTTGCCATTCTTGTTAATTTTTGAGGTGCGAAACCTCTGTTTATATTTGTATTAACTGTGGTTTAACGAATAAACCGGGTGCAAAAGTACGCTTTTCTTTTGAATTACAAATATTTTGATGCATTTTATCTTTATTATTGTGAAAATAATTTTTATGAAATATATTTTATTAGTTGTTCTTTTAAGTAGTTCTTATTCAATTGGGTATACACAAAGTGATAAAACAATTTTTTATTTTGAAGCTAAAAAAATAGAACTTTCGAATTAAAATTAGATACGATCTCAAATAAAATGATCTTTAGAAAATTTAAAAAGCAAAAGTTACTTTATGAATTGGTAGATGATTTATCAGATTCAATTGTTGTTTTTTCATATGGTTATTATTTTCGAGGTGGTGGAGCTGCTAATGCTGGAATGGACATAAATGTTATTTATTTTAAACAAAGAAATAGTATTGGTGTTTTATATTATCAATTTGAATCTGAAGAAAATTCTCTGAATATTGGTTTTAATGAAATCAATTTAAACGGTCGAATAAATAACTTTAAAGCAATTGAGAACTCTTTCAAAGGTAATTTATTAGACTTACGATTTGATAATATAATTCCTGTTGTCGAAAATGAAGAGTTAAATTTCAAAGAGGATTAATCAAAAAGACACTTAACTTTGTAAGTAAAACATTAGTTTAATCAATAAAACTCTGATTTCTAGAAACGCTTTTGCAATCAATAATTTCAAAGACTTTAGTTTGATTGAATTGGAAAAAGAATTGAACGGAAATTAATTACTCAATTTACTTTTAAATTTTCAATTGATAATTTTAAATTTACAACATGGAACCTCTAGACAAACCCATCTCTCTCAACTACAACAACGGAAAAGTATTCCCAACAAATGCAGTTTTTATGGGGTATGTTTTTTTAGCAGTTTCAATTCCTGCTGGACTTTTCGGAATTATATACATTGGAATTGGACTGTTAATCATATCAACTTTTATGATTTTCACAACCTATGGAACTCAAATTCATCCAGAACAAAAGAAAATAGAAGAATACACCAAATATTTTGGTTTTATCCGAATTGGTAAATCTTATTCATATGAAAATCACCAATATATTTGTTCAATTCCAGTGAAATTAACTGCTCAGGTTTACGGAAGATCTTCCAATAGCACAACAGTTTCAAACTATTTTCACTCTATTTCTTTTCTGAATCACAACTTTAAAAATCGAAAAGATATAACGAAATTTGAACAAAAATCAGTGGCAACGGATACGGCTAAAAACTTAGCACATCGATTGGGATTAGAATATTTTGAATATGATCCAAAAGTGATTCGAGAAAAAATGTTGAGAAAACATTAAACTATGAAAAAGATATTTTTACTACTAATTTTGTTTACATCATTGTTTTCAAATGCTCAAGTTGATTCGAATAAGCGTTCTGTTTTTGAAATTTCACCAATAACTTTAGTTTTAAATGATGGAATAACTTATTCTTCAAGTTTTAATGGATTTAGATACTTAGGTAAAAGTTTTTTTTGCGATTTCAATATTGATTATGCTATTCTTAGAGGTTTTGATTCAAGAAACAAATATTTTAGTAAGAATGAAAATTTTTTAAATTATTTGAATTTTCAATTGTCTGTAGGGTATAAGAATAAATTAAAAAAGTCATCCCTTTTTAGAGTTGAATCGGTTGATTATTTCGCTGGATTTCAAGATTTAAGATATGCTAGTTCTTCAAATGATTATTGGATTTTAGATTCTACTTCAAATGGTTTTAAGAAACTTAGTGGTTTTGACTATACTTCATTAACTGCTGGAATACAATTTTATTCAAAATACATTAATGGTAAAGATCCAATTTATAATGAACAACTTTTAAGATTTGAATACTCTTTTTGTGTTCGAGGTGATATTCAAACAATGTTAACCAATAACAATGATGTTGAGAAAGAATTAATTAAAAGTCCGTATAAATTGAATAGGCATGGTTTTAAATTCTCTTATAAGTATACTTATCCTTTAAATCATAGATTTGGAGTTTTTGCTAAAATTCAAGCTTTTTGGTCACCTACTTTAAAAAACTATGAACCTAATTATGATTTTTTTGTACCTAGAGGTGGTGAAAAAATCTTTCAACTTTTTTGTGGATTTTCTTTAGGATTGAAATTTTGACAAAATGGGACTCACACTATATTTCAACTACTACAAAAACCAACAACCTGCTAAAGTTCCAACGTATAAAATCATCGAACTTTTTGAAGAATATATAAAATGGGAAAATGAAGATGGAGTCATGGTTGAATACGATGAAATGAATTCGACTTTTATTTTAATTGATATGATTGAAGAATTCAGTGAAGGCTTTGCAATTAATAAACCATATGGAGATAGGCGTTTATATGAAAGTATTTATGCTGCTTCAAAATTTGCTCCATGTATTTTGATTTCTCCAGTTGGAAATAGTACGATATTCAATAAAAACGATATCAATCATTTTGTCTTAGACCTACAAGAATGTATTCATTCGGATGATTTTCCAATAGAATTTTTCGAGTCTGAAGAAGATTTTTTGAATACCCATGTTTAATGAATTTCAAAGTTTTAGATTTTAAAAAGAAAACAGGTTAAAAATAGGGTAAACCCTGTCTTTTCTGCTTTTTTTGACATCTACTTTTGTCAAAAAAAATCACAATTATGAAAAAGTTTATTTTACTACTTTGTCTTTCGTTTTCTTCAATTTCGTTTTCACAAGATCAAGGTTTCAGAAAGGGTCAGGTAACTTTAAGTCCAGGGTTCGGTTTAGGACTTTATGGGAATAATTATAGTTTTGGATTGACTGTTCCAGTTATGGCAAATTTAGACATCGGATTTCACGACTATTTTAGCTTTGGTTTTTATGGTGGATACTGGTCTCAAAGATGGAATTCTTTATATTATTATGGTGACTATCGTTTTACGTCAACACATTTCGGAGGAAGAATTTCAGCACATTTCATGAAGTTAGTTTCAGATATTTTAAATCAACCTGAATGGAGTGAGAAAATTGATATATATGTTACTCCTTGGGTGGGCTACAATTTAAGAAGTTCAACATGGTTAGGTGATGGAACTAATCCAGAAAATCTTAATTGGGACAATAGAATTCAAGTTGGTGCTCAATTAGGTGTTAGGTATTACTTAAAACCTAGATTTGCAGTTTTCGCAGAATGGGGTGGAACTCCTACAGCTTACAGTAACTGGGGATTGACTTTAAGGTTTTAATCTCGTTGTATTTAATAAAATAAGTAAACTCTGAAATTGGAACTATTGATTCTATCTATTGATACTATAACTATATAAAGAAGAAAACAGTCCTTTTCCGAACTGTTTTCTTCATTATTAAGGTAAATAGTGCGTTCTAATGAGTTTGAATTGAAAATAAAATTGTGTTGTTTGTAGAACGTTCTTTGTAAGATTTTTAACGATTAAATTGATCCAAATTCATGACTTTATTCCATGCTGCCACAAAATCATGGATGAATTTTAATTCACAATCTTTCGAAGCGTACACTTCAGAAAGTGCACGTAATTCTGAATTTGAACCGAAAACTAAATCAACTCGCGTTCCAGTCCATTTTAAATTTCCTGTTTTACGATCTCGACCTTCAAAAATCCCCTTTTGAGTTGAACTTTCTTTCCAAGTTGTATTCATATCCAATAAATTGATGAAATAATCTTGCGTTAAGGTTTCTGATTTATCTGTAAAAAAACCATGATTACTTCCGTCGAAATTACAATTCAACACACGCATTCCTCCAATTAACACAGTCATTTCTGGGGCAGTCAAAGTCAATAATTGTGCTTTATCAATCAGTAATTCTTCTGCTGAAATTGAATAAGATCGTTTTACATAATTTCTGAATCCATCTGCTTGTGGTTCTAATACAGCAAATGATTCAATATCTGTTTGTTCAATCGTTGCATCAACTCTTCCTGGTGTAAACGGAACTTCAATTTCTTTTCCAGCTTTTTTAGCAGCTAATTCAATTCCAACAGTACCTCCAAGAACAATTAAATCAGCAATGGATACTTTCTTTCCAATTAGATTTGATTCATTAAATGTATTTTGAATTGAAGTATATACTTCCAAAACTTTCGATAATTGACTCGGATTATTGACTTCCCAATAAATTTGTGGAGCAAAACGAATCCGTGCACCATTTGCTCCACCTCTTTTATCAGAACCTCTGAATGTTGAAGCCGATGCCCAAGCTGTTGAAACTAATTCTGAAATGCTCAAGCCACTTTCGATAATTTTAGCTTTTAAAAATTTGATGTCTTCTGACTCAATTAAGGGGTGATTTGCTGCTGGAATTGGATCTTGCCAAATTAAATCTTCTGATGGAACTTCTGAACCTAAATACAGTGCTTTTGGGCCTATATCTCGGTGAGTCAACTTAAACCATGCTTTTGCAAATGCTTTTTGAAACTCTTGCGGATGTTCATAGAAATATTTTGAAATAGGTGCGTAAATTGGATCTAAACGCAAAGCTAAATCAGATGTTAACATCATTGGAGCATGTTTTTTTGTCGCGTCATGTGCATCTGGAACAGAATTTTCACCCGCATTGTTTTTTGGTTTCCACTGATGTGCTCCCGCTGGACTTTTTGTCAATTCCCATTCATATTGAAATAAATTCTCAAAATAATTATTGCTCCATTGAGTTGGAGAAGTTGTCCAAGCACCTTCCAGTCCACTTGAAATGGTATCTCCACCATGACCAGTGCTAAAAGAGTTTTTCCAACCAGTGCTTTGTTCCTCTATTCCAGCTCCTGCAGGTTCAGCTCCCACATATTTACTTGGATCTGCTGCTCCATGTGTTTTACCAAAAGTATGTCCACCGGCAATTAAAGCAACTGTTTCTTCATCATTCATTGCCATACGAGCAAATGTTTCACGAATATCTTTTGCAGATGCTAATGGATCTGGGTTTCCGTTTGGTCCTTCTGGATTCACATATATCAATCCCATTTGAACTGCTGCAAGTGGATTGTCTAAATCTCTTTCGTCCGAGTAACGTTGGTCATCTAACCAAATTTTTTCACGTCCCCAATTAATATCTTCTTCTGATTCCCAGATGTCTTCACGTCCACCGCCAAAACCGTAAGTCTCACATCCCATCGACTCTAATGCACAGTTTCCCGCTAAAACCATCAAATCTGCCCATGAGATTTTGTTGCCATATTTTTGCTTGATTGGCCACAGTAGCAAACGAGCCTTGTCTAAATTGACATTGTCGGGCCAACTGTTTAATGGAGCAAAACGCTGTGAACCTGTTCCTGCTCCACCTCTTCCATCTGCAATTCGATAGGTTCCAGCACTGTGCCATGCCATACGGATGAAAAATGGACCGTAATGTCCATAATCTGCCGGCCACCATTCTTGAGAATCAGTCATCAATTCGAATAAATCTTTTTTTACTGCTTGTAAATCCAACGATAAAAAAGCCTCTTTATAGCTGAAATTTGAGCCATAAGGATTTGATTTATTACTATGTTGACGTAAGACGTTTAATTTTAATAAGTTCGGCCACCAATCCGTGTTACTTGTGCCTTTAGTTGATTTCATTTCGCCATGGTTAAATGGGCATTTCCCTGTCGAGGAATTATTTAAATCTGAATGATTTTCCATTTTTTAAAATTTAATTTTTTGGTAAAGGTATCCCTAATGAACTATAGTTTTGTTTTATAATTTCTATTTTATCATAGATATTTTCTATGACTAATTTTTGTTCAAAGCTTGTAAATAACTCTTTCAAGCAGATTAAATTTCATGGTCTTGAAACAATTACTTTTGATGTGATTTTAATTATCATTTCAAAAATTGAATTATGAAATATCTATTACTACTAGGATTAGTTTTCTTATCAAAAAATAGCTTTTCACAAACGGATTTAGCTAAAAAAGTAATCACACAACTTAAATTAGATAAAGCTGATTGGCAAGTAGATTTTTTTATAGAAAAACAAATGCCAAACTTGAAAGATCAAACAATAGTGGTGCTTTCCGAAAAAATTGGTGAAGATGACGGGATGTTTTCACTACGTTCTTGGATTGTAGTTTTTAATACCAAAACTGGAAAGATAAAAGCGAAAAAGGCACTTGAAATAGATTCTGATGCTATCCGCTTTGCAGGATTCACAATTGATACGGCACCCTATTTAGTAGCAAAAGGAAAACGTGCTTTTGGAATTCGAATGCTTTTTGAAGGAAGTTCTCGACCAAATCCATATACTTCAGAAGTAATTTCTTTGTTTTTAGAGGAAAAAGGTCAGTTGATTGAAGTGTTGAAAGAATATGAAATTGAAGTTCATCAAGGTGAATGGGATACAAATTGTGAAGGTGAATTCAATTCAGAAAAGAAAGTTTTAATTATTGGAACTACTCAAACCAATAGCTATTTCGATATAATTGTGAATTCAAAAATCGGAAAAGAAACAAATTACGTTGATGAAAATGAAGACTGTCAATCAAAAAGTGAATCTTCAACTAAAAAATATAAACTGGTTTACAAAAACAAAGTTTACACTGAAATTTCACTTTAAAAAATGTCTAATAATCAATTAATTGCTTCTGTAAGAGCTATAATTTCAGAATTATTTCAAAATCATACTGCTGATCACGATTTTCAACACATTGAACGTGTAACAAAACTAGCCTTACATATTGGTGAAATAGAAGGAGCTGATCTCGAAATAGTTGAATTAGCAGCTTTGTTACACGATGTTTCGGATCACAAATTAAACGGTGGAATCATCAATGACAATGGCAGAGTTAGTAGAGAATTACTTACAGAACTTCATGCAAATGAGGATGTTATTGAATCAGTCTGTGCAATTGTTGACAAGATATCTTACAAAGGTGCAGGTGTCGAAGATGAAAAAGGAAGTTTGGAATTAGCCTCTGTTCGTGACGCAGATCGTTTGGATGCAATTGGTGCGATTGGAATTGCTCGTGCTTTTAGTTTTGGAGGAGCTAGAAAAAGACCGTTTTTTGACGCCTCAATTCCATATCATTTACACGAAAAATTTGAAGATTACCACACAGATAATGGACATACAATCAATCATTTTTATGAGAAATTGTTGCTCTTGAAAGATCGTATGCAAACGAATGAAGGAAAACGAATCGCAGAGAAGAGACATCAAGTTATGCTTGACTTTTTAGAAGAATTCTACAACGAATGGTATGTGCGCATAAATTAAATTAGTTACTATATCAATTTACTAAAAATTTTCTTTATTTTTGTATATGCTAATTTAACTTGAATAAACTACTGCTACAAATAAGAAACTCTTGCAAGAAAACATGGTACTTGGGATTGATATTGGAGGAACGAACGTCGCTTTTGGTTTGGTGGATCAATCTGG
The DNA here is from genome assembly GCA_046308455.1 of Fluviicola sp. GTDB lineage: Bacteria > Bacteroidota > Bacteroidia > Flavobacteriales_D > Crocinitomicaceae > Fluviicola. The sequence continues at coordinate 8,886 of JBKDZA010000282.1, forward strand.
AAAAATTCTAGTTGAAAAAAACTTAAAAACCAAAGACTTCAAGGATCCCAATCTTTTAGTGGAAACAATATACACTGAAATAAATTCTTTAATTTCAGAATTAAACTTAAAGTCGGAACTCATAGGTATAGGAATTGGAGCGCCAAATGGAAATTCTAAAACTGGAAACATTGAATTTGCACCCAATTTAATTTGGCAAGGAATTATTCCAATCGCTCAATTATTCTCTGATAAATTCAAGGTCAAAGCTATTCTTGCAAATGACGCAAATGCAGCTGCTATTGGCGAAAAATTATTTGGCGTAGCTAAAAACTTTACTGATTTTATTACAATAACTCTTGGTACTGGACTAGGTTCAGGTATTTTTATCAATAATCAATTGATTGAAGGTAAACATGGTTTTGCAGGCGAATTAGGACATGTACAATTTATCCATAACGGAAGAGAATGTAAATGTGGACGATTTGGTTGTTTAGAAACTTATGCAAGTTCAACTGGAGTAAAAAGAACCTTTGATGAATTCTCAAAAGAGAAAAATTACAACTCCATTTTGTTTTCAACTCAAAATCCTTCAGCTTTCGCGATTTTTGAAGCTGCTAAAAAAGGAGATGAACTAGGAATGAAAATTGTCGACTATACTGCTGAAATTTTAGGAAGAGCTTTGGCATGTTTTTGTTCGTTCTCAGATCCTGAAGCTTTTGTGTTATTTGGTGGAATTGCTCAAAGTGGGGACTTCTTCACGGAAAAAGTACGCACAGAATTTGAAAAAAATATTTTGAAAATCTATCAAGGAAAAGTAGAAATATTAAATTCTAGTTTGCATAACGAAAACGCCGCAATTCTAGGTGTTGCAGCATCTTTATATTATTCGTTAGATTAAAATTTTATGAAATCAATTACTCTATTTTTCAGCGTCTTAATTTTTAATTCGCTGTTTTCGCAAGTTCCAAAACTTCAAAAAGCTTCAGATATAGCTCAAGAAAAAATGCATGAAGATGATATTCCAGAAATTCCATTTCAGCCATTGAAATATGTGGATCCATTTGTTGGAACGGGTGGACATGGACACACTTTTCCTGGTCCCGTTTTACCATTTGGGATGATGCAAGTTGGACCTGACACACGTCAAGGAAATTGGGATGCATGCGGAGGATATTATTACGAAGATTCTATTATTTACGGCTTTAGTCACACGCATTTAAGTGGAGTAGGTGTTGAAGATTACGCGGATTTATTGCTTGTGCCTCAACAAGGAAAATTAAAATTAGATCCGCTTTATAAATCTAAAAACGGATTTGGATCGACATTTAAACATGCAAATGAAGCGGCTGAACCTGGTTTTTATTCGGTGAAATTAGACAATGGAATTCAAGTGAAACTCTCTGCAACTGAACGTTGTGCAATTCATTCCTATACTTTTTCTAAAAACACAAAAGGTAAAAAATACATTCTGATAGATTTAGCTTACAGAGATAAAGTATTGGATTTTGAAGTGAATAAATTGTCATCAAATTCAATTAACGGTAAACGTATTTCTGCGGCATGGGCTAGTGAACAACATTTTTACTTTCACTTGGAATCATCCATAGATTTCAAAAGTGCTAAAGTGAAAACAAATGCTAAAACAGGTCGAAAAGTAATGGTTTTAGAATTTCCTGCAACAACTGAAGAAGTTCTAATTCGTGTTGGAATGTCGGGGACAGATGTACAAGGTGCAAAGACAAATTTTGAAGCAGAAATTAAAAATAAATCGTTTAATGAGGTTTTAGTTTCAGCTAGAAACAAATGGTTGAACGAACTCAAGAAAATTAAAGTTTATACGAAGAATGAGACGGTCTTAAAGAATTTTTATACAGCACTTTATCACACTGAAATTCATCCATCCTTGTGGTCAGATGTTGATGGTCGATACAGAACTTTCGATAATAAAATCTCTAATTCTGAACAAGCACAATACACTGTTTTTTCATTGTGGGATACGTATCGTGCGACTCATCCTTTGTACACAATTACAAATCCACAGTTGATCCCAACTTTCACTTCCACATTCTTAAATCAACAAAGAATAACAGGTCGAATGCCGATGTGGCCGCTTGCAAACAATGAAACTTTTTGTATGATTGGTTACCATTCGAGTTCTGTGATTGCAGATGCACTTGCAAAAGGAATCGCATTAGACAATCTAGAAGAATTATTAAATGCATTAGTTGCTTCAGCAAAATACAACGAATTAGGTAAGGCTGAATATGTAATGTTTGGATTTATTTCGGCTGGTAATGAAGCGGAATCTGTTTCAAAAACATTGGAATATGCTTACGATGATTGGTGTATCGCTCGTTTAGCTGAGTCTCTTGGAAAAACAGACCTTCAAAAAGAATTTGATCAAAGAGCAAGTTCATGGATGAATATTTTCAATCCTGAATCGCGCTTTTTTCAAGCTCGTAAACAAGGAATTTGGTTGAAGAACTTTGTGCCAAATGAAATCAATCAACATTTCACAGAAGCAAATGCTTGGCAATATTCATTAGCTGTTCCACATGATCTTAATACTCTAATCGATTGGAAAGGTGGAAAGAAATCTTTTGATGTTTTCCTAGATAGTTTGTTTCGTTCGTCATCAAAAATGTCAGGTCGTGAACAATCTGATGTAACAGGATTAATTGGTCAATATGCACATGGAAATGAGCCATCACATCACATGGCTTATTTGTACAACTATGCTGGAACTCCTTGGAAAACACAAGAAGTTTTGGATGAAATCATGCACAAATATTACCAACCAACTCCAGATGGCTTGTCGGGAAATGAAGATTGTGGACAAATGTCGGCTTGGTACGTTTTTTCAGCTTTAGGTTTTTATCCCGTATGTCCAGGAAATCCAACATATGCGATTGGTCGACCAATGGTGAATTCAGCTGAAATGAATTTAAATGGCAAACAATTTATTTTACAAGTTCGAAATAACTCTAATGAAAATAAATATGTGCAACAAATTAAGTGGAATAATAAAGCGTACACAGATTTATTTATCACACATGAAATGCTTCAATCGGGTGGATTGTTAGAGATTTTCATGGGTCCAACGCCAAATAAAGACTTAGCAAATTACAAAACAGATGTTACAGAAATGAATGCAACAAGTTTTGTTCCTGTTCCTTATTTTGAAACAAAAAGTGAAGTTTTTTCTGGTGAAGCAACCATAAGTATTCAAGCTTTACCAAAAGAAACAGGTACGATTTATTATTCATTTGATGGAAATAAATTTGAACCGTACGATGGGAAAAGCATTGTTTTGAATGAATCAAAAGTAGTGTTTGCAAAAGTTGTCAGAGAACAAAACGGAATGAAGATTGAAAGTAAAACGATAAGTAATACGTTCAAAAAATACGAGAAAAACAAAACCGTTACTTTGGATTGTTTATGGGAAAATCACTACCCAGGTTCAGGAATGCAGAATTTAGTCGATGAGCAACGTGGTGGTTCAGATTTCAGAAATATTGAGTGGCAAGGTTTCCAATGTGAAGTTGTGAGTGGAGTTGTTGAGTTTACAGAAATAAAAACGATTCAAAAAATAAGTTTATCTGCGCTACAAGATGTGCGTTCATGGATTTACATTCCAACTGAATTGGAAATTGAATATTCTATGGATGGAAAGACATACAAGAAATTTGGTTCAGTAAAATCTGATAAAGATCCACGAAAATTTGCAAGTTGTATTTCAGAATTGACAGTTGAAGGTGTTCCAACAGAAGTGAAATGTATTCGTTTTAAAGCAAAAAATCTGGGCGCAAACCCAGATTGGCATCTTTCTCCTGGTGGAAAGACTTGGATATTCTTAGATGAGTTGATAATAGAATAAGTTCATAAATTGATAGATCTATGAGTTTATATATTATTGAATTAATGTATTATTGAATTAATGTATCATTGAATTAATGTATCAATGAATTAATGTATCAATGGATTAATGTATCAATGAATTAATGTATCAATGAATTAATGTATCAATGTATCAATGAATTAATGTATCAATGAATTAATGTATCAATAAATCAATGAATCAATTAATACATTGATTCTTCAAGTTTTTAAGCCATTCTAGTTAATTATTTTATTAAAAAAGTAAAAAATATAAATCAAACGAGATTCAAAAATTACATTTTTACGGGTAAGCTCGCTGCTTTCCAACTTGTGAATCCTCCAGAAAGGTCATAAACTTTTTTGAATCCAATTGAACGCATTTTTGTTACTGCAGCATTGCTACGTCCGCCTGCATGACAATAGACAAAAACGGGTTTTGTTTTATCCAATTTAGCAATTTGTGAAAGGAATTTGTCTCCATTCCAATTGTAATTTACTGCTTTTGCAATGTGTCCAGTTTTATATTCTTCCGGTGAACGTACATCAATAATTGGTGCATTTGGCAATGATTCAATTTTTTTAGCGTATTCTTTTGCTGTCAAAAGAAATTCATTGCTTTGTTGATTGGAACAATTTACGCTAGTTAAAATAGAAACTACAAATAGTCCAAAGAATAAACTTGTAAGTACTTTTTTCATGAATGTTGTTTTATAATTTGTTGTAATTGATTGGCAGAAACAACTCCTGATTGTCTCCATTTTATTTGCCCGTTTTTAAATAAGATTAATGTTGGAACTCCTTTAATTTTATATGCAGCAGCTGCTTTTGGGTTCTTATCCACGTCAATTTTTAAAACGGAAGCACCTTTTCCAACTTTCGTCTTTAAGTCGTCTAAAATGGGTTTCATAGTTTTACAAGGTCCACACCATTCAGCGTAAAAGTCTACCAAAGTTGGGGTGTTACTATTAACTATTTCTGCAAATGTTTTGGCCATAATCGTTATTAATTTTTTAAATCTTGAACTTCTTCAAAATGAATTGTTTCGTCATTTTCTGAATTAGAAACACGTGTATTTGTAGAATGAGGAATCCCACAATTTCCACTTGCACAACCAAGAGCAAAAACTCCCATCAGTAAGAAGTATACTCCAATAATGTATCCAAACCACTCGTTTGATTGAGTAGTTTGATACAAAATACTGATTCCTAAAAAGAGGAATAAGATACGTGATAAATTCCAGTTCTTCAAAAGTCTACTATAATTCATTTTCTGAAGGTATCTTAAATTTTATTTCTTAAACTCATCCATCCACCGCCATTGTGAACTTCTGCGTATCCACTCGATTTTAAAAGGCTTTTTGCAGAAGCACTTCTCATCCCAGAAGCACAACAAGTGATGATAGTTTTGTCTTTTTTTAATTTCCCTAAATTATTTTGTAATTCAGGTAAGGGAATGTTAATTGATCCTTTGATATGTCCGCCAGCAAATTCGCCTTTACTTCTCACATCAACAATTACAGCTCCTTGTTTTATTAATTCAGAAAAATCAACTGATTTTCCACCGAATAATTTTTTTATTGAATCTAACATAGTTATTTATTGCATTGATTGAATATAGTTCACATCTAACCAAGAACCTGCGTTCACACAGTCGATTCCAAGTTGAGATAAAAAGTAAGTTGCTTGTCCGCTTCTTCCTCCAGAAGCACAACATAAAACTAATGGTTGCTCTAAAACTTTCACTTCTTCTATGCGTGATTGTATTTCTTGCAAAGGAATATTCACTGATCCTACTGCATTTCCACCTTGGAATTCAGATGGTGTGCGTACATCTAAAATAGTCCCTTTTTTTTCTTTAATTAATTGTTCAATGTTCATTTTACGTCTGTTTTAATAAGTGTATTTTTCTAAAACTTTATAGTGCAAATTTCAATTGTTTTCGACGTAAAATAAGCTACTAATGTTACATAAGTGTAATTTTGTTTCTAGAAAGAGAAACAATACCTTGATCTTCCAATTGTTTTAATAATCTTGAAATTACAACACGCACACTTCCCAATTCATTTGCTAATTGTTCATGTGTAATTTGTAAAACATTGTTATGTGTTAATCCTACTTTCTTTTTTATGAAATCTAATAAACGTTCGTCCAATTTTTTAAAGGCAATTGCATTCACAACATCTAATAATTCTTCGAAACGTTTGTGGTATAATTTAAAAATGTAATCCAACCATTCAGGACTATCTTTCAATAAATAAAATACTTTATCCATTGGGATGAATAGAATTTCGGTGTCACCTTCTGCGATAGCTTTCACTTTACTTGTGTCTTCATGGATTCCACCTAAAAAAGACATGATACAACTTTCTCCAGCATTGATGTAATACAAGAGAATTTCACGGTAATCATCGTCTGTTCGCATGACTCTAATTGCTCCTGAAGTTACAATCGGAATTGCTTTGATGTATGCATGTTCATTTAAAATTACTTCTCCATCCTTAAATGATTTATTGAAACCAATTGATTTTAATTGTTCAATTAATTTTGGAGTTGTTTTTAAATCTTTTAGTTCGTTTAGTTCCATATCTAATTACATGAAGAAAAAAAATCCAGATAAAACTACCTGGATTTATTGAATTTAATTCGCTATTAATTATTTTGCTGCTGCGTATTTTTTAGACACAACATCCCAATTAATTACATTAAAAAACGCATTGATATAGTCAGGACGACGGTTTTGATAGTTTAAATAGTATGCATGTTCCCATACATCTAATCCTAAAATTGCAGTTCCTTTACAACCTTCACCCATCATTGGATTGTCTTGGTTTGCAGTCGAACAAACAACTAATTTACCACCTTCAACACATAACCAAGCCCATCCAGATCCAAAACGAGTTGTTGCAGCTTTTGCAAACTCATCTTTGAAGTTTTCAAATGTTCCGAAAGCATCATTGATTGCTTGAGCTAATTCACCTGTTGGATTACCTCCAGCATTTGGAGCCATCACTTCCCAAAATAAATTGTGGTTCCAAAAACCACCTCCGTTGTTGCGAACAGCTGGTTTGTCTTTACAATTTTTTAAAATCTCTTCGATTGTTTTTCCTTCTAAATCTGTTCCTGCAATTGCATTGTTCAAATTAGTAGTGTACGCTTGATGGTGTTTTGAATGGTGGATTTCCATTGTACGAGCATCAATATGCGGCTCAAGTGCGTTGTATGCGTAAGCCAATTTTGGTAATTCAAATGACATAATTATTGTTTTTATTAATTAGAACAAATATAATTGTTATTTAGTTTTTACTGTTGTAATATTCTGTCAATTTGTGTTAAATCAAATTGATTTAATTATTATGGATTTTTTTTATGATTACATATTTCCCACCACGACTTGCGGCGATTTCATTTGGATCACAATTGTCCCAATCCCCATTTTTAATTTCCATTTCAACTTCTAATGTTTTTATAAGTGTTTTTTGTTTTGCAAGTAATGATTCCACTTCTGATTTTGTAACGCCACACTCACACCATTTTATGAAATAATCTTGAACCGACATACGCACATACCATTCCTCATAATCCATCACCTCTCCTTTTTGATTTTGACCTTTATGTTGTACAAACTCAACTGAAGTATGTGAATAATCAATTGCTGTTTTGTTTTTTGGTTTATCATTCATTGGAGCATGTTTAATTGGAGAACAAGCACTATTGCCAATCAATAATCCGATTAGTAGTGCCGTAAATAGTGTAAAAATCGTTTTCATTCGTCCAAGTTATTTATTATTTATTTCAAACACAAGTAAACAGAATGGAACTTTTAAAATTATTTTTCTTCGGTAGAAATCATCGGATGAACGAATCATTTTATGTGTTAATGAATTGTTTTACTCGATTAATCACTTGAATTCATCGTTAAGTAAGTTTCTAAATTGTTATTGAATTACAAACAAAACGCAAACTAAATTTTAAATAATTATGAAAACAAGCAACTATTGTTTAATTTAAAACGTTTCCAATTAAAATCTCTCCGTTATGAAAGCACTATTTCTTACTTTTTTCGTTTTTAGCATTCAATTTTCTTTTGCTCAAACTGTTGATTGGTTAAATGTTGCTGGTCATTTTTTATCTGATAAAGCAACTAGAGTTGTTATGGATAATGAAGGGAATACATACATGACAGGTTACTACAACGAAGAGGCAACTTTTGGTTCTATTGTTATTCCTTTTTCAAATCCACATAGTAAAGAAGTTTTTATCGCGAAAATTGATCCAAACGGGAATTTTTTATGGGTTAAAAATGGTGTAAATTATTACGATGATCGCGGTTTAGGAATATGCTTAGATAATAATAACAATGTTTATGTAACAGGAACGTGTTGGGGCGGAATTCAATTTGGTCCACTTTACGCTAGTACTCCTTCAAGTTATACAGATAATATTTTCTTTGTAAAACTAGATTCTGATGGGAATTTTCTTCATTTAGAGGTTGTCGGATGTGATGAAGGTGATGATCATGGACTTGATGTTGAATTTGATGGGATTGGAAGTGTTTATGTAACGGGTTTTATTTCAGGTGTTAGTTTTTTTCCTGATGGAATTGATGGAATAGCTAATTTTGGATCAATAGCTGTTAATGCTCCTGAAGATTCGTTAGCATTTTTAGCGAAATTTGAAATCGCTACGAATAATTGGACTTGGGTAAGAACATTTGATGGGGATCATTTAAACAAAGAGAATCGAGTAGCTGTAGATCGATTTGGTAATCCATATATCTGTGGTGGATATAAAGGTACAGTTAACTTTGGAGCTAATTCATTAACCTCAAATGGTAGCAGAGATATTTTCGTTACTAAATATGACCCATTAGGAAATCATGTGTATGCTGTTTCTGCTGGAGGTCCACTTGAAGATAGAGCTGATGGAATTGCAATTGGACTGGATGATCATGTCTATTTAACGGGTGAGTTTAGAGATAAAGCTATTTTTGGTAGTGATACCATCAATAACAATGGAGGACCAAATGGCGCAGATATATTTGTTTCACGAATGGATTTGAACGGAACCTGGAAATGGGCTAAGAAAGCTGGTTCTGATGGTGGAAAAGATCGAGGTACAGATATTTGCGTCAATAATAAATTCAACATCTTTGTTTCAGGTCAATTTAAACATGAAGCTAAATTTGGTGGCGACATTGATTTAATTGATACAAGTAGTGTTCAGTTTTTTGTAGCTGCAATCGATACACTAGGTAAATGGAGGTGGGCCAAGCAAGGTGGTGGACCAAATGATGATAGAGGTTCAGGAATCGCTTGTGATACTTCGTGTAATTTGGTGACGTGTGGTTACTTCGAAGATGAATGCTCTTTTGAAAGTGAATTCGTTCAAGGAATCACTAACTTCCAAATCAAGAAAGATATTTTCGTCGCTAAAATTGAAGACGCTTGCTTTGGTTACGATACTCCGCCAGTAGTTCCAATTGATGAACCTATTTTCTGTGAAACAATAGAAGGGAATGTCTTTACTCCAAATAACGATGGCGCAAACGATGAATATGAATTTGTAACAACATGTAATTCAAAAAACATGTCTGTTTCAATCGTTAACAGATGGGGCAATGAAATTTACACTTCGAAAGATTTGAATCAAGCTTGGAATGGAAAAGATAAAAACGGTAATCTTGTCACAGAAGGTGTTTACTTTTACTCATTAAATTATAAATCTGAAAATGGGGCAGATGTAGTTAAAAAAGGATACATTTCAGTCTTTTTCTAATTTAATCTAATCCATATTTCGCTTTATACTTCTCGTATAATTCTGTTTGACGATTTGTAACTTCGGCAAATTGACCGTTGATTAAAATCAAAGTCACTTCATTTGTACGCATGTCTAAGGCATTTCCTTTGGAAACAAACAATGTTGCCATTTTCCCTTCTTCAATGGAACCAAATTGTTTTTCAATTCCAACAATCTCACATGGTGACAAACTAACTGAACGAATTGCTTCTTCTTCCGTTAATCCATAAGACATAGCAATTCCAGCTAAAAAAGGAATGTTTCTAGCATTCATAGCTTCCATGTCTCCTTCGTTTTGTATACAAAATTTAACTCCCGCATCTTGTAACAACTTTGGTAAACGATAAGGCAAATCAATTGGATCATCTTCACGAAGCGGAAGAGACGTTAAACGAGGTAACATCACAGAGATTTTCCATTCTTTTAGACGTGCTGCAACTAAATAACTTTCAGCTCCACCTACAATTACTGCATTTTTTAATTCAAATGCTTTCACTAAATCAAT
>JBKDZA010000283.1:0-4683 GCA_046308455.1 Fluviicola sp.
TTTTTAGCAATCCTTGAAGCAACAAAAAAATGGACTATGCCAATCAGAGACTGGGGTGTTGTTTTAAATCAATTTACCCTTATTTTTGATGAAAGATTAAAACTTTAAAAAATTAGTTTACACACTTATAGGGATAGTGTCAAAAACAAAAATAGTTTACTTGTTATAGCGTCTCACTTATCAAGTAAAGCCACCCCATTTACCAATGATTTTCCATTTGAACTTATGTCAGTAATAACAAAATCTCCGTTTCTAATTTTAACATGGACGAAATTCTTTTTTGAATTACTTCGTGCTAATTTGAATTCGACTTTTTTCGCATTGTATTCTTCTAAATAAAACCGTTTGAAAGGCAAGTTAAACCAAATAGTATCTGTTTTTTCTGGATTTGAATACAATTTTAGTTTGATGCTATTCAACGTTTTTTCTTTTGATACAGATTTAATTTTTGATCCAAAGCTATCCGATTCAAATTCAACAAAGACCATTTCATATCGCTTTAAATCGTTTAGATTTTTACTTGGAAAACCTAAACTCCGCACATTCAAATCTACATAACGACCTTGGAAAAAATCATACGGATCAACCGGACGAATTGAGAATTTAAATTCTTGGCCATCAGAAATCACTTTTTCTTTTTCAAAAATGAAATATAGCGGGAAACAAATTTGCACTAAAGCCAATGACAACAAGCCAATCAATCTTTTGTTAACTGTTTTCATGTTTTTTGTTTTTGATTATAAAATAGTTTGCTAAGAAAAAACTTAAACCGATCGCGATGAAAAGAATTCCTTTAACAGTTAGTGACATTTTTAAGTCAAGGAAACGACAAATAATTATTGTTCCAATGAGTCCAAGTGATAAGTTTGCCAAGGTTAAATTCGCCTTTTTTGCTCCAAATATGAGTGAAACAACACCTAATAAAAGCAATAAAACGGTAAATAAATGTTGAATTCCAAGTGGGGAAACACATCCGATGAAAATTAAAATAGGAACAACGAAACTAATGATTCCAAATAATCCATTGAATTGAGCTTTAATGTTTTCATAAGCTTTGTATGCAAAAGTTAAAATTCCAATGATTACAAGTGAAAGTATCACAAATTGAATTGTTGTAAATTCTTTTTGTGTGAAGTTAAATGCCATCCAGAAACTTTCAAAACTAGCAATGATAAGAATGACAATTTGGAAGCATAAAATCAATATTACTTCCGACTGAAGTTCTGTATTCTTTGATTTGGGAAGGAAATAAGCTATAACAAAGTAATACAAACTTGGAATCAATGAGAAATAGAACAAAGCATATTTCTCAGTTGACAAAAACACGAAACTTAAAATAATGAGGGCGATAAAACTCGCTGCTGGATACAATTGTAAATCCGACCTGTTTTTTTGTGCAAAATGAATGAATAAAAAGCTGAATAAAACAACACTTAATTGATAAATTCCAAGAACATCAATTTCATAAAAATCCATTAAAATAAAAGGTAATGGAAAGAATAAAATCAATTTATATGCATTTTGTGAAGTTAGTTTTTCTTTTTTGAAATAGTTAAAAAGCTGAAAGAGTGCTAATAAAAATAAAATTGGGATAAAATATAAATGATAGTTATGTTCTCCAACATCAAAAAATGTATTGAATCGCCAATGTTTATTAAAAAGTAAATAACTCAAAGCCAAACTCATTCCACTGTAACTGAGAATACTCATGATCTTTGGTGTGCGATCCGTTCTTCTAAGGAAAACACTTGTTCCAAATAAATGAAAATTAACCATCAAAAGGAAAGTGATAATCCAAACAGAAACATCAGATGAGCTCATCGAAGCTAAAACACTCAAACAAACGAAAGCTGGAACAGTTATTTGTTGTGTAATGTAAAAGGAGTCAGGTTCTCTTAAAGTAAATAAGCGTTTAAAATAGGGCAGAAGTACCATAAATAAAAGCAAACTTCCAAACCATGGAATGCGAATTAAGGATGATTGATCGATTGGATTACTTAATAAATTCAGTGACATGAGTGCCATCGCACACAAAACTGATACATGTGAATTGAGGATGTAAACGATTGGGATACACAACAAGCACCAATAAAAGAAAAAGTAATTTTCTATTCCAGGAAGTTGATAAATCTGAAGAATCAGAGCGAGCATACTTCCAACTGCTAAAAAGGTCGAAACGGCTGTAGATTCTTGCCAAACAACCGAGTCTTTTCGCTTTGTTAGCGTGAAAACATTTGCTGCAATTGAGATGACGACTGGAATAAAACTTAGCAATGTTTTTGTAGATCGCGATAATTGATCCCAGTTGTGTGCGAATAAATAAATGATTCCAAATCCAATTAAAATAACTCCAATAATTCCAACTGTAATGATTAACGCATTGTTGTTACTTGGCTGTTGGGTAAATGTTTGTTGACTTGGTGTGTTTTGCTTTTGACGTTTTAAAAAATGAGAATACATTTTATCGACTGTTGACTCATCGATGATTTGTTCTTTTTTACAATCGTCAAGAAACTCTTTCAGGTTCATACTGTAATTTTCATCTAAAATAAAAGAAATATTCTTTCAACTTTAAAATGAAAGAATATTTCTTAAAAATTTCAAGACTGTTTTTACAGAAAGGAGTGATAAGTACTATTTCTGAACAATAAAACGTTTGCTTATACTAGTTGAATTAGATTCAATTTTTATAGTATAAACTCCATTTGAAATGTTATCTAAAGGAATTTCAATTTTTTGTGAATTAGCTGGTAAACGTATAATTTCTTGTCCCAATTCATTACTAATAGATATAAAATATTCGGAATCAACAATTGAAGTAGATAAAAATAAAACCTCAGTTGATGGATTGGGATAGATATCAAAGTTAATTGATGATAAATTTTCATTTAAAGATAATTCTGAAATATCCCACATCGTTAAATCTGAAACTGCATTTCCAGTTGCAATTTTATTTCCTAAAGGAGACCAAGCGACACTTCTTACAAAACCACTATCAGAAACTCCAAAATTTGCTATTTGTTCCCAAGTGTTGAAGTTCCAAATTCTACAAGTGCTATCTTTTGAAACTGAAACGAATTTACTTCCATCAGGAGAAATATCAAGGTCCCAAATTCGATCGGTGTGATCACTGATTGTATGAATTAATGTGCCAGTATTAATGTCCCAAATTTTAACTTTCTTGTCATTTGATCCTGAAATTACATAGTTGTTGTCTGGTGTAATTTCTACATTATTGATATCTCCAGTATGTGCGGTGATTGTTAACAACAAATTTCCTTCTGGACTCCATTTTTTTATTTGTCCTCCAGCGCCTCCACCTGTTACGAAGAATTGACCATTTGAAGCATAGTCGACTGTTTTTACAAAACTTGGGTGTCCAGCGATATTTGTATCTAAACTTCCTGTAGCAACATCATAGATTTGTACTTTTCCGTTTGAACAACCTAAAACAAGCTTACTATTGTCAGGAGAAAACACACTTGAAAACCCTTGTGTTGTTCCTGTATCTAAGGTGTCAATTAAAACAGGTTGACTTCCAGTATTATCAAAAATGAATACATTTCCAAACTCTTCCATTGCAGCGATATAATCTGTATTGTTACTAAAAGCAACATTCATAATGCAATTAAATCCAGAAGAAATAAGATGTTCCCATGTTTGTGTTCCATTTCCAGATTCATAAATTTTAATGTAAGCTGGATGACAATTGGTTCCTGCCATAACTTTATCACCACTTGTTGTAAAAGCAACACTATTGATGGTTAAATTACTTGGATTAGCTTTTGTCGTCCAATCAATTGTTTGACAAAAAGAAAGATTTGACAGTGTTAAGAAAAATAGAAAAGTGTAAAAGTGTTTCATGATTTAATTTTTTAGTGAGTTTTAAAGATACCGAAAAAGAGGAGTTTATTTTACACATTTCCTGCAGTTTTGAGTAATCGTTGTGTTTTACTGATTAATTTGCATGTAATCGAGGTTATTTTAAAAAAAAGCACCAATTTCTTAGTGCTTTTTTACTTTTCCAAAATTACTTTTTGAAATGATGATGGGAATTATGATGAGAATGATGAGACATTGGTTGACAACATTCTGTTTTACATTGGTTGTGTCTTGGATGGCAATGTTTAGGGACAAAGGCGAAAAGTGTTCCTACAGTTGCAAACGTTGAAATTGCAACGATGATAATTTTTGTTCTTTTTTTCATTTTTTATTTATTTAAAGATTAACAACAAGACATTTTTTGAGTCTTAAACTTTTCATATTCTTCCTCAGACATTTTTCTGATACTGTCCATGAAATCGAATCGAGAATTTCGATGACAATTGCGCATTTTTCTACCCACAAATAAGCGCATCAAGCCAAAGAAAAGAAAGAATGCTAAAATAATGTGGGGGAAGAAAAATAAACTTGCTCCGATAAAAATTCCTTTTGCAATAGCTTTTAAAACTGATGTAATCATTTTATTTAATTTAAATTGTTTGTTTTTTAATGAAGACGAACAAGTTGTTTTTTTACTTTAAATTTTTTGAATATATTCTCACATACCACCTTTTTGTCATTGCCACAAAGAATCAGTTAAACTGATGAAGACGATGTTTAGTCCCGCACGTGCGGGACGTTAAACGAGGTAGGTGGTGCCAAAAATACCGATAGCAATCGGTACTAGGCCTGTACTCCGTT
>JBKDZA010000284.1:0-23801 GCA_046308455.1 Fluviicola sp.
AATTAGCTGTCCGAAAACAGATTGCCCGAAAAAATAACTATTTTTATCCATGTAATTTTTTGTTCCAAAACTAAATTACAAAAAAGCGGGTAAATCATTCGAAATACCCGCTTTTGAAAAAGTTTTATCGGACACCAGTGATTTTATATAATTCTTTTAACTAATTCTTTTGTCAATTACAAAAAAGGTTACAAACTTGTTCAATTAATTGAAGAAGAAATAGTTGAAATAAAAATCGATTGCCATATCGATGTGGTGAATTTTAATTTTTTTGAACGAAGAAATAAATTCTCACCATATAACAATATGACACTTTACAATTTTGATAAATGTGATATTATTGTTGCATCGTCTTCATTTTTTATTCTTGGTAAAGGTATGAATGGAATGATTTATAATTATGCAACGCCATTAGAAATTGTATTTTCTGGTGAAGTAATGTCTACTAATTTGGCACATTTAAATGAAGTGTTAAAAGTAAGTGAAGAATTTATACTTTTTACAATTGATGATTATAATTACAAAAATCCTCTGAATATAAAAATTCAATCTTCTGAAGCATTGATTTCATGGTTTATTCAGCATAAAAGTTAAATGTTTAATCAATAATTTTCACCTTACGGGGTTAGGAAATTATTACAATTCCTCCAACATCCGAATGACCTCAGCGCGTTTTCGGCTTGATACTGGAACCATTTTTCCGTTTTTCATGATTAAGTGGCCACCTTCCGTTTTCACGAATTCGCGGATCATGCGTGCGTTCACGAGGTGGGATTGATGTACACGGAAAAATCCATGAGGAGCTAGAATTTCTTCGAAGTCTTTTAAGGTTTTTGACACGACAATTCGCTTTCCGTCTGAAAAATGAAATTCAGTATAGTTGACTGTGCTTTCACAGCGAATGATTTCATCTATCGTAACAATATGAATTTTGTCTTGTGCATGAAGCGCCAATTTTTCGTTCAGTTTTTCATTTGTTTTCATCGTTTTTGCCAACAAATCATACTTTTCTTGCTCGTTCACATGACTTTTTCTGAATTGTTTCAACGCATCCACTAACTCATCTGGATCAATTGGTTTTAACAGATAATTTAAGGCCGTATAACGAAATGCTTTAATAGCATGTGCATCTGAAGCGGTGATAAAAATGATTTTGAAATCGATATTTGGTAAAATGTCTAATAAATCAAAGCCACTTCCATCTTGCATTTGGATGTCTAAAAACAACAAATCAGGCTTTTCTTGTTTTAATAATTTTGCGCCTTCGATTACGCCACTCGCTTCACCAATTATTTCAACATCTGGAGCATAAGTTTCCAAATCTCTTCTTAGCGTTTTACGCGCTTGTTCTATATCGTCGATTAATATTGCTTTGATCATAAAATTGGTATTGTCAATTCAACTAAAGTTCCAGTTGGATTTCCGTTTTTGTCCTCCAAATCTATAATTTTTAGTTTCGTGCGTTCGTTTTCTTCCAACAAATTTAAACGTTCTTCTGTAACATTCACACCCATGCTTTCATGAGTTTTATCGAAATCACTGGTGTTTTCTTTTGCTTTTCCACGTCCAACTCCATTATCGCAAATACTACAAATTAATTCGTGTTCTTTTTCATGAAATGTGATACTAATTTTCGCTTTCTCCCTTTGATTCTCACGGTTCTTAAATCCATGTTTGATTGCATTCTCCACAAATGGCTGAATCAACATGGGCGGAATTTCAATAAAATTAAGCTCTGTTTTGATGTTTTTCTCAATTTCATATTCAAAGTTATTTGCATTGCAAAACTGTTCGATCAATAAGTAATTTTCAAGTGTTGCGATTTCTGTTTCAAGCGTAACTTTTTGATGCTTTGAGTTATCTAGAATTTGGCGCATCAATCGTGCAAATTTCGCCAAATAATAGCGTGCTTGCGTTTCGTTTTCAGTTCCAATCAAACCCTGAATTGAATTCAATGCATTGAAAATAAAATGTGGATTCATTTGCAAGCGCAAGGCTTTTTGTTCCAATTCAATTAGATTTTTAGACAATTCAACTTTTTCTTGAGCTAAAAGTGCTTTCTTTTGAATCCGTTTTGTTTGTTGATTCCATGCCAACCAAAGTAGTAAAAGTCCAGAAATTGAGACCAAGAAAATGAACCAAGTACTCAACCAAAACGGAGTTTCGATTTGAATTTTTAGTATTAATGGTTCTTTTGAAACGTATCCATCTTCATTTTTTGCACGAACCTTAAACGTATAATCACCACTTTTCAAGTTGGAATACACGATGCGCTGATCACTTGTCCATGGCGACCAATCCGGATCAAATCCCTCCATTTTCCAGGAATAACTTACACCATCTGGATTACTTAAATTGATTCCTTTAAAGAGGAAACTCAAGTGGTTTTGATCGTGTTTTAAAATCAAATTTTCTGGAGTTTTCCAAGGATTAATGGACAATTTTGGATCGGTTTTGGAAAGTGGCTCATAAAATAATAACACATCTTCCAAGCTCAAAGTAGGAGGAGTTTGATTGATTTTATTTGTGCGAGATTCGTAACGCGTCAATCCATTGATTGTTCCAAACCACAAAACTCCATCGTCATCCAGCCAACTACTGTTCAAGCAAGTTTCTACACCTAAAAACCCATCGCTTTTTCCATAATGTTTGGAAGAAATGACTTTCAATTGTTTGTTTAACTGTAAAACATCCAAACCCCTTTCACTTGCTACAAACAATTGATTTTCATGAAATTTTAAGGAATAAATATTTCCAGAAATCAGACCATCTTTTCCAGAAAATACACGAATTACTTTTTTAGTTAAAATATTCATTAAAACAATTCCATCTCCAGCTGTACCGATGAATAAATGATTGTTCTTTAACTCAAAACAGCGAATAAAATTGGATGGAAATCCTTTGGATTCACTGAAAGAGCTTGTTTGTTTTGTTTGCGGATTAAAAAATCCAATTCCTTGAGATTCTGTTCCATAAACGAAAGCTCCTGTTGGCAACTCAGCCATTGAAGTAACCCGATAACTTATAATTCCATCATTTGGTTTCCATTGTCTGAGAACTTTTGGATGTTCCGTGTTTTCAATTTCTAAAATTCCTGCACCTAAAGTTGTCGCCCATATTTTTCCTGAACGGTCTTTGATCAGTTGTTTTACGTGCATTTTCTCCGTTGATTTTAAGAAAGAAAACGCTCCATTTTCACTATACCCAATACCTTGACCTTCAGTTCCGAAGTAAACTACACCTAAATTATCCTCAACGATAGATTTCACTTTATTCGCTTCAAAACCTGATGAAGAATTTAGGGTTGTGTTTTTATCTTTTTCAATGATAGTAACTCCTTCTGTACCTGTTCCTAGCCAAAGTCGTTGTTTAGAATCTCTAAAAATCGAATAAATGAAGTTCGCACTTAAACCATTTGCTGTGGTAAAATGTGTAAATCCATTTGAATTGAAACTATTAATTCCTCCACCAGATGTCCCCACCCAAATAGTACCTGATTTATCTTGAATTATGGTACGAACATGATTGTTACTTAATCCTTTTTTCTCTGAGTAAACAGTAAATTGTTTACTTTTCCGATTGTAATGAACTAAACCTTTCGTTAGTGTTCCAATCCATAAATTATCGTTTTTATCGACACAGATTTTAAACACACTTTCCTTATAAAGTTCTAGTTTTAAATCAATTCGGTGGAATTTATGTTTCTGTTTACAATAAAGTCCATCACCATAAGTTCCAATCCAAAGGATTCCCTTTTTATCTTTTACGATTGTTGTGATTGCATTGCGCATTACCCGTTCTTTATCTTTCCATTGAATGAGTTTCTTTTTCGTAAAATTGTATTCAAAAAAACCGAAAGAACCCCCAGCATACAATTTTGATTGATCGATTAAGAGCGAATTGACACTTTGAGCAGGGAAGGAAAGTTGTTCGTTCATACAAATCAACTCATTGTTTTTTAATACAAAAATTCCTTTGTTCGTTCCAGCCCAGAGCACATTTTTTTCATCTAAAGCCAAAGAGAAAACCATCAACTGTTCTGCGTCTACGTTTACTTTTATGGTTTTAAACTTTTTGCCGTTGTAATAACAAAGTCCGTCGTTGGTTCCAATCCAAATGTTCTTATTCTTATCCTGTAAAAGCGTGTAAATAAAAGCGTTGGGTAAACCGTCTAGTTGATTAAAGGATTGGAAATTTTTTCCGTCAAATTTTGAAAGTCCACCACCACGAGTTCCCAGCCATAAATAACCATTGTGATCTTCCAACATGGCATAAACCTGTGATTGAGATAGACCATCTTCTACTGAAAATTTGCGGAATGCCTTTGTTTGTCCAACAATTTGGTAAAGCGTAAACAAAAAGAAAATCAAGAGAAAATTCCGCATGAAACAAAGATAGTTTTTCTATGGAATTTTAATCCCCTCCTTTTTCATGATTCTAATTTGATGTATTTACAGCATTAATTTTCAATTTAATAACATACCATTAAAAAATAATTCGTTAGTGTTTTATGTTTGTTACGAATTCACAAATCAATTAATGCATTATATAAATCAGGACTGATTCTTATAAAGTGGAGCAGAAACCACTTCAAAAAACGGACTGTACTCATTCAGTCAATTCAATGAGAGGCAGAAACCGAAAAGCCACATGAGTAGGAAGAAAATAAATTTTTAATTATGAGTTATCCAGATGTTCATATTCAAAATAGCTGTGGACATACAGCTACAGGAACAATTAGTTATGCTGCTTGCAGTTCAGATAGTTACAACCTTGGTAATGGATCAGGGCAATCCTTTGGAAGAGGTGTCTGCTTAGTTACTGAAATATCAGCAACAATTTTATTGCCTACTGGAAAAGTAGATGCCACACCTTACAGTTCTTCAGGCACTTCTTATTCACAGTATGCAGTAATTCAAAGTAGTCCAGGAGTTTATGCTGTGACGAGAGTTGTTAATTTAGTGGGAGAAAACAAACTGATTAAACAAACAGGTCTTAAACAGATTGCTGATTTGTATGGTATTACATCTAACAATGATGTAGAAGTAACAGCGTTAATCATTAAGCAACAGCAAGAGCAACAATTAATAACAAATTGGCCCATAAATCAACCTAAGCCAATAACTTCGAATAGTGGCACATTGCTTTGTTCACTTCGTTCCAATTCAACCGATGATTCGAAACAAGAAGTATCTTGTGTTCAAGGGTGCATCGAAGAAATTAACCGTGACAGTAAGTTAGGTTTGACTTCTTCTGATATTATCGAACTTACTTCTTTGTTTTTAAAAGCAATGGTGAAAAATGAATTTAAAATGATCTATGAGGGAAATACGTATAAGTGTGTAAGTGGTCAAACGCTTTACTGGGGGATATCGGCATGCGCTGAACCTCTGGAAAATGGTAAAGACGCTGTTATTTATTCTATTGCATTAACTATTGATTGATATTTGCTGAATAAAACAGCCCATAATAGCTAGAGTTTACAAAAGCGGGAGTTTCGCTTCTATGACAGTGAAGTGCTAAAAATACCCGCCTTCGCAAAGCGGCAAAACGTTATCTCAGGAAGAATTAATCCACTTCCACGTTATTTAACAAGAATTACGACAGAATTTTACAGATTTATTTCCAAATAATCAAGGTGGGGGTGCTGTTTGGTTAGTCGCAATGAGTTAAATTCAACTGTTTATAAGATTTTTTCCTATAAAAAGAAAAGAGACCGCATTGATATACAGCGGTCTCTTTCATTAAAAATTGTCACAATAAAACTAAATTTTTAATTAATGATTTATAAGAGCTTTCAGCTAATAACATTATAACACGAAAGTTAAGATTAGTCAATTTATCGTATGTCGATTTTCCCCAAGCAACATAAATAGTATGATTCTGTTTTTCATTCACTTGTAAGTAACTCTCCACATTACTTGGACTTGTGAACACACAAACATCAACTAATTTAATAATTTTGGGATAAAGTTGTGTTTCGTAAACAATCTCTTCCTCCACTTGACTTTTTGGGATATGTTTTGAAATGGATTTTAAGCTTTTCGAACCAAGGGGAAATAATATTGTTCTATTACCAAGCCAAGAAACTAAATCCTTTGCAATAGTTGCTGGATCATTTGTTTGCTCACCAATAAAGTCAATTTGATTTTTTAGATCTGGGTTAGTTTTTAGAATTTTAGCTGCTGTACCTTGTCCATAAACTGCAAGGGTTTTGTTTTGGATATTCCCTTTGTAAAACTCAAAACAACGAATAGATGAAAAGAAAATAACCTCTCCCTTAAATTCAGTGGTATGTTCTACAGCTTCAAATGATAATAATGATTCAGCTATTAAATTAATATCATTGTCAAGACAAAATTGTCGTAATTCATTGTCTTTCGGAAGTTCTGTTGAAATAAAAAGCGAACGAATTTTCACTTAGTCTTCGTTTTGAAATTCCATCAATTCTTCCACAACGATATCTGCTAAATCATCGTCGTGTTCTCCTTCAAATTGGAACCATTCACTTCCTTCTTCCCAGTTTTTCGCGTATGCTACAACAACTTTTCCGGGTTCAGGACAATAAACTCCAAGTGGTAATTGACAGCCACCGTCCATTTTATTTAAAACCAAGCGTTCTATTCTAATTTTTGCTGCAACTTCTTTGTTGTTCATTGCTTGTATGAGATCAAACAATTCTGTGTCTTCTTCTCGAATTTGTAAACCTAAAACTCCTTGCGCGGGAGCTGGGATGAATTCTTCTGGATCCATAACGAATTCGGTCATTCCTTGTAAATCCAATTCCAAACGGTCTAAACCAGCTTTCGCCAACATGATTGCGTCGTATTCACCAGCAACCAATTTATTTAAGCGGGTTGGAACGTTTCCACGTAGATCTTTGATTTCCAAATCAGGACGGAAAGCAACAATTTGTGCTTTTCTTCTAGCCGAAGAGGTTCCGATAATTGCATTTTCTTTCAATCCCCATTCTTGAGTTGAATCAACAGCACTTGGATGAATTAATAAAACATCAGCAGGGTTTTCACGTTCAGAAACGGCCGCAATCACTAATCCATCGGGTGGAGTTGTTTCTAAATCTTTGTGTGAATGAACAGCTAAATCGATCTCATTTGCTAATAATGCTTCTTCGATTTCTTTTGTGAAAAAACCTTTTCCTTCCAATTTATCGAAAGAGAGGTGTTGGATTTGATCTCCTTGAGTTTTAATGATTGTAATTGAAACTTCAGCACCTAATTTTTCTAATTGGTTTTTTACATGGTTCGCTTGCCAAAGTGCTAATTCACTTCCTCGAGAACCGATTCGAATTGGACGCATTTACGTTTGAGATTTTAATTTTGAATAAGAATTTCTTTGGCCATTTTCATTGGTACAGCCATGTATTTTTTCTCGACATAATCGAGTACTTTTTGTAAGGTTTCTTTTGCTGGACCATCTAACTGTTCGATTTCAGCTTTAAAAACCGCATTGAAGGCATCGGAACGAATTTCTTTCACGATAGCTGGAACTTCACGCATAGCAATTTCTACTTTTCTCAACTTAGCAAGTTGTTTGAAATTTTCTAAAGCTTCATTTAATATTGCTTCCACTGAATCAATTTCTTGTGAACGTTCTTGTAAATGTAAATCTGCAGTTTTTTGTAAGCTTTGAATTGAAATTTGTTTAGTAGCAAAATCAGCATGAATGTTTTCATCTAAATCGCTCGGTAAAGCTAAATCAATTGTCACTTTCGCTTGAGAATCTCCAGCTAACAATTTTCCATACAATTCAGAAGAAATTACAGTTTCTTGTGCACTTGTACACGAAACCAAAATATCGAATCCACCAGAATGTTTTGGTAGATCACTAAGTAAATGTGCCGTTCCTCCAATTTCTTGTGCTAACGCTTCTGCGTTGTGAATAGATCGATTGTAAAAAGTGAAATCAGTAAGTCCGTATTTCTTTAAGAATCGAACCATCGCAGTATTTGTAACACCTGTACCAACAACTAGAACTTTAGAAGTTTTAGGAACATTCATTCCTAGAAGTCGTTGATAGGCGATAGAAACTACAGAAACCGGTTTTAATGAAATTTTTGTTTCTGTATATACTTTCTTAGCTGTTTCAATAGTATGACGAATT
Source organism: Fluviicola sp. (assembly GCA_046308455.1). Classification (GTDB taxonomy): domain Bacteria; phylum Bacteroidota; class Bacteroidia; order Flavobacteriales_D; family Crocinitomicaceae; genus Fluviicola. The sequence continues at coordinate 8,122 of JBKDZA010000284.1, forward strand.
AAAATTCGAATAAAATCGCCAGAAAGACCAAGAGACTTTGATTGTTCAAATGCACCTCGAACCTGAGTGATAATTTCACGTTCACCGACTACTAATGAATCGATAGAAGATGCAACACGCAAGAGATGCATTACTGCTTCTTCGTTTTCATAGACTTCAGCTTGATGAACAAAGAAATCGACAGTATCAGATGAAAAATCAGGATAAAGCGTACTGAAAAACAACAATAAATCCGCTTGTTCGATTTTGAAAGAGGACACTAAATGAAATTCAACGCGATTGCAAGTCGAAAGAAATAGTACTTCGTCAATTTGCAACGCAGCTTTAACTTGGGTGAATCGTTCTTGTTGAAAATCTTTTTCAATATGAAGACTTCCAATGTACGATACATCAAGGTTGCGATGTGTAAATGCTATGCTACAATAATGACTGAACACCTTTCGTTTGTTTAAAACAAATTTCGCTACAGAATGACTTTACTTTGTCATAATTCTGTCATTAAAATCTAATTTAGAATGATTTTAAATACATATCGTAGATCATTCCATCAGAAAGCCCCATTTTAGGAACTGCTATTTCGTTTACATTCAAACAATTAAGGCAGAAAATATAAATATCAAGCGCTGGTAGAATTACATCAGCTCGATCGGCTTTCAGTTTATATTTTTTCATTCGATCCTCCAAAGAGAGTGCTTTTAACTTATCAGCAAAGTCTACCATTTCGGATAAACTCACTTCTTCGTCGTCAGTTAAACCAAATAATTTGTGAATTTTATTGATATTTCCTCCTGTTCCATACACATCATGTGGATTGTTTGAAACATTTTCCGCCAACCATGTTTTAACGTTTTCCCAACTGGAATCGGTCACTTTATCTTTGAGGATTCGAACTGTACCAATATCAAAACTCCGCGCAGCAATCTTAATTCCGTTCTCGAAAATGGTAATTTCTGTAGAACCACCACCCACATCAATTACTAAATAATGTGATTTCTTTTCAATTTTTAATAACTGAAAGGCTCCAAAAATTAAGCGAGCTTCTTCATCACCAGAAATAATTTCAATGTCGATTCCCGCTTCTTTTTTTACTTTTTCAATGATTTCCTCACCATTTTTTGCGTCACGCATCGCACTTGTAGCACATGCGCGTAGATCATCCACTTTGAAAATATCAGCAATTAATGAAAAAGCCTTCATTGCTTTCACAAATGCTTCTGCTTTTGAATCAGATATTTTTCCAATCATAAACACCTCTTCTCCAAGACGTAAGGGCAAGCGTGTGTAAGAAATTTTCTTAACAAATTCTTGATCTTTATCTGATGAAATATCGCCAATTAAAAGGCGAACGGCATTTGTACCAATATCAATTGCTGCGAATTTTGACATGAGGCGAAAGTATAAAATTCTTTCAAAACAATGAGTAAAAAAAGAAATTGCTTCTTGAAATTTATAAACAAGTGTAAATTGTTATTTTACTTTTAACTTTGCACTAAATTTATTCAACTATGTCACAACAAAAATATACAGTAACTGCGGCTTTACCTTATGCAAATGGTCCACTTCATTTAGGACACGTTGCTGGTGTTTATTTACCTGCAGATATTTTTGTTCGCTTTTTACGCTTAAATAATCACGATGTAGCTTTCATTTGTGGATCTGATGAACACGGTGCTGCAATTACATTACGCGCGAAAAAAGAAGGAATTACACCTAAAGAAATAGTTGATAAGTACAATAAAGTTATCGGAGATTCATTCAAGCAATTCGGAATTTCATTTGATATATTTCACCGTACTTCTGAGCAAATTCACATTGAAACAGCACAAGAGTTTTTCAAAGTATTAGAAGCAAACGGAAAATTCACACAAGAAACAACAGAACAATATTACGACGAGGAGTACCAACAGTTTTTAGCGGATAGATACATAACTGGAGAATGTCCCAATTGTCAAAACCCAAGTGCATACGGAGATCAATGTGAAAAATGTGGTTCAACTTTAAGTCCAACAGATTTAAAAAATCCAGTTTCTACTTTGAGTGGAAAATCACCTATTTTGAGGAGTACATCGCATTGGTTTTTACCTATGGAACGTCACGAAGAATGGTTGCGTTCATGGATCAAAGAAGGAATTTTAGACGGAAAACAACAACACGATCCTAAAGCTTGGAGAAATCAAGTAATTGGACAATGTCTTTCATGGATTGATGGAGGTTTGCGTCCAAGAGCAATGACACGTGATTTGGATTGGGGAGTTCCTGTTCCACTTCCAGGTGCGGATGGAAAAGTGCTGTATGTCTGGTTGGATGCTCCAATTGGATATATTTCCGCTACAAAACAATGGGCGCTTGACAATAATAAAGATTGGAAAGACTATTGGTGTAATGAAGAGCGTAAATTGGTGCATTTTATAGGTAAGGACAATATTGTTTTCCATGCCATTATTTTCCCCATTTTATTGAAAGATCACGGCGGTTTCATTCTACCTGACAATGTTCCGGCGTATGAATTTTTGAATTTAGAAGGAGATAAATTTTCAACTTCACGTAATTGGGCGGTTTGGTTGCACGAATTCTTAGAGCGTTATCCAACAAAATCGGATGAATTAAAGTATACTTTAACGTGTATTGCTCCAGAAACAAAGGATGCAGAATTTACATGGAAAGAATTTCAAGCACGTGTAAACAATGAATTGGCTGATATTTTAGGGAATTTCATCAACCGTGTTCTAGTTTTAACCCAAAAATATTACGAAGGAAAAACACCTGAGTGTGGTGAACTTTTAGATATCGATAGAGAAGTTTTGTTTGAAATGAAACGCATTCCGACGCGTATTTCTGAATTGGTTTATCAGTATAAATTACGTGATGCCCAAGCAGAAGCAATGCTGTTAGCGCGTATTGGAAACAAATATTTAGCTGATACAGAGCCATGGAAATTGGTGAAAACTGATCCAAAACGTGTAGAAACGATTATGCACATTGCTTTGCAAATCACTGCTAATTTAGGTTTGGTTTTGGAACCATTCTTACCTGAAACTGCTGCTAAGATTCGTGAATTCATGAATACACAACTGAAATCTTGGGATCAAGTTGGAGAATTACAAATTCAAGCAAATCATTTTATTTCACCACCAACTATCTTGTTTCCTAAAATCGAGGATGAATTGGTTGAACGTGAAGTGGCTTTGTTGCATGAAAGTAAACCAGTGGAAACTAATTTTACTCCTCAAAAAGAGAACATTACGTTTGATGATTTTTCGAAGTTAGATATTCGTTTAGGTACGATCATAGAAGCTGTAAAAGTTCCGAAAGCAGATAAATTATTGCAATTGACTGTGAATGTTGGTGTTGATACACGTACTATTGTTTCTGGTATTGCGGCACATTATGCTCCTGAGGAAGTTGTTGGTAAAACGGTTGCGGTTTTATTGAATTTGGAACCACGAAAAATTAGAGGAGTTGAGTCGCAAGGGATGATTTTGATGGCTGAAGATAACGAAGGGAATTTGAGTTTTATGGTTCCTGAAAAAGGCTTTGATTTTGGCGGAGAAATCAGATAACTTTTCCGATACATGCGTCTGAAAGCATGTAACGCTTAAGTGAAGATACAGAAAAAAATTCAAATCTCCAACTATTTAATCAAAAAATGTTTGTTTGTGTATCAAAATAATTTCTGTTACCTTTATTCCGTATGGAACATTTCACACTCAAACAAGTAGCAGACTCCCTTCAGAAAACTATCGCTGAAAGATATGCACGTACTTATTGGGTGAGTGCTGAGATGAATAAACTCAATTTAAGTAACAAAGGACATTGCTTTCCAGAACTTGTACAAAAAGAAAATGATGTAATCATCGCACAATTAAATGCAACCATCTGGAAAACAACCTTCCAATCAATAAAAAGAAAATTTGAGACTTCAGTTGGAGAACCAATTTCTGACGGGATGCAGCTTTTATTGAATGTCAAAATAAATTTTTCTCCACTTTACGGTCTTTCATTAGAAATTTTGGACATCGATCCGAATTATACGATTGGAACTTTACAAAAGGAAAAAATTGAAACGATTGAACGCTTAAGTAAAGAAAACCTTATCAATGCAAATCAACAATTGAAAATGGCTTATTTGCCAAAAAGAATTGCTGTTATTTCGCAAAATGGAACGAAAGGTTATTCAGATTTCATTACACTATTAGATAAAAACGCTGAAAACTTTCTTTTCGAGCATTTATTATTTGAAGCAAATGTAAATGGAGATAGTGCAATTGACTCCATTGTTAGCCAATTAAAACGTATCGAAAAAGTGAAACAACATTTTGATTTAGTTGTAATTGTTCGTGGTGGTGGAAATGAAATCGGAATGCATTGTTTTAACAATTATAGCTTATGTAAAGAAATATGTGCTTTTCCCTTACCTGTGTTGACGGGAATCGGACATTCAACTAACTTAACAGTTGCAGAAATGGTTGCTTTTCGAAATGGAATTACACCATCTGATACGGCTAATTATTTGATTTCAATTGCTCGGGAAATCGTTCAAGATTTAACGAATTTAATTATTCAATTGCCTGCTGTTGTTGAAACGTTAAAAACTAGAAACAATCAGAATTTCCTTAACACTGTTTCTGAATTTGAAAATGAAATAAGTAGACGAATGGATTATTTTCAGTATCAATTAGAAGAGGTTTCCAATGCTTTTAAATTTTGTACTTTTCAATTTGTAAACAAGTCGTCCTCAGTTTTGATGCAAAAAGAGGAAGCTTTGAAGTATGTTTCTAAAAATTTCATTTCTGAGAAAACACAAGTTCAAGACACAATTGCAAGTCAAGTAAAAGAAAAATCATTGCTTTCAGTTGAGAAACACTTTGAAACTATTCTATTACTTGAAAAGCAGTTGTCCCAAGGCATAATTAAAAAAACTTCTGATGAAAACAGAGTTTTAGATTATGCTGAAAAAACAATTCATTATTTGGATCCTAGAAAAGTGTTAGAAAGAGGCTATTCAATTGTTACCAACCAAAAAGGTGTTATTTCTGAACAAAATGAAGTTAAAGTAGGAGAAAAACTTACGATTTTAAATTCAATTTCAACGATTGAAACGAAAATTGAAAAAATAACTAAAAATAAGAAAGTATGAAAAGTGAAATAATAGAAAATTACGAGAAATCTTTTGAAGAATTACAGACAATTATTGAAGAAATTGAGTCGGGTGAAATTTCAGTGGATATTTTGGCAAAAAAAGTGGAAAGAGCAGCAGAATTGATTCGTTTTTGTAAGCAAAAACTAACACAAACAGAATTAGATGTTCAAAAAATTCTTTCGGAATTAAAAGGGGATTAATTTATCTAATTAATATTCAATAAAATAAGCTTCTTAAATCGATTTATCTATATTGAATCTAAATAAGAACCTTATGTCTTTTACTTTGTTATGTATAGTAAATTTGCGTGTTAATAAAACAGATTATGTATGAGTAAATCAGCACTATTAAAATCGTCAATTGCCAAAAAATATTGGATGGCTTTGACAGGTCTATTTTTGTGTCTCTTTTTAGTAGGACACTTATTAGGAAACCTTCAGTTAGTTCTAAAAACAGGTGAAGAAGGAAGAAGAGCATTTAATGAATATGCTTACTTCATGGGTCACAACATTCTAATCAAAATTATGGCTTATGTAACATACATTTCCATTATTTTCCATGCTGTTGATGGTTTTGTTTTAACCTTTAAAAACAAAAAAGCGCGCCCACAAGGTTATGCTTACGAACGTGCTGACAAAAACTCAAAACTTCCATCTCGCTACATGGCGATTTTAGGTACTGTTGTTTTGGTGTTTATTTGTACACACATGGCTAACTTCTGGTGGAAGCAAAAGGTAAAGGGAGATGTTCCAATGCATTTTATTGTTAAAGAATCTACTGAGAGCACACAAAATCCTATGGATGGACAGCCAATGAATATTGATTTAGTTCAAAAATTTGTGTTAACTACAGATGGCTCTTACAAACCATATTCTGTGACATATCCTTCAACTGCAAATAACATGGTTTTGCAAAATGTTGGTGTGGAATTGGGTACAGAAATGAAAAACCTTGAAGAAAAGCACAAAACTGAATTATTTGATAAGAAAACAAATTTAAAGGTAGGTGAAGGTTACAAAGACTTACACACAGTTGTAATGAACTTTTTTGGACATGAAAATAATGGACAGCCAACAAATGACCTTGCTTGGTTAGCTGTTATTTTGTATACAGTTTCTATGTTTGTTTTGTCTTTCCACTTATGGCATGGATTTGCTTCTGCTTTCCAAACTTTAGGAATCAATCATAAACGCTACACTCCATTCATTTCTATATTTGGTAAAGCGTTTGCTATATTGGTACCATTAGCATTTGCTATTATTCCAATTCTAATTTTCTTAAATAAATAATCTTTAAAATCGAATTATATGTCAATTTTAGATTCAAAAATACCTACTGGTCCTTTAGCTGAAAAATGGACAAGCTATAAAGATCATTTAAACTTAGTTGCTCCTAATAACCGTCCAAAAATCGACATCATTGTTGTTGGAACTGGTTTGGCAGGTGCTTCTGCTGCTGCTTCTCTTGGAGAAATGGGGTATAATGTGAAAGCTTTTTGTTTTCAAGATTCTCCACGTCGTGCGCATTCAATTGCTGCACAAGGAGGAATCAATGCTGCAAAAAATTACCAAAATGATGGTGACTCGGTTTACCGTTTATTTTATGATACAATTAAAGGTGGTGATTACCGTGCACGTGAAGCAAACGTACATCGTTTAGCTGAAGTTTCAGGAAATATTATCGACCAATGTGTTGCTCAAGGTGTACCTTTTGCACGTGAATATGGAGGTAACTTAGACAATCGTTCGTTTGGTGGTACACAAGTACAACGTACTTTTTACGCAGCTGGACAAACAGGACAACAATTATTACTAGGAGCATATTCATCATTATCTCGCCAAATTGGTTTGGGTAATGTGAAAATGTACAACCGTCACGAAATGCTAGACTTAGTTAAAGTTGACGGTAAAGCTCGAGGTATTATTGCGCGAAATTTAATTACAGGTGAATTGGAACGTCATTCAGCACACGCTGTGATTATTGCAAGTGGTGGTTACGGAAACGTTTATTTCTTGTCTACAAATGCAATGGGATCTAACGTAACTGCAGCTTGGAAGGTGCACAAAAAAGGTGCGTTTTTTGCAAACCCTTGTTTTGTACAAATTCACCCAACTTGTATTCCTGTTCATGGAACAAACCAATCAAAATTGACGTTGATGTCAGAATCTTTAAGAAACTCAGGAAGAATTTGGGTTCCTAAAAAGAAAGAAGATGCAGAAGCAATTAGAGCAGGAAAATTAAAACCAACTCAATTAGCTGAAGAAGATCGCGACTATTTCTTGGAAAGAAGATATCCAGCATTTGGAAACTTAGTTCCTCGTGATGTTGCATCGAGAGCAGCTAAAGAAAGATGTGACCAAGGTTTTGGTATTGAAGCAAATGATACAAATGAAGGTGTTTACTTAGATTTTTCTACTGAAATTATTTCAAAAGGAAAACAAGCAGCATATACTTCAGGTGACCACAATCCTTCTGACGAGAAAATTCAACAATTAGGAAAAGCTTGGGTTGAAGAAAAATATGGAAACTTATTCCAGATGTATGAGAAAATTACAGATGAGAATCCATACGAAACACCAATGAAAATTTATCCAGCTGTTCACTACACCATGGGTGGTGTATGGGTTGATTATAACTTAGAATCTACAATTCCAGGATGTTTTGTTGCTGGAGAAGCGAATTTCTCTGATCATGGTGCAAATCGTTTAGGTGCTTCAGCATTGATGCAAGGTTTAGCAGATGGTTATTTTGTTTTACCATATACTGTCTCTAATTATTTGGCAAACGATATCCGTACAGGTAAAATTTCAACAAGTCTACCAGAATTTGATGAAGCTGAAAACAGTGTGAAAGAACAAATCAATTCATTCATAAACAACAAGGGTTCAAAATCAGTTGACCATTTCCACAAACGATTAGGTTTAATTATGTGGAACAAAGTTGGAATGGGTCGTAATGAAGCTGGCTTAAAAGAAGCTATTTCTGAAATCGCTGCTTTACGTGAGGAGTTCTACAAAGATGTTTATGTTCCTGGTGATGCAAACGAATTGAATGCAGAATTAGAAAAAGCATTACGCGTTGCTGACTTTATCGAATTGGGACAATTAATGGCACAAGATGCACTACAACGCAATGAATCATGTGGTGGACATTTCCGTGAAGAGTACCAAGATGCAGAAGGTGAAACTTTACGTGATGATGAAAACTTCAAATTTGTTGGAGCTTGGGAATACAAAGGAATGGATATTACTCAATCTCAGTTACACAAAGAAGAATTGAAATACGAGTACATCAAAATTGCAGCTAGAAACTATAAGTAGGCATCAGAATAAAGGCAGAAGGCAATAGAAACGTTAGAATGGGAGAATTAAATTCATATAAAGATTTAAAAATTTGGCAAAAAGGACTTTCTCTTTGTGTAAATACATATGAGTTAACAAAAGATTTTCCAGAAGAAGAAAAATTTGGTTTAATATCACAAATACGTCGTTGTTCAGTTTCAATTTCTGCTAATATTGCTGAAGGTTATGGTAGACAATCTACAAAAAGTTATGTACAGTTTTTAAAAATAGCAAGAGGTTCACTTTACGAATTAGATACTCATCTTGAGTTGTCAAATCAACTTAAATTTGTAAAAAATGAATTGTTACTCGAAACTATAAAAGAACAAATAATTGAAGAGGGAAAAATGATAAATTCCTTGATTAATAAAATTGATATAAAATAATTGTTGAATTTGGTGCTAGTGCCATTTGCCTAGTGCCTTAATACTAAAAGTATGGCAAGTAAAACAATAAATATTAACCTAAAGGTTTGGCGTCAAAAAAACGCTAGTTCAAAAGGTCAAATGGAAACGTATAAATTAGACAACGTTTCTACTGATAGTTCGTTCTTGGAAATGATGGATCAATTAAACGAACAATTGATCAACGAAAGAAAAGAACCAATTGCATTTGATCACGATTGCCGCGAAGGAATTTGTGGAAGTTGTTCAATGTTCATCAATGGTGAAGCTCACGGACCAGATCGTGCTGTAACGACTTGTCAATTACACATGCGTAAATTCAAAGATGGTGAAACTATTTACGTTGAACCGTGGAGAGCAAAAGCATTCCCAGTAATTAAAGATTTAGTTGTTGATCGTTCATCTTTTGATCGTATTCAACAAGCTGGTGGATTCGTTTCTGTAAATACTTCTGGTCGTTCTTTAGATGCAAACGCAATTCCAATCGGAAAAGAAATCGCTGACGAGGCTTTCTCTGCTGCAACTTGTATCGGATGTGGAGCATGTGTTGCAACATGTAAAAATGCTTCAGCAATGTTATTCGTTTCTGCGAAAGTTTCTCAATTAGCTTTATTACCTCAAGGTAAAGTTGAAGCGAAAGAACGTGTTTTGAACATGGTAAAACAAATGGACGAAGAAGGATTCGGAAATTGTACAAACACTGGTGCTTGTGAAGTGGAATGTCCTAAAGGAATTTCTTTAGAAAACATCGCTCGTATGAATAGAGAATATCTTAAAGCAATGGTTACTGCTAAATAAAAAATCAAAATAAATTTTAAAACGGAGAACTCTCGCTAGTGTCTCCGTTTTTTTTTACCTTCGATTCAACATATATTACACAAATGGGTTTAAACTTTCGAATTTTCAGCTGTCTACTTTTTTTAATACCATTAACTTCTTATTCACAAAAAAGTGTTTTCCCTCAACCGGAATCTTACAAAGCTGAATCGGGTTTCTTACAACTTGAAAGAGAAGTTAAAGTTTATTTAACTGAAAATGAATCAATTATCCCAATTATAAATGAACAATACAAACAATTAAATTCGCTAAAATTTATTTCCACAAGCAATTCTAAAAATGCTACAATCAGTTGCAAGAAAACGATTAATTTAAAAGCTGAATCGTATGAAATAAGTGTAAGAAGTAGAAATATAGAAATTCACTATACGGATTACGAGGGTTTGTTTTATGCGTTACAAACATTAAGTCAATTGATTACAATTGATTTAAAAATAAACTGTGCTACAATCAAAGATTCTCCTCGTTTTCCTTATCGCGGTACACATTTAGATTGTTCACGTCATTTCTTTGAAATAAATGAAATTAAAGCTTTTGTAGATCAACTTTCCATGTTGAAAATTAATCGTTTTCACTGGCATTTAACAGACGATCAGGGTTGGAGAATTGAAATTAAAAAATACCCGAAACTAACTGAAATCGGTGGATTCCGCGATTCAACTCTTATTGGACATATTCGCAATACACCCATGCAATTTGAAAAGAAACGCTACGGTGGTTTTTATACACAAGAAGAAATAAAAGAACTTGTAAGTTATTGTCAAGAAAGAGGAATAACCGTAATACCAGAAATTGAGCTTCCGGGACATGCTAGGGCCGCTTTAGCAGCTTACCCTGAATATGGTTGTTCAGGTGATTTTAATCCTGTAGCGTCAACTTGGGGTGTATTTAACGAGGTTTTTTGCTCAAAAGATGAAACAATTAACTTCTTGAAGGATATTTTGGATGAGGTGATGGTACTTTTTCCTAGTAAAACAATTCATGTTGGAGGTGATGAAGTTCCAAAAACGAGTTGGAAAAGTTGTTCTAAATGTCAAGTTCAAAAAAGTAAGCACGATTTAAAAGATGAATTTGAATTGCAACGTTTCATTATCGAAGAAATGGAAAAACATTTACGAAAAAATGGACGTAATTTAATGGGTTGGGACGAAATTTTGGAGGGTGGATTAGCTGAAAATGCACAAGTAATGTCTTGGCGAGGAATGGATGGTGGTTTAGAAGCGGCAAATTCTGGACATTTTGTTGTTATGACACCTGGTTCTCATTGTTATTTTGATCATTATCAAAGCGCACATCCAGACGAACAATTATCTTGGGGAGGATTCACTCCATTAGAAAAAGTATTCGCATTTGAACCTATTCCCGAAAAATTAGATTTAAGTAAACAGCACTTTATTTTAGGTGCACAAGCAAATCTATGGACAGAATATCTTCCAGAAATTCAAAATGTAGAAATCAATGCTTTTCCACGAATGATTGCTCTTGCTGAAGTGTTATGGTCGAAAAACAAACGAACTTATTCTGATTTTCTAAATGATTTAATCACGTTTGAACTTCCTCGTTTGGATAAAAATGGAATGCCCTATTCTAAAGCTTTATTTGATCCCAACTGTGATATTGTTCCAGCTACAAATGGAATATATGTTGTTTCATCTACCTCAATTTCAGGTCAAAAGTTAATTAGCGCACCAAGTATTACACTTTTACCAACTAAAAAAGCAGTTGTAAATACGGTAAAAGTTGAAAGTGAATACATGGGAAAAAAAATTAGAAATACGGAATTTCAACTCACAACACATTTAGCAATCGGAAAGAAAATCACTTTTGAAACGCCTCCAAAAGCTCCTTATACGTATCAACAAGAATTTGGATTCACAAACGGAATTGTTGGTTCAAAGCCTTGGAAAGGAAAACAATGGTTGGGATTCACGAATGATACGATTAAATTCACGCTTGATTTAGAGAAGAAAACTAAATTCAATACGATTAAATTTCAATGTTTAAATGAAAACAATTCATGGATTTATTTGCCAAAATCACTTGAAATTTGGACTTCGAATGATGGAATTAACTTCTCAAAGACGATGGAAATGAAAACCATAGGAGAATGGAATAGAATCAGTCAGAATACCAAAGCACGTTTCTTGAAATTTGTATTTATACAAGATAAAACAATTCCCATAGGTAAACCAGGTGAAGGCTTTAGTCCATGGACATTCATTGATGAAATAATTATTACCAAGTAACGAATTATTTAAAAACTATGGAAAAGGAATTGTGTGTTGGAAGTTTAGAAGCCGCTCGTTTAGCTGCAGATTTAAATCTAGATCGTATTGAAACGTGTATTGCTCTTGAACAAGGAGGATTAACACCTTCAATAGCAATGGTAAATTGGATTGCAGAAACATTCGATTTACCTCAATATGTATTGATTCGTCAACGAGCAGGTGGTTTTGTTTATTCTTACGATGAAATTATTGTGATGCGAGAACAAATTAATCAGTTTCAAAATTCAGAGGTAGAGGGATTCGTAATTGGTGCATTGACCAACTCAAATGAAATTGATTTAGATACAATTGAAATTTGGAAACGTGCATCAAAAGATAAAAAGTTGGTTTTTCACCGAGCATTTGATGAAATTGTTGATTGGAAAAAGGCAATTGATCAGTTGATAAAACTCGGATTTATACGTGTTTTAACAAGTCCAAAAGTAGGTGGAATGGAGCGAATTAAAGAACTTCAAACATATGCAAGTGGTCGAATTGAAGTTATGCCAGCTGGAGGAGTAAAACCTGAAATGATTGAAGATTTTAAAAGTATCGGTCTAACGAGTTTCCATTTTTCAGGTACACAATTAGATATTCATTCACCGAACTCTGTTTTCAGTGCAGAAGTTTTAATTCCGAAACGCGAATTAATCAGCCATTATTTGTAATATTGATTCCAAATTTAGAATTCAGTCCATTAGATGTATTTTTCGTTAATCATTCCCGTATACAATCGTCCAGACGAAATAAACGAATTACTTGATAGTTTGACAAAACAATCATACAAAGAACCTTTTGAGGTTGTTATTGTTGAAGATGGGTCAAAAGTTGACTGCAAATCTATAGTTGAAAATTATTCGCAATTAGCTATATCTTACTTTTTCAAAGAAAACTCAGGTCCTGGTGATTCAAGAAATTACGGAATGCAGCGCGCAAAAGGGGATTATTTCATCATTTTAGATTCGGATTGTATTATTCCTGAAGATTACTTGAAAAATGTTTCTCAAGAATTAAACGACAATTTTGTTGATTGTTTTGGTGGACCTGATGCGGCACATGCGAGTTTTACTGTTTTACAGAAAGCTATAAACTATTCCATGACTTCTTTTTTAACTACTGGAGGAATTCGTGGCGGTTCGAAATCTGTAGATAAATTTCATCCAAGAAGTTTTAATATGGGCTATTCTAAAACAGTATTTGAAACTACAAAGGGATTTGCAAAAATGCGTTTTGGAGAAGATATTGATATGAGTTTACGTATCATTGAAGGCGGTTTTAAAACACGTTTAATTCGTTCTGGATTTGTTTTTCACAAACGAAGATCAACGTTTAAACAGTTTTATAAGCAGGTCTTTAATTCTGGAATTGCGCGTATAAATTTGTATAAACGTCATCCAAAATCATTAAAACTAGTTCATTTTGCACCTGCACTATTCACTGTGTTTTCAATTCTTTTTGTTTTACTAAGTTTTTTCAACCCACTTTTTATTCTTCCAAATTGTTTACATGTACTGTTAATATTTATACATTCTTCAATTGAAAATAAAAGTATACAAATTGGATTTTACTCTATTGGAACTAGTTATACCCAATTATTCGGATACGGATTTGGTTTTATAAAATCAATCTGGAGAAGACTTATATTGAAACAAGATGAATTTCAGGCTTTTGAGAAAACATTTTATAAATAGTTTTAATAAAATTTCCCTCTAAAGAAAATCCTTCTTTAGAAAAAGAAGAAGGAGGTGCTGAACAATGATTTTTTAAATCAATTTTTCTCAACGAATTATACTTTTTGTCGAACGGTTCTTTGTTCAATGCGTTTCTCGTATACTTCACCTTTGAAAATACGCTGAACAAAAATCCCTGGTGTATGAATAAAATTTGGGTCCAATTCTCCGGCAGGAACTAATTCTTCCACTTCAGCAATCGTAATTTTTCCAGCCATAGCCATCATTGGGTTGAAGTTTCTTGCAGTTGATTTAAATACTAAATTACCTTCAGTATCGCCTTTCCAAGCTTTAACAATTGCAAAATCAGCAGTTAATGCCTCTTCTAAAATATGTGGTTTACCATTGAAAATTCGAACTTCTTTTCCTTCTGCAACTTCAGTTCCAAAACCTGCAGGTGTAAAAAATGCAGGAATTCCAGCACCACCAGCTCTACATCTTTCAGCTAATGAACCTTGTGGTATTAAATCTACTTCTAGTTCACCAGAAAGCATTTGACGTTCAAATTCATCGTTTTCTCCCACATAAGATGAAATCATTTTCTTCACTTGTTTATTTTGCAATAACAAGCCCAGGCCAAAATCGTCAACACCAGCATTGTTTGAGATACATGTTAAGTTTTTAGTGCCTTTCTTTACTAATTCAGCAATAGAATTTTCAGGAATACCACATAAACCAAAACCACCAACCATTAAAGTCATCCCATCTTCGATTCCTTCTAATGCAACAGTTACATTTTCAACTACCTTATTCATCTGTACGTTTTGTTTTAATTATTTCAAAATATTTTTTCAATTTCATGACAGGTTTTTCCACAAAATGATAGACCAAAATAGCAGCTAAAATACTTATCAAAATATTCATTATCATAAAAAGATAAAAATTACTACTTTGAAATCGCCACATGAATTGAATTACAATAATAGGAATTAGTACATTACTAAAAAGATATACACTATATGAAATTCTACCTAAATAATTCCATAATGAAGAAAACGGTAATTTTAATTGCTGATTTTTATTAAAAATAAAATGTGCCATTCCAAGTCCGACTGGTAAAATAAAAAAGTATTTTTTAAAAATAATTAGTATTAATTCGAGAGTTTTATTTCCATTAAAATAGTCATATTTACTATAAACATCAATGTTTAAATAGATAAATACAAAGAATAATGCAATAAGAATTCCTACCCAAATTGGAGTTCGAAATGAAAAACTTTTAGTTGAATAATAATATGCAAATAAAGCACCAATTGCCATAACATCAACCCTACTTAATGTGTGTAAATAATAGAAAGAATTTGGTTCATCAAAAGCAAAAAAGAGTATTCTTGATGAAATGCTTAAAGCGATAGTACCCCAAAAAAGTTTCAAAAGATGCTTTTTAGGAAAAATCCAAATGAATATTGGCCAAAAAAGATAAAAATGCTCTTCCACACAAATAGACCATAAATGCATAAATGGATATTGCCACATATGATTTTCGGGCAATAACATCGCATGAAAATTATTAAAAAACAAAATTGTAGGTGTATAATCTGGTTGAATTATTGGTTGACCATAAGGTGTTGAGTATTTAAGGAAAACTGGAGTTAGTATAACTAATAAGAAATAAGCAGGCCAAATTCGAATAGCCCTTCTCATAAAAAATTTCGGATAATTAATTTTTCCTGTCTTTTCTTTTTCTTTTAAAAGCAAAAAAGTGATTAAAAATCCAGAGATCAGAAAGAAAACATCAACTCCAAATCCACCGTTTAAAATACCTTGTTGAGCTAATTCTCCAAATTTACTTAGTTTTTCACCAGTAGAATCTAATAAGATACCTGGAGCTTTTCCACCAAACCAACCCAGCCAACCTTCATATGCATGAGCAATAACAACCATGAAAGCCGCAATAAAACGTAGAATGTCTAAATTGGCAAAATAAATTGGTTTTTCTGAAACCTGCTTCTCCATTTACC
>JBKDZA010000285.1:0-40508 GCA_046308455.1 Fluviicola sp.
ACATTTAAACAACCATCTCCATCTAAATCTGGATTGTCAGCAACGAAAACTGCTGTTACAGTTACTGGAGCGTTTATTGCCATAGCATTTGTATCTTGTGCTATTGGTTGAATCATTGTATTAGCTGTAAATTCCCAATGATCGAACATAAAACCTGGATTTGCTTTTGCAATGAAATTGGTATTCATTCCTCCGAAATAGGAAGCATTCCATGGGTAGTTTGGACACCAAATAGAGTTTACTTTCACTTCTCCTGCGAGAGCTGGTGAAACTTGGACAGTTAAGTCAAATGGACCTGTCAATGAATAACAATCGATTAATCCTTGTTCTAGTGCTACACAACGTAAGTCAATAAAATTCTGTAGATCATCGACATTGTTGTTCCAACCAGCCATACTACCACCCCATTTAGCTACATGACTTGGCATTTCTGGGGTGATTTCGTTGAGCATACTATCCTATAAATAATTCATGTAGGTACACGAAAAATGGGTGTTGATTAAATCAGCGTATCTTGCAATATAGTATTGTTCAACTACTGGTTGCTCGTTTATTAATTTTTCAAGAATATCAGTATGTCCTTGTCCACCAGGATTTGGAAGTGTTTCTACGTTACAAGGATCTGCATTCGCTGAAGGATCAGGAATTCCAGTAAAATTGATATAATGCCCAAAACTTGCATCCATATCCCAAAGAGCATATCTCCAACGTTTTTTATCACCTGCAGGATCCATTCCTCTCCACCATGCTGTATTCCAATTCAACCAGTCTTGAGATACGATGTAAGAATTAATTACAAAATAATCTACTAAACTTTGCCAGTTTAAGATTGTATCGACATTAGCAAAATTTGCTGGCGTTGCCATGTTATTTGTTGTGATAAAGTTTCTTATTGTATTCCAATCAGTTTGAGCTTGAGCACCACCGTATTCAGACCAGGTTCCACCCCAAGTTTTTAAGAACTGAAGATTGAATTTATTTTGTTGGTAATATTCATCTGTAAAATCATGATCATCAACTTTTTCACGAATTTCATAAACTCCCCAAAATTGTCCATTTAAATATACAACACACGGTCTCCAAGTTCTTTCATCCAAACTTAATTTTGCTTTTTGAGATAGAGTGTGTACAAAAGCATCACGTATATGAGCACCCCCAGTTTCAAATGGGTAATTATCACTTGCCGCTGGTTTTAAAATGATACGTTGAAATTCATCTCTATCTTTTTCGGGAAAGATTTGGTGTTCAATATCTCCATTGTAACCGAATTGGTCACGCATAATAAAGTCAAATCCTCTTTGATCGTATGCCCAAGAGTCATTTCCATGTTTGTTGTAATCGCCATCACCTTCATCAACAAATGAATTGTCTTCTTCGAAAAACTCAAAATATCCTTTAACATTTCCTAATCCAGAATTTCCATTAGCAATTAAATCAAATGCACTTTGACCACCTACTGAAATCACAGGCATTTGATGATCGACGTTTATGAAATACGTATTTGTTTCTATAAAACTATTTGGAGTTGCACCATTGTATGCACGTGCTCGAAGAACAGTTGTTGAGTTTATAGCAATTGGACCTGCATATACAGTTGAAGTATTCGTTGGTGAAGCACCATTTATCGTGTAATAAATCGTTGCTCCCGGATCAGAACAAGTAATCGTTACAGATTGTGGTCCTGTATAAAAGCCTTGGGGTAAGCTCATTTGCGGTTTCGGAACATACCAATTGACAGATCCAACATTAGAAGCATTTGGAGTTGGAGTTGTAAAGAGAACAAAAGGACCTGTACCATTTACTTGTCGACCAATTGAATGATCTTCCTTCGTCATGTTTAACATTGTCAAGGAATCCAAGACAGTTAAAGCTGGACTTGAAATGATTATTTTTTCGTTTTTAGTTTGAGTAAGTGAAAAATCTGGATGAATTTGTCCACCTCCAGTAACAACACCTCTTCCAGAAAAATAAATCATTCGATAACCTCCAGCTGGAATTGACCCTGATGGAATCATCCATTTGTCAATGTTGGAAGCTTTATCTGATAAAAAATATCCAGTTAAATCAATTGGACCTGCAGAAGTGTTATAAAGTTCGACCCAATCTTCTCTTTCACCAAAAGCATCCGTAGGACCATTAATGTTAGAACATGAGTATTCATTTATAACAATTTGTGCAACAGCAGTCTGTGTTAAAAAGATTGTACAGAATACAATCAGTATTGGGGAGAGTTGTTTTAACATTTTAAAGCAGTTTTATATAACACAATATTAACAATTTTATTATCTTATTCCTAGTTACTTAAACGTTTTTTTATTTAAAGGGTTGTATCTAAGTAGTGAATGGCAACAATTTTGACTCAAAAAATTCGTTTTTTTTTACTAGTATTGTGAAATTAATGTTAAGTAATTATGAAGAAACTGTTTGTATATTTGGGTTTAGCTGTAAGTTTAGCAGCATGTAACAAAATTGAAGGTGAAGGTGGTCAAGGTGAAATTTCTGGTAAATTAGAAATCAATCAAATTCTATATGTTAACAGTAATCCTGCTGGAAATGTAGCTGTTACAGCTGCTGCAGAAGATGTTTACATTGTTTATGGAACTGATGACGAAATTTACGACGACAAAATCGAGACAAATTACGATGGAACATTCAAATTCAAATTTTTAAGACCTGGAACTTACACCGTT
The DNA here is from genome assembly GCA_046308455.1 of Fluviicola sp. Lineage (GTDB taxonomy): Bacteria > Bacteroidota > Bacteroidia > Flavobacteriales_D > Crocinitomicaceae > Fluviicola. Next base: position 2,691 of record JBKDZA010000285.1, read on the forward strand.
TTTGCTTATAGTGAGATCTTCAGTCAAGGAGCAAATGCTACAAATAATGACGATGATTACTATTACAAAGTCCCTGTAAAAGTAGTAGTTACTGTAGACAAAAAAGGTTCTGTAGACGTTGGTACACTTAGCTTGACGCGATGAAAGCCTTACTAATTGCATGTACATTTCTTTACTGCAGTAGTTCTTTTTCACAAGACCGAGGTGAGTTTTGGTTAGGTGCAGGAGCAAGTAGAGATGTGAAAAAGGATTTAACTGTTTCTTTTCAAACAAATTTAAGAACGAGTTATACCTTAGGAGTCCAAACTTGGTTCAATGAATTAGGTATAAAAAGCACACATTTGGGTTGGTTTAGACCTTCATTAGACTATCGATTAATCACTTCTTTCGATGAATTACGTAATTCAACATTAACAAATCGCTTGAATTTGAATTTTGACTTCAGAGGAAAATATGAGAATTTTCGTCCTGGGATTCGATTCAGATACCAATTCTTTTTAGGCGATGGTCAATCAGTTGGCTCTGATTTAGATCCGAGTTTTAGAATAAAACCGTATGTGATGTATAAAATTGATGGAAGCCGTTTAAGCCCATCGTTTTCAGCTGAATATTTTTACGACCCAAGTTATGGTCCAACTGGAAGAAGATTTAATCGTCAACGATACGGACTTGGAAGTGATATCGATTTACCAGGATCAAATGAAGCTTCAATTACTTTGTATTACGGTAGAAAATTCAATACAGGAAATCCTTACAATGAGTATTTGATTTCTTTAGAGTATAATTTCGATTGGAAAAAAGACAAAGAGTAATAAAAGACCTTAGTAAAATCCATACTCTTCGTTGCAGAAAAAATTCAACATCCTCATTTACACTTGTAAACTCCGGTATTAAATTTTTAATGCGCCTTGATTATTGACTTTTCTAAGGTCTTTATTTTTTAATAATAAATCTGAAGATTCTAGTTATATAAAAAATTAGAATAAAACATCTCTACGTTGACTGTCTAATTTCAATAAAATAAACATCATAATTGAGAAGGACATCAGGGACGAACCACCATAACTAAAGAATGGAAGTGGAATACCAATTACTGGAGCTAAACCAATGTTCATACCGATATTTACAGCAAAATGGTAAAATAAAATCATTGCGACACAATAGGCGTAAACCCGATTGAAGCGCGATCGCTGTCGTTCCGCAATGGTTATAATTCGGAACAACATAAAGAGATACAAGCCAATCAGTACCGAACTTCCCATGAATCCCCATTCTTCTGCGAGCGGACAAAAAATAAAATCCGTTTCACTTTCAGGAACGTGATTTGACCGTACACTTGAAACACTGGCTTGTTTGTAACCTTTACCCCACATTCCACCAGAACCAACTGCTGCCATTGCACGATTTCGGTTGTAATCCTTTCCATCGTCGTCTTTTTTCAAGCCCAAAACCAACTCAATTCGGTCTTTTTGGTGAGTTGCAAGCGATGAAAAGAAAAAGTAAACACCTAGCGAGAGTCCAATTGATAATAACCATCCTAAAACAACAACGATTAAGAAACGACGCATTTCACGTTTTGAAGAAATGAAGTTTAAAACAATGTAAACGACAATAGCAAAAAGTGTAATAATACTAATTACTCCAACAATCCCGGGAATAATTACTCCAGGCATAATTATTAACTCGAATTGAGTTTTACTCCAAAGCAATGTTACAACAGCCAAGAAAACAATGTAAAATAAAATAGGAATAAAGTGACTTCCAATCCATGTTTGCTTGAAACGAATCCCTTGAATTGAATTTGCAACTGATAAAACAATTGGATCAAAGGTGATTCCTTCACGGTACAATACAAAGAAAAAAGAGGTGAAAACAACAAAAGTTCCAGCATCTGGTTGCAATAAAATCATCACCATTGGAACTAACAAAATTCCAAGTGAAACCAATACTGTTCGTGTATCTTGAAGCTTAACATTTACACCCGATAGGTATTTTGACAACAACAATGCCGTTGAAATTTTCATGAACTCAGCGGGTTGAATACCCAAAGTACCAAAACCCAACCATGCATGAGCGCCATTTACAGGTGGCATAAAAAGTACCAAAACCATTAAGGAAAGACAGAATCCATAAATTGGAATGGCGAATTTTCGATAGATATCTGAATCAATTAGAAAAACTAAAAACCCTAGGAAAAGGGAAATTCCCACCCACATAATTTGCTTCCCATATTTTTGAGAGAAATCAAATATACTTGGATGATTCTCATCAAATGCAGCAGAATAAACGTTCGCAATCCCCATTCCAAGCATGAGAAGAACTGTTAGCAAAAGCCACCAGTCGACATGTTGGGTAAGAGAATGGTCTTTACGCATGATTATTAATGAGTTTTACTTGATTTTGGTTTTTTGATAACGCTCAACAAATTTGCATTTACAATCATGCTTTCTTTTGATTTATCAGAAACCTTTCTAGTCAAGTATTTTTCTATCATTAAACTTGCTGTCGGCGCAGCCCAAACACCACCAAAACCTGCGTTTTCAATAAACACTGCAATGGCGATTTTAGGTTTGTCCAAAGGAGCAAAAGCAATAAAAACAGAATGGTCTTCTCCGTGTGGATTTTGAGCAGTTCCCGTTTTTCCACAGACAACAATTTCAGGATGATTTAAAATCTTCGCGTTTTTTCCAGTTCCTCCTGGTTCGTTTACAACACGTCTCATTCCTTCGTGGATAGGCTCAAAATGAATCGCATCGATTTTCGTTTTATTGATCTTTTTAAATTGTGGTAAAGCTCCTTTTCCTGACACTGAACGCACAAAATGTGGCGTTTTATACCATCCTTTATTCGCAATCATTGCAGCAATATTTGCCATTTGAAGTGGAGTTACTTTTACCTCTCCTTGACCAATTGCAATCGAGCGAATCGTTGAGAATGCCCACGTATGATGTCCATACCATTTGTCGTAATAAGCTGAATTTGGAATCAAACCAGGACGCATACCAGTAATATCTGTTTCCAACTTTTGATCTAATCCAAAAGATTTCATGTATTCGTACCAAATATTCAAACCAACTTCCGCATCGGCAAACATAGAACGTTCTTTTCCTTGTTGGATAGTTCTACGCATTACGTAGTAATAATAAGGATTACACGAATATTGAACTGCTTTTCTCAAATCTGAAGCTGTTGGATGATTGTGGCAACCAACCATACTTTTTGTACATGGAAACCCAGATTCTGGTGTAATTGTTCCTTCTTGCAAAGCAATTAATGATTGCAATAATTTAAAAATAGATCCCGGAGGATATTCAGCTGCTAAAGGTCGAGGATAAAGTGGTTTTCCTTCGTCCAAAACTAGTGAAGGATAATTTTTACGAATATTTTGTGCTCCAACTAATGAATTGGGATCAAAGCTTGGTGCTGAAACCATTGCTAAAATCTCACCTGTTTCAGGTTCAATGGCAACGATACAACCACGCTTATTTTGCATTAATTTTTCACCATAAACTTGTAATTGAATATCCAATCCCAATTTCATAGGTTTTGCTTGTTTCGCAACAGTATCGTATTTTCCGTCAGCATACGAATCAATTGCATTATTCATAGCAGAAGTTACAATGTATTTGATTCCTTTTTGTCCACGTAATTCTTTTTCGTAAAAACGTTCCAAACCAGCTTTCCCAATTTGGTCACCTCTTCGGTAAAATTTATCTTCTTTTAATTCATCTGCATTCACTTCGGCGAGGTAACCAAAGATATTTGCTGCTCCAGAAAAAGGATAGCTACGCATAGAAGTTAAATCTTCATAGAAACCTGGAAATTTTTTTAAATGTGGTGCAATTCGCGTAATATCATCAACGGAAAGCTCTTTTAAAAAAGGATAAGCACGTTCTTTTTGATAGTTATCTTGATATTCTTTTATGTTCTTGTTATAATATTTACCTTCTTTCTTTTTGATTTTATAAAACTGAAGTTTAACCTCTTCTTTGGTCATTCCTACTAGTTTTCCAAATGCAACCGTATCAAAATCATGAATTTCAGATTCTTTGAACATTAAGTTGTAATAGCTTTTATTTGTGACCACTCTTTTTCCGAATCGGTCATAAATTGTCGCACGTGGAGGAGTTATTTCTTTGCGTTTTTCAGCAATTTCTTGTGCACGTAATTTCCAGGTATCATCTACGACTTGCATCACGAATAAACGAGACAAATAAATGATCCCAATTAATGCAATAAAAACTATGATTACATATCTACGTCCATCCAAATTCATCGCGTGATTGTCTTTTTAGAAATGAAAATGAATTGAATTAAAATGCTCAAAAGAAAAGACATTGGTACACTTAAGGCTGTTTTTCGTAAAACGATTAGGAAGTCATTTAATTTAAATGATTCAATTACAAAAAACCATGTGTGGTGAATCACTAATAAAGTTCCGAAGGTATATAAAAACCAACCAGTTCCCATTGTGAAGATATTCGCAACCTCAACATTTTCAATCGTTTCTTTATTCGAAAAAGCTTTGAAAATAATTGGTCTGAAAAATGCAAAAACTACCGCAGATGAAGCATGTAAACCAAAAGTATTTGACATGGAATCGATTACAATTCCAAAGAGAAATGCAATTAACATTAATACTACTGGCTTCGTATCAACTGGCAACATCAACAAAAACAACGGGTATAACATTGGCATCGCACCCCATCCGAACTCTAAGTTGTTCAAAATCAATCCTTGTGCAAGAACAAAGAGAACAAATCGTATGGAATTGATGACAATTAAATTCATTTAATAAACGTTTTCTTCTTTTTCCTTTGGGATATGACTTTGTAGATCAATAATCTCTTTCTTCATGGTGTTTTTTACCACATACACATTTTGAATTGTTCTGAAATCCTCAAAAATTCGAACTTGAATATCGTAAAGAGGTTCTCCTTCAATGTGTTTTTTACTCAAAACTCTTCCAACTGGAATCCCTTTTGGAAAAATACCAGAACTCCCGTAGGTAATAACCTTCTCGAATTTTTTAATCGAAATATCATTTGAAATTCCTGTAATTTGAATAATTTTTGGATTATTTGCGTCCCACTTTATAAAACCAAACGCACCTGTTTTTTGCAACATCACATCAATATTCACATCTTGACTTAAGATTGTTTCAACAAGAGAATAATTTTCACCGACGTAATGAATTTTACCTACAATCCCTCTAGCTGAAAACACACCGTCATTTTTTTGTACCCCCTGCTTTTTACCAATATCAATTGTCATGTAATTATTGCGTTTGTCGTAGGTGTTTTGAATCACTTCTGCAGGAATGTAGGTGTAGATTTGTTTGTACAAAGTATCGTCAATGTAAACTTTACCTTTATTAACGCGATAATGCGCATTTTTTTGTTGCTCTAATAAATGTTTGTTTTTATAAACTAACGAACGATTTGAAGTCTCTAAATAAAAATGTTTGTCGATTGCATGTCTCACTTCAAATAATTGCGAATTAATTGCAGACGTAGTTGTAAGCATTTGTAAACGAGCAAACTCCGAATAAGCGGAATAGGTTGTTAGTGCCACAACTTGTAGCACAATGAAGACCAAGAAAATTTGAAAACGCTTTAAAAAAGCAATCAGATTTTTCATTGAAACAAAAGTAGTTAGTTTCAATAAATAAACAAGCTATAATCTACCTATATTTTAGCTAGTTATCGAGATAATTTAAAGATTATAATCTGTATTTAAAAAATCAAATTAAAACAAGGAAATTGTTAATCCAAATGAAACAGGATTAATGACTGTACTTTGTCCTTCTTTAAACTGTTTTGACAAAGAATATGAACCGAAAATTGCCCAGTTTCGAATTCCAAAACGCAGATGAACACCATAATCAAGTGGTTCATTTAAATTTGTGATTCTGGATTTCAAAACATACTTGCTTTCATTCGTATGAACCTTTGTGTAAGTTAAAAAACGATATCCAACAAATCCACCTAAATGTAATTTTGCTTGTCGCCATTTTCTCATTCGAAAACGAAGTTCCAAAGGAATTGCAAACGATTGATTGACAAAGCTTTGTTTGTTAATTGTTGTGTTTTGTGCAGTTCCATATTCCATGTATTCCACATCTACAGGAGAAACCATCGTTGAAAAAGAACCTTTGTAACCAGCTCGTTGAATTTTATAACTCAAACCAAAACCAAGCGCAACACCATTTCGTTTCGTCAATGGTTTATCGAACATCAAATGTATTCCTGTACCGAAGCTCGAAATTGGTAGTGTTTCAATGATCTCTTTGTTGTCTTTTAAAAGCATTGAATACGAAACATCGACCATTAAACGATCGTATTTTCTAGGTTTTTCAACATCAGCTGGACGTAAACCTGTATAAAACCACATAAAACCTGGACGGTAACGCGACTTAATTAGCGAGTCTTGTCCATCATACTGTGCTTGAAGTGATAAGGTACACAACAAGACGATTAAAAAATTAATCCATTTCATTTTCCATTCGGTATTTTTCCCAATTCCAAGCATCTCTAACTGCATCAGTAATTGTACGTTTTGTCTTCCAATTCAATATTTTTTCAGCTTTTTCAGGATTCGCATATATTGCTGGTACATCTCCTGGTCTTCGATCTGCAAACGACCAGTTGATTTTAATCCCATTCGCTTCTTCAAAAGAACTGATTAATTCTAAAACAGAAGAACCTTTTCCAGTTCCTAGATTTAAAATTAAAGGATTTTCTGATTTTTGTTCTACCTCAATTGCTTTCACATGAGCTTCTGCAACGTCAACCACATGAATGAAATCACGAACACACGTTCCATCAGCAGTATCATAATCGTTCCCAAACACTTTCAATTCTTCACGTTCACCAAAAGCGGTTTGCGTAATAAAAGGCAAAATATTGTTTGGAACTCCATTCGGTAATTCTCCAATTTTAGCACTTTCATGCGCTCCAACTGGATTGAAATAGCGCAATAAAACAGCTTCAATATCATTCGACTTACAAAAATCTTGAATGATTTGCTCCCCCATTTGTTTCGTTTGTCCGTAAGGTGAATTTGGAGTCCCAAGTGGAGTTGTTTCACTCACACAGATTTCATTTTCAGGAATTCCGTAAACTGTACATGACGAAGAAAAAACCAATTTTTTCACTTCGTTTTCTTCCATCATTGCCAACAAACGAATTAAACCTGTAATGTTGTTTTCATAATACATCAAAGGATTTTCAACTGATTCGCCAACTGCTTTAAAGGCAGCAAAATGAATCACCGCATCAATTTTATGTGCTTTGAAAATTAAGTCTAACAAATTGTAATCTAGCACTGAACCTTCAAATAAAATGGGTTCAGAAGGAAGTAAACTTAACAGTGAAGCATACACTTCTTTCGATGTATTCGAGAAATTGTCTAAAATAACAACAGAGTAACCAGCATGCATCAATTCAACTACAGTATGAGAGCCGATATAGCCCGCACCGCCAGTAACTAAAATTGTTTTTCCTTTATTCATACTTCGAATTTACATTATTTTCCCATAAATGATTTGAGAATTTGCTTTAAATCGATAATTCGAAGCCCAAAAACAAGAATTGTCCACAAACCGATTAGAGATCCCGCATAGGCAAGAACCGATAATGGATAATAAGTATGATAGATAAACAATATTCCTAAAACCAAGGCCAACACACCAATTTTCAACCACGTATTTGGTGCCATCCGATGTTTCATTGAATATTGAACATCAAAATATTGTGTAATTCCAAGAACCGTTTGTCCGACAAAAAAGGATAATGCTGCGCCCATTGCACCCCAAATTGGAACGAAAATACAATTCGAAAGCACCATTAATCCCAAGGAAATCAATGCATAGGTATTCAAACGTTTAAGTGAACCATTTGCCGTAAGAAGAGTTCCAAAAACAACTGTCATACACATTGGAATGAAAGCTAAGGCATGGAAAATCCATGTTTTTGCCATTGATGATCCTGCTTCGCCATATAAAGTTGCGAAGAAATCTTTTCGTAAACCAATTGACAAAGCAGCCATTGCAATACCTGCTGAAATCAATAAATTAAATGAACTCGTTAAAACAGATTGCGTACTTTCTTTATCTTTCAATAAACGCGAGAATATGGGAAGTAAAATGATTCCAAACAAAACACTAAACATCCAACATGCATCTAGCAAGCGATAAGAACCATTGTAAATTCCAGCTTGATAAAAACCACCATGATCTGTTGAAGTAAATAGTTTAATGAAAATCACATCCAACTTACTCATCATCATCATAATGATAACTAATGTTGCATATAAAATTGTTTTTCGAATTGTAAATTGAAAGAACTTTTTGTCCCATTCAAATCTCGGAAACGAAACGTATTTTATGTAAACGACAAGTGCGCATAACAAAGAGAAAAACGACGAAGAAACGAAAATAATGATGTACGATTCAAGGCTTACTTTTCCAAAAAGCATACTTTTCAAGAGCACCAACCCTAAAATAAAATAAACACTTCTTTCTACAACCGATAAAAATGCATCTACTTTAAATTTCATTAATCCAGCCGTGAAAGCACGCACATACAATACCGAAATGATACTAATTTGATGTAACATTAACAAGGCTAAAATCCACCAATATTTCAGAGGAATTCCAACAAAAAAGAACAAAGCACTTGTAATAATCAAGTAACTTACCGTTAAAATCAAACGATATGTTAAGAGACGATTACTGTATTTTACTCGTAAATGTGGGTATTGAGCAATTAAACGTGTCATGAAATTACTCATCCCCATGTCGAGAACCATCGAGAAAATGAAGGAGATATTTAAAATCGTTTGAAAGATTCCGTATGTTTCAGAACCCAATTCATTTTGCATTTTGATATCAACAACAAAGATTGTTGCTGGTTTGACCAACAAATTGAGTAGAAGCGTAATTCCCAGACCTTTAAGAAACAGTTTTTGCATGCGATTTCTAGTCTATTACTTATTTTTTTCTGAAATAAATACGAATTGGAACACCTTCAAAATTAAATATTTCACGCATTCTATTTTCTAAGAAACGCTTGTATGAATCTGGTAAATATTGAGGTAAATTACAGAAGAATGCAAAAGCAGGAGCATGAGTCGGCAACTGTTGCACATACTTAATTTTTACATATTTCCCTTTGATTGCTGGAGGTTGATGTGCATCGATAATTGGCAACATCACATCATTCAATTCAGAAGTTGAAATTTTCTTCGTTCTATTTTCATAGACTTCCATGGCTTTTTCAAGCGTTTTATGGATACGTTGTTTATTGATTGTCGAAGTAAATAAGATTGGAACATCGTTGTATGGAGCCAATTGTTTACGTAAATTTTCTTCGTATTCCAAAGCAGTTTTGTGGTCTTTTTCAACCAAATCCCACTTATTCACTAAAACAACAACACCTTTATGATTTTTCTCAACCATGTAATAAATCGAAAGATCTTGTTTTTGTAGACCTTCAGTTGCGTCAATCATGAAGATACATACATCCGAACTTTCAACCGTACGAACAGAGCGCAATACAGAATAATATTCGATGTCTTCATTCACTTTTGCTTTCTTACGAATCCCTGCAGTATCAATCAATACAAAATCAAAACCGTATGCTTTGTAACGCGTATTTACTGAATCACGTGTAGTTCCAGAAATGCTTGTAACAATATTTCTTTCTTCACCAGTTAAAGCATTGATTAAAGATGATTTACCTACATTTGGTTTCCCAACAACAGCAAAACGAGGTAAGCCCAATTCTTCATCAGAAAGTGGCATTTCTTTATCGAAGTGTTTCACGACCTCATCTAAGATTTCACCAGTTCCAAAACCATTTGCTGCAGAAAGATCGAACACATCACCCAAACCAAAAGACCAGAATTCGCTCGATAAACCGATGCGATCCATGTTATCTACTTTGTTTGCAATCACCATTACTTTCTTTTTCGATTTGCGTAAAAGTGCCGCAACAGTTTCATCCAAATCAACGATTCCTGTTGTTGTATCTACTACAAATAAAATCACGTTCGCTTCTTCGATTGCGATTTGTACTTGTTTACGGATTTCTCCTTCAAAAATATCCTCTGACCCGTGGACGTAACCACCTGTATCAATTACTGAGAACGGTATACCATTCCACTCTCCTCTTCCATAAATTCGATCACGCGTTACACCGCTGACTTCTTTCACGATCGCTTGCTGAGACTCAGTTAAACGATTGAAAAGTGTTGACTTACCTACATTCGGTCTCCCGACGATTGCAATTATATTTCCCATTTTATTTAATTTCGAATAGCGAATTTCGGATTTCGAACATTGGAGTTTACTTTTCGTAATTCGTCATCCGTAATACGTCATCCCTTAATATCCGTATTTTTTTAACTTTTGCTCACTTGCACGCCAGTCTTTGTCGACCTTAACGAATGTTTCTAAGAACACTTTTTGTCCCAAGAACTCTTCCATGTCAATTCTAGCTGCACGACCAATTTTCTTTAGCATTTCACCACCTTTTCCGATGATGATTCCTTTTTGTGAGTCGCGTTCAACAACAATCAATGCGCGAATGTGCGTAATGTTTTCGCCTTCTTGATACGTTTCAATTTCCACTTGACACGCATATGGAACTTCTTTATCGCAATTCAAAAAGATTTTCTCTCGAATCATTTCAGCAACGAAAAAGCGCATCGGACGGTCAGATAATTCTTCTTTATCGAAATAAGGCGGACTTTCAGGAAGTAATTCCATCAAGCGATCCCAAATTTTCTCCGTATTGAATCCGTGTAATGCCGAAACAGGAATAATTTCCGCGTTTGGTAATTTTTCTTGCCAATACGACATTCGTGCAACCACTTTATCTTGATCGCCCAAGTCAATTTTATTGATAATCACCAAAACAGGAACTTGTAAGCGTTGAATACGTTGTAAAGTCGCTTCGTGGTTCATTTCGTTTTCATGCATGTCGGTGATAAACAACAAGATATCCGCATCTTTAATCGACGCTTCCACGTAGCTCATCATTGCTTCATGCAACTTATACGAAGCGTTCACAACACCTGGCGTATCTGAAAAAACCATTTGATAATCTTCGCCATTCAACAAACCATGAATACGATGACGCGTAGTTTGTGCCTTAGAAGTAACGATCGACAATTTTTCGCCCACCAGACGGTTCATTAGCGTTGACTTTCCAACATTTGGACTACCTACGATATTAACGAAACCAGCTTTGTGTGACATATTTTTTGAATTGAAGGGGCAAAGATACGGAAGTTTAATGAATTACGTTTAATCCTTGTAGAATCTATGATTTTAATTTGAATAAAACTCAATCAGTTGTTTTTCTTTGATTCTTGCACTTAAAATTCTGAAATATTGAATAATTCTTTTAGATTTGAAGACAACATTTAAAAAATTAATAATGAGTGAAATTTTAGACAACGAAGTTCAAAACAATTTCCAAGGAAATCAGACTTTACCTGGAGCTGGAGGAATTTTAACAATGGGAATCCTTTCAATAGTTTTTGCAGGGATTATTGGATTGATTTTAGGCATAATCGCTTTGAATAATTCAAAAGAAGCATTAGGTGCATACAATAAAAACCCATCCAAATACAATCCAAGTTCATTAAGTCAAGTGAAAGCTGGAAAAACGTGTGCAATTGTTGGCTTATCAATTACTGGATTTGCATTGTTGATCTTAGTATTGGTTTTAGCTGTGGCATCATAACTAATTTAAAATAAAAGGGAAACATTCATTTTTAGAATAATGTTTTCTTTAATTCTTTCACTATGATCAAATCCACTTTAATTCTGTTTTTTACAGTTTATCTTTGTAACACAAATTATGCTCAGGTTTTTAAAACTAGTGAGCAATATTCTAGCAAGAATAATTCATTTCATTACTTTTGTTTTTACAATTCAATTATATGTTAAACAAACTTGTAGAAAAGAATTTTCGGTTTTTATGTAGTGCTTTTATTATTCTTGCAATTTTTAGAACATATGAATATTTTGTTGTAGATTTTGTAGGAGAAGAACCTCCCCAATTTTTCTTCTATATAACAGGCCTCCTTTTTGATTTGTTGATCTGTCTATTCATTTTCGGTCTTTCACTTATTCTACAAAGCCTATTTTGGAAATTGAACATAAAAAAGCAGTTTTTTGCTCCATTTTTATTTGTACTATTGATAATTCTAAGTGGTGGATTAATTTTCTATTTTCAAATAACTAAATCTCCATTAGACGAAACAGCATTTTTCTTTTCTATAAAAGAACTAAAAGTTATAGCAGGAGGAATTAATGATATTCTATTTCAAGTTATACTAGGTATAGCAATTTTAATAGCCTGTTACATATTGCTTTCAAAATTCTTTAAACGATTTATATTACCTAAAACATACCTAACATTATTTTACACATCTTCTTTTTTAACCCTACTATTTGTGAAATATCTTTTTCTCCCCTCAGAAAACAGAACAAAAGAAGTTTATTCCTCGAATCGATTGGTTTATTTTATTGCAAAATCAAATGCCTATTTTGAAAATAAAACATCAACAAATACAATTCTAATTTCCCCTTCAGATTTCGAGGAATTAAGTTCAAATGTTTTTCCTGATGGATGTACAAACAAACAATATCCTTTGCTTCATCCTTTGAATCAAAAATCAATTTTTAGTACTAAGTTCAAAATTCAAAAAGATAAAAAACTTCCAAATATTGTTTTTATTGTTGTTGAAAGTTTAAGCAGCGATTTTATTGGTAATCATGCCGATCAAACTGGAAATGTTATGCCTTTCCTAGATAGTTTGAGTAATTACAGTCTCTATTTCCCAAACTTTATTTCAACTTGTCATCGTACATTTAATGTGTTACCAGCAAGTCTTGCTTCTGTTCCGAATTCTACTGATGGCGCAATAACCACAACAAATGATTTCACACCACAAATGTCATTGCAAATGCTTTTGAACTCATCATATAAAACGCGATTCTATTGTGGAGTGGATCTTTCTTTTACAAACATGAACGGTTATATGAATAATTTAGGTACAAATTATTTGGTTAATAAATGGAACAAAAAGTATGATATCCCTTTTTCTAAACGTTCTAATCCTTGGGGTTACCCAGACGGTTACATATTTTCCAAATCTTGGGAAGATTTCCGAAATCAAAAACTTTCTTATAAACCTCGTTTTGATGTTTTCCTCACAATTTCAACACATGATCCATTTGTATTTCCAAAAGAATCTTATTATTTAAAAAAAGCAGCGGAATTAGGAAAGTCGAAAAAAATTCCAAAAACACTTTTTAAACAACTTTATTCAAACCCATATCTTATGGCATCTTTTGCCTACACTGACGATGCGTTAAAATCTTATTTTGAAAGAGCTAAGAAAATGCCCGAATTTGAGAATACTATATTTTTTATTTACGGTGATCATGGTACACCTCTTTATTCACGAACTCCTCTTTCAAGATACAACGTACCCTTAGTGGTTTATTCTCCTCTACTTAAAAAACCTGAGCAAATTAAATCAGTAAATTCTCATCTTGACTTAGCTCCAACATTATTAAACTTTCTTAAAACTAACTATGGCTTTAAATTTCCTTCTGATGTAACATTTATAGGAAAAGAGTTTGAAATGGGAAACAAGTTTACTTCAAATCGCACCATGGCTTTGTTAAGTATGAGTGGTAAAAATGAATCTTTTTTAGATCAAAATCAGATTTTACTTCAAAACCAATTGTTTAAAATATTACCTGACTTAAAAGTTAAGAAAGTAAAATCGAAAAATAAAACAAAGCATTTGCAAAAACAAATTCGATTATATGACTTAATGTCTAAATACTGCTTCAATCAAAATAAAATTATTCCAGAATATTTGTTTCAAAAAATAAGTCCTAAACACTCTGTCGGCACTCATTATTCTGGTAAATTTAAATTATTGAAACACATTGAAAATAAAAAAGAAATTAAATCTAAGGATGAATATCTAATCATTAGTGAGCCAATTACATTAAAAAATCCAATTAAGCGATTAAGAATAAAATGTCAAATGGATTATTTACTTGAAGATGAAAATAGTTATAGCTCAATGATGAGACTTACTGCTGCTCTCCAAAATATTACTAAGGACTCTACAGAATTAATTTTTTGGGAATCATCAAGAGAACCTACATTGCTTTCTGCATTTAAGAAATCAAAATATAACACGATTGTTTATTATGTTGATATTAACATTGATAAGAATAAGAAAATTAAAAAGAATAATAAATTAACCTTTTATTTTTCAAATTCGAATCTTTTGGAAATGAAAGTTAAAAACATGAAAACAGAAATATTTGTTGTTGAGTAGGAAATTATTTTCTTTATAAAATGTTTGAAATCAAATTTCACTTTTAAATCGAGATAATCATTGAAACGTTAAATCATAATAATGAATTAACCTCTTCCTTTTAAGCTGTTTTACCAAAGATCTCAAAAACTTGATAGAACGAACAATATAATTATTATTATAAATTATAAAAACATGAAATTTAGAATCCTATTTATAACACTTTTTTTGAGTAAAATATTTATCTTTTCTCAAACAACAAAAATTGATTCCATTGTTACTGTTGTTTATATTCACCAACTCAAAGTTGATTATAAAGTAAAAGTTGGGGAAAACACTCCAATTTTCAGGTCAGAAAATCTTTTAATGATTGATACATTGAAATTTAATCCTGCAAATTACGTTTTCTGTAAAGGACTAAAAAGAGATTATCAAAAAGGTGAGATATTATTTTTATTGGAAAAACAAAATTTCTTATACAACTTTTTAGATCGTCTCGTTTATACGAAAAAGAAACTGTCAAAATTATTAGTGGATGAAGATTTTAAACGGAAATTACTTAATTATGGAATTAATCTCGACGAAATTGACCCAAAACTTATTGTAAATAACTCACTTTAAAATCTGACCGTATGAAAAACGTTTTCACTTTATCAACTTTACTTCTTTCTTTAAATCTACATTCCCAAAAGGCACAGAAACTCGAAAGTTATGTTGGTTTTAATACCGCTTACACGTTGATGATTGAAAAAGATTTTTTTTCGGGTTTTCAAATCGGATTACAAACAGCTGTGCCGAATGTTAGAAAAGGCAATCGATTTTTCATTTTCGGAATCGATTACAATTATTTTGCAATTAAAACAATAAGAAAAACTCCCGATCCACATCTTGATGATGTTACAATTAAGAGTGACAATGTTTTTGGAATATTTACTTTAGGTTCAAGGATAACATTTAAAAATAAATCAGACAATTACTTTCAATGGGCTATTGCATTAAATCTTTCTTCTCAGGGTGGTTTTGGAATTGGTCCCAAAATTAGTCTTGGTTATAAATTAATCGATAAAGAAAAACACAAGTTCTTTTTAAGCCCACTTATTGGTTTGAATCTATTACACCCAGGAAATGAATCTATTGCTATGCCAATTTATAGTTATGCAAGTATTAGAATGATTTATCAATTCTCCAAAGAATGAGTGCTAAATTAATATTGAGTTTATTTCTAATTCTTTTGTCGATGGGTTTTAAAAACCCAACAGAAGAAAGCTATTTTATTGGTTACAATTTCAATGTTTCTATTTTCGTTAAACTTGATAAGGATATCGCTTATCTGGAATACATTATTATTGAAAAGTATCCCAGAAATATCGAATACGATACTTTAATTAAAGAAAGTGAAGGTAAGAAGTTCTCAGGCAAAAAGTTTGACCTTTTAATTCAAAAAAAGAGTCAATTAATTTCGAAGAACAATTTAACTCGAATAAAACTTAAGGACAACAAAAGTTATTATTTGCAACACAGAAATGAACTTGCAAATTCTGCAAGAGTTTACAGTTTAAAAAAACTATATACTGATACAATGCAAAATCATCAATCTGGCACTAATTTATTTCAAGAAAAATATTCAACTTTTATAAAAGAACAAAAAATCAATCCCAGTGTATTGGATCATACAATATTTATTGAAAAACTTGAACAATTTAAAACCTTATTAAAATGAAATTAATCACTTTGTTATTTATACTTACTTCTTTTATTGTAAGGTCTCAAAGATCTCAAACATTGGAGAGCTCACTTGGATTTAATACCGTTTACACATTGTATGAAACAACTGAGTTCTTCCCTGGATTTCATGTAGGAGTGCAGACTGCAGTTCCATCAAAAAGAACTGAAAATAAATATTTTTGCTTTGGCGTTGATTTTAATTACTTTGCAATTAAAGCTACAAGAAAAATTCCAAATCATCATATTGGTTCTATTAGTACAACAAGAGAAAGTGTACTCAGTTTTATTTTCGGCTCTAGAAAATCGTTTACAAAAAAACCTGACAACTATTTTCAATGGGGAGTAGCTTTCAATATTTGTATCCGTGGTCAAGCCGCATTTGGTCTTGGGCCTAGATTTTCTTTTGGATTCAAAGTAATTGATCGAGATAAACACAAGTTTTTCCTGAGTCCTCAGTTAGGATTAAATCTTTTTATCCCTAGTAATGAAACTATAGTTATGCCAATTTATAGTTATGCAAGCTTGAGAATGATTTATCAGTTTACTGATTAAATGGTGCATGAAAAGTAGTCAGTAAATTTTATTCTCTATCTTTACCTCAATGAAATTGCGCTTTTTACTTTGGTCGGCTTTTATCGTTTTGTGGATGGTTTCTTTGTCCTCAATTCAGTTGGATACACTGCTTTCTGAAAAAGAAAATTTCGTCATAGGTCAGGCCACAAAAGATGGATTCTCAATTGGTAAGCGCATTTCAAATTATTATTACGCACTCTTTTTTTGTGCAGGTTTAATCGGAATTTGTTACTTTTTATTCAAAAAATTTCTTTCTTCGGTTGAAAAGTACACGTACTTGATTTGGATCGATTCAATCATTGGACTTGGACTTACGTTTGGGATTGCACAGTTTTTTGGCTTCCAATTAATCAATACAATTAATCTACTGGGAATAAGCGTATTAGTTTTACTCGTTGCGTCACGAAAATGGGAAGATAAAATTTCGCCTTGGAAAATCACAGCTTCGTTTTTCGTCTATTTGTCACTTTACCAAGTGTTTCACTCAGGAATTATCGCAAGTGTCTTAGGAATTACAAGCTTTTTTATACTCCTATTTTTTGAAAATAAACGGATCTCGTTCTACTTCATTTCACTGGTTTGCTTCGCTCCATTGTTTCTTTTTCTCATATTTGAAAGTTCAATTGTTCTTAATCAAAACCACATTTTCGGATTTTCTTATTGGTTGATGACACTTGTTTTTGTTGGGATTTTAGCCTTTGTTTTAATTCGAAAACAAAAGAAATTTATTGAATCACAAGAGAATTATTTGTTTAAAACCTTGGTTCCAGTGAGTTTGATTGGTTGTATTATTCTCCAACAATACGCTTTTACGCAAGTCCAATCAACCGATTTATTTGAAACAGCGAATTTCTGGAATCCAGTTATGCAGTATTATCGCTTTGGTGAAATTCCGTTTTTACATAATATGTCGAGCCATTTAATCAGTGACTATTTCTTTCAGTTTGTTTATACGACGTTTAACGGTTTCGATACGTCAACCGACTTGCAATTGTATGATTTCCTGAAATGGGCTTTATACATTTATTCGATTTATTTGTTTGCTGGTCATTACTTCGAAAATAAATATGCAGCTATCTTTTTTGTGCTCTTGAGTCCATTTTTGTGGTTCATCGTTTCTCCCTTGTATTCCTTGGTTTTTGTTTCCATTTACTTTATTATTAAGTATTTAAAGGAATTCGAAAAGAAATTTCTCATCTACTTTTTTGGTTCGATTGTATTGATCACGTTTTGGAATTTAACCATTGGAGTTTCACTCGTTTTTGCAGCATTTTTGTTTTCTCTGAGTTTGTTCATTTACTTCAAAGAACAACGCGTTCATTTGTTAAAAGTTATTGCTGTTTTTGGTATCAGCTCGATTGCTTGTCTAGGAATTTATCATCTTAGTTTTCCAACGCATTTACGTCAATTTTTACTCTATTTCTCAGCCAATCAAGCGCATGGGTATTCCCAATTGACTAACTCGTTTTCAATCGAATTTGCCTTAAATTATTACGTCTATCCAATCATTATTTCACTGATTTTTATAGCTAATTTTCTGCAATTAAAGACAAAAGCAAACATTACAAAGAACTTCGTATTGATTTTCTTGAGTGGAATTTACTTTTTCTCGCTTCAAAGAGGTTTAGTGCGACACAGTTTTATTGAAAACAACGAATCTTTGATTGCAACCACTGCTCGATTAATCATTCTTTTAGAAGTGTATCACCGCATCAAATCTACCAAGTATGCTTTTGTAGCATTGTTTTCTAGTGTGTTTGTTTTTTCAACTTTTACAACAATCCAAACCAACTTTGAAGGAAGTTCAAATTTCGTAGAAGCAAAAGTCACATTCTCCTTGAATGATTTGCCACATTTAGGAAAGGAAAAACTTCAACGCACACTTCCCAATCATGAATACGAATGGCGAACAAAAACAATTGTTAACTTCTTGAAAAGCAATTTAAGTCAACAAGAAACATTTTTAGATTTTACTTACAATCCGACTTTATATTATTACACGCAAAAAAATGTACCTTCCTTTTTCAGTCAACACATCCAAAACACAGTTTCTGAAAAAGCACAAGAGATGAATATCAAAGAATTGGAGAATTCATCCATTAAATACGTCTTATTTGCGTGTCAAAATGGTTTTGGCGTGAATGACTCTGATGGAATTCCAAATCGTGTGCGTTATTTTAGAACGACGAATTACATTTTTAAGAATTTTGTTCCTTGCAAAGAAATCGGTGGATACTTTGTTTACATTCGAAAAGAATTCAGTCATTCAAAGGATTCGATTTTGATTCCTGAAGAAAATTGGGATTTAGGTTATTTACCTTATTATTGGAAGCCAACTCTTGAAAATGAACGATTCAAACAAACAGAAAAACTTCAAATCTCTGATGGATCGATTGATTTAAAAAACGAAAAAGTAAATCCATTGACTTTTTTAAAGTTAAAAGTTTCTACATCGAAAAAAATGCACGTGAAATTAGTCCAAGGTAAGTTGAAAATAAGGTTTAAAACTAAAATCGGAAAACACACGTACTATATTCCAATTGGATGTTCTGAGAACAATCGATTTAATAAAGAAAAGGTAGTTTTGGGTAAAATTTTATCGAAACACCTTTTATCTGCTTCACTCGTTGAATTGAAAAAATGAATTTAAAGACAAAACTTGCACTCGATCGGTTCTTGGGAGTTGTGGTTGGAATTCCACTCAACTACTTGGTGCGTTTGATGGGCAAAATCATGCGTTTTGATCATACATTGGACCGCGAGATGAAGAAGATTGTGGTTTGTAAGTTCAAAGGAATGGGAAGTATTATCCAAGCTACCCCATTGTTGAAAACACTTCGAAATCGCTATCCGAATGCAGAAATAATTTTCGTTACTTCGATTGAAAACGAGAAGATTGTGTCTAAAATCACTTGTATAAATGGTGCGTATATTTTAAATGATCGTTCATTTTTTAAATTGATTGGATCTAGTTTTTCACTTATCAGACGACTAATCAAGTTTCGCGCAGATGTGTACATTGATTTAGAGATTTACTCGAATTTCAGTTCAATTATTACCACATTAAGCATTGCAAAAGAGCGTTTTGGCTATTATTTACGTGAAAATCGTTACCGCTTGGGAATGTATACACACATGATGTATTTCAACACAAAAGCTCCCATTTCACAAACGTATTTACAATTTGCGCGCTTACTTTCGATTGATTCTGTTGATGATAAATTGTATGAAATAGAAAAAAACAATTCGATTCAAGTTGAATTTGATAATTACATAGTTATTAATCCGAATGCATCCGATTTGAGGTATGAAAGAAGGTGGCCAGCGGAAAATTTTATTGCGCTTTCAAAAAAAATTGCGGAGACTCGTCCAGAATTAAAACAGATATACATTGGTGGACCTTCAGAATCTGAATATGTTAAAGCAATTACGGAACAGTTAACGGACAAACCACAAATCATTGATTTATCTGGTAAAACTAGTATCGACGAATTGATTGAAATTTTGCGAAAAACACAACTTTTGATTACCAATGACACTGGTCCTATGCATTTGGCATCTTGTTTAAATAGTTCGGTGATTGCATTATTTGGTCCATGTAGTCCAAGTCAGTATGGTTTCGGAGAAAATGTATATGTGGTATATAAAAATGTGTATTGTAGTCCGTGTGTACATGAATTCGCGCATCCACCTTGCAAGGGAAACAATCAATGTATGCAATTAATTTCTGTTGATGAAGTTTATACATTATTTGCAAACTATCCTGACCAGATTTTAAGTGATAAAATTGCATTTGTTGGAGAAGAAAATTTAACCTTAGGCACTGTTAGTCGATAATTGCTGGATAAAGTTTTTCTTTAACAATCCAATGTTCATAATAACCAAAAATTCATTTTTAAATTCCCAGATTTTAATCGTAATTTAGTGAGACTCAACTAGAGTCGTTCTTTTCACAATACAAAGACAAAATTCGTTTATTTATCGACAAATTAAATTTATTCGTCTGTGAATATCTTTTAATTCTATGTTAATAAACCCGCTAATCGTTCACAACAAAGCGTTTCCATTTTTGAATGTTGAAAACCTCGATACATTGTGAATTTCTTTAGTTGCAGATAGAAAGAATTATGACAAATTTTGTATGCCTCAAATAACACGAAAGGAATACTGCACTGTACACAAGAGGACAACAAAATTTTACGAATACAAAACAAAAAAACCGCAACAAGTAAGACACTTATTCGTTGTGAGTATAGGATATTTTTGACTTAAAAAAATTAAAATGGCACAATTAGAACCAATTCTTCAAGAAAACAAAAGTCGCTTCGTACTTTTTCCAATCGTACATGATGATATTTGGAATTTTTACAAAAGAGCTGAGGCTAGCTTTTGGACAGCTGAGGAGATCGATTTGTCGCCAGATTTAATTGACTGGGAAAATAAATTAAATGACGACGAACGTCATTTTGTGAAACATGTATTGGCATTCTTTGCGGCATCGGATGGTATCGTAAATGAAAATCTTGCTGAGCATTTCTTAAAAGAAGTACAATATACAGAGGCGAAATTCTTCTATGGTTTTCAAGTAACTATTGAGAATATTCACTCTGAAACATATTCCTTGTTGATCGATACTTATATCAAAGATTCACATGAGAAAAATCATTTGTTCAATGCCTTAGAAACAATTGATTGCGTTCGTAAAAAAGCTGAGTGGGCTTTGCGTTGGATTGATAATGGAACATTTGCTGAGCGACTAGTTGCGTTTGCTGCAGTGGAAGGGATTTTCTTCTCCGGATCTTTCTGTTCTATTTTCTGGTTGAAAAAACGCGGACTAATGCCAGGGCTTTCATTTTCGAATGAATTGATTTCACGCGACGAAGGTTTGCATTGTGATTTTGCTTGTTTGTTGTATACCAAACATTTGGTAAACCAATTACCTAAAGAACAAGTGAAACAAATCATTTTAGATGCAGTTGAAATCGAAAAAGAATTCGTAACAGATGCATTACCAGTGCGTTTAATAGGAATGAATGCAGATTTAATGGCACAATACATCGAGTTTGTTGCTGACCGTTTATTGGTTGAATTAGGGAATGAGCGTGTCTTCAACACATCAAATCCATTCGACTTTATGGATATGATTTCCATTCAAGGAAAAACAAATTTCTTTGAGAAACGTGTTGCTGAATACCAAAAAGCAGGTGTCATGTCAAACAAAGAGAATCAAACATTCTCAATGGACGAAGAATTCTAAGGCTAAAACAAAAAAATATACAAACAAATTAAAAAACCCAGAGCGCTATGTACGTTATTAAAAGAGACGGAAGAAAAGAAGCGGTGAAATTCGACAAAATCACTGCGCGCATCATTAAGATGTGTTATGGCCTCGATCCATTGGTTTCACCAGAAGCGGTGGCAATGAAAGTTATCGAGGGAATTTACGATGGTGTAACAACCACTGTATTAGACAATTTAGCAGCAGAGGTTGCGGCAGCAAAAACAACGGATCATCCTGATTATGCGTTGTTAGCTTCTCGTATCGCTGTTTCTAACTTACACAAAGAAACGAAAAAGTCATTCTCAGAAGTGATGGAAGACTTGTACCGTTTTGTTGATCCAAAAACTGGATTAAATGCATCTTTAATTGCAGAAGATGTATGGCAAATCATTTCGGAAAATCGTGATATGTTGGATTCAAGTATTATATATGATCGTGACTTCCGCTACGATTATTTTGGATTCAAAACACTTTCTAGAAGTTATTTATTGAGAATCAATGGTGATATCGCAGAACGTCCACAACAAATGTTGATGCGTGTATCTCTTGGAATTCACAAAAATGATTTAACTGCTGCAATTAAAACATACAACCTTATGTCGGAAGGTTGGTTTACACATGCAACACCAACATTATTTAACGCTGGAACACCGAAGCCTCAAATGTCTTCATGTTTCTTGTTAACAATGAAAGATGATTCTATTGCTGGTATCTACGACACCTTGAAATCTTGCGCTCAGATTTCTCAAGCTGCTGGAGGTATTGGATTAGCAATTCACGATATTCGCGCAACGGGATCTTACATCAAAGGAACTAACGGAACATCAAATGGTATCGTACCTATGTTACGTGTTTTCAATGATACAGCTCGTTACGTAGACCAAGGTGGAGGAAAACGTAAAGGTTCTTTCGCAATGTATATTGAGCCTTGGCATGCTGATGTATTTGATTTCTTAGATTTGAAAAAGAATACAGGTAAAGAAGAAATGCGTGCTCGTGATTTATTCTACGCTTTATGGATTCCAGATTTATTCATGAAACGTGTTGAGGAAAATGGTGATTGGACGTTGATGTGTCCACACGAATGTCCAGGATTATCTAATGCTTACGGACCTGCTTTTGAAGAATTGTACGAAAGCTACGAAGCGGCTGGAAAAGGTCGTAAAACGGTAAAAGCTCAAGAATTGTGGTTCAAAGTTTTGGAATCTCAAATCGAAACTGGTACTCCATACATGTTGTACAAAGATGCAGCAAACTTGAAGTCAAACCAACAAAATTTAGGCACAATTAAGTCTTCGAACTTATGTACTGAGATTATGGAATATACTGCTCCAGATGAAGTTGCTGTTTGTAACTTAGCGTCTTTAGCATTGCCAAAATATGTTACTGAAGAAGGAACTTTCGATCACAATAAATTATTCGAGGTTACTTACCAAGCAACAATCAACTTGAATAGAATTATCGACGGAAACTTCTACCCAGTTGAAGAAGCACGTAATTCAAACATGCGTCACAGACCAATTGGTTTAGGAGTTCAAGGACTTGCTGATGCATTCATTATGATGCGTTACCCATTCGAATCTGAAGAAGCAAATGCTTTAAACCGTGAGATTTTTGAAACAATCTATTTTGCTGCAATGACTGCTTCAAAAGATTTGGCAAAAGTAGAAGGTGCTTATGAAACATATGCAGGTTCTCCAGTTTCAAAAGGAATTTTCCAATACGATATGTGGGGTGTAACTCCAACTAATCGTTGGGAATGGGATGTGTTAAAAGAAGAAGTTCAAAAATACGGTGTTCGTAACTCATTGTTGTTAGCTCCAATGCCAACTGCTTCTACAGCACAAATTTTAGGAAACAACGAATGTTTTGAGCCATACACTTCAAATATCTACACACGTCGTGTATTGTCTGGAGAGTTTATCATCGTTAACAAACACTTATTGAAAGATCTTGTAAAAGAAGGTTTGTGGAACGAACAAATGCGCCAAAAATTGATGCATTCAAACGGATCAGTTCAAAACATTAACGAGATTCCTCAACATATCAAAGACTTGTACAAAACTGCATGGGAGATTTCTCAACGTGCAATCATTGATCAAGCATCAGATCGTGGAGCATACATTTGTCAATCACAATCGTTGAACATTTTCATGGAAAATGCAAACTTTGGAAAATTGACATCAATGCACTTCTACGGATGGAAAAAAGGATTGAAAACTGGAATGTACTATTTACGTACGAAAGCAGCTACAGATGCAATCAAATTTACAGTTGATACATCAGTAATGGAACAACCAACAGCACAATCGTTGGAAGAACAACAAGCTGCAATCGCATGTTCACTTGACAATCCGGATTCATGTGAAATGTGTTCAGGATAGAACTAGTAGAGTTCTATATAATTATGACGCAGGAAGAATTGTATTTACGAAGTAAATCTGAACTAAATTCAGCGAAGCTAAATGTGTTGTGGATAGAACTTAAAATCATGTAAACATGATTGAATAACACAAGTGTAGAGTTAATAATTGTGCCGTTATTCTTTGATGATACACTTAAAAAGAGATGGAGATTTTTTCTTCATCTCTTTTTTATTTGCTTAATATTTAGTAATTTTCAGCAAAACTGTGAACAATGCTAAAATTTTACAAAATCGTTTTACTTATTTTTGTGTCTTCGTCTGCCTTATTTTCTCAAATAAAAATAAATGAAGCTTCAAATTCTAACTTTACAACCGTTCAAATTAATGATGTTCCCTTGGGCGATTGGTTTGAATTGTACAACGATTCTGGTTCAGACATAAATATCCAAAATTATTCGATTACAGACGATTCTCTAGTTCCAAGAAAATGGGTTTTTAACTCCATCTCAATTCCAGCAAATGGATATCATTTTTTTCTAGCAAATGGTGAAGGAAAGCTGAATACATTAAATCACTTTGAAACAGCTGTTTGGACAAATGAAACTTGGAAATACTTACAAGCAACTTCGAATCCGCCTTCAAATTGGAATACAGTCGGTTTTAATGATGCTGCATGGTTAAGTTCTAATTTAAGTGTAGGTTATGGTGATGGTGATGATGTAACAACTTTAACTGGAAGTGTTAGTTCTGTTTATTTTAGAAAAACATTTAATGTCAGTGATAAAACAAAAATTGGTTTTGGACAATTAGATTTTGATTACGATGATGGATTTGTTGCTTATCTTAACGGAGTTGAAATTGCGCGGTCTGGACTAACAGGAAATCCCCCAAATTGGGATGAATCTGCTGCTGACCATGAAGCGACAATTTATCAAGGCGGTTCAACACAACCTTTTCAAATTGATTCAACATTACTTGCAAGTTTATTAGTTGATGGAACAAATGTTTTAAGTGTTCAAGTTCACAATACAAATCCTAGTTCATCAGATTTTACTTTTTTTGGTTTTCTAACTTTTGGCTTCACAGATAATTTAACGTATTATTCAAATACAACACATCCTTTCTTTTCATCAAGTGGTAGTCTTGTTGATCAAGTTAATTTTACACTAAAAACAAAAGGTGAAACATTGTATTTATACAATCCATCTTCAATACTTATTGATTCTTTAGCAATCCCAGATTTACAAACGGATCATTCTGTTGGGAAATTTAATGATGGACAAAATACAGTTCGAATCTTTACAACGCCAACACCAAATTCAACAAACAATACTTCTTTTCCTTATATAGGATATTTAACCGACCCAACAATACTAACAAATTCAGGAAATTACTCTGGCTCTGTTTCAGTTTCAATTCAAAATAACAATCCAACAAACAGTACGCTACATTATTTAACTAATGGACAAACACCAGCTGTTACAGATAATCTGTATTCGGTTCCATTGAATTTTACAACAACAACTGCATTAACAGTTCGCTCCTATCCAACTGATCCAAACTATTTACCAAGTGAAAAAGTTTCTGCAACGTATTTAATTGATGATCCAACAACATTGGCTATCATTTCTATTACTACTGATGATGCAAATTTGTATGGTCCTACGGGAATTTTTGACAATCCGACAACTGATTGGAAACGCGCATGCACAATTGATTATATTGGAACAGATGGACAATGGAAATTCTCAAAAAGAGCATCAATCAAACCTGATGGTGGAGCTGGAGGAAGTAGAACAAATCCACAACACAGTGTTACAATCGAACCAGCAAATAATTCTTTAGGTTCAGGAGAGTCTATTGATTACCCATTAATCCCAGAAAAACCTTACGTAGAAAGATTTGATGCTATTTATCTTCGAAACGGAAGTAACTATTGGAATCAATATCCGCAAAAAGATGCGACAATGATGCGGATGACAAAAAAAACGAATGGGAATTATCAAGCATACACACCAGTTACAGTGTTTTTAAATGGAGAATATTTTGGGGTGTATGAGTTACGTGAAAAAGCCAACGAACGCTATTTTGAACAAAACTATGGAAATGATACGGATAGTTTAGATTTATGTTCAGTAAGTTATTTCTATGGAGCAAATACAATTCGCCCTGTTAAAGGATCTGATACTTCATACTACAACATGGTTGATTATATTTCAAATCTTGATCCAGCTGATCCTGATTATTGGAATAAATGTGATAAAAAATTAGACTTAAAAAATTACATCGATTATTTAGCTTGTGAAACGTGGTTTGCAAATTATGACTGGCTTTACAATAATATGAAATTTGCTAGAACTCGAACGTTCGATAACAAATGGCGTTTCTTTTTCCAAGATATGGAACTTGGACTTGGCGGAGGTTGGTCAGATCCCAGTTCAGATTTAATCGATCATTTAGAAACACAAAATTTACCAAATACATACAATCAAATGTATGTTGCTTTGATGCAAAATACAAAATACCGTAACTACTTCATTAATCGTTATGCGGATTTAATGAATACCATTTTCACACAAGATGAATACACACCAATAGTAAATGGAATGTATAACGAATTGTTCCCTGAAATGCCACGTCATTTTCAACGTTGGACGGGCGATCCTTCAGGAGGAATGAATACATTCTACAATATGAAATTAGCATTGTTAAATGACTTTGATGCGCGTAATACGAACGTTAGACAACACATTGTAAATAATTACTCTCTTGTTAAAGAAGTAACAGTTACTTTAGATGTATTTCCAGCTGGTGCAGGTTATATCAAAATTTCAACTATAGTTCCAGAAACACTTCCT
The DNA here is from genome assembly GCA_046308455.1 of Fluviicola sp. Lineage (GTDB taxonomy): Bacteria > Bacteroidota > Bacteroidia > Flavobacteriales_D > Crocinitomicaceae > Fluviicola. The sequence goes on from JBKDZA010000285.1 coordinate 29,851, forward strand.
TGGACTGGAATTTATTTTGATGGAAACCCAGTCCAAATTACTGCGGTTGCAAATCCAGGGTATACTTTTTCGAATTGGGAAGCAAATGGAATTATCAATTCAGGAGATTTAACAAAAGAGGGAATTAATTTGAATATTGATAACTCAAGCTTATTTAGAGCATTATTTATTGGTTCACCTGAAACAGCAAAACCAATTGTCTCAGAAATTCATTATCATCCAGATTCAACATTAAATGGAGGAAATTGGATTGAATTATACAACCCTAGCTCGGTTGAAATGAACTTAACAAGTTATGAATTGAAAACCAACAATCACTGGGAAAATTTTAAAATTCCTACTGGAACAAAAATTCCTGCAAATGGTTATTTAGTTGTTGTTCAAGATTCTAATTTATTTAAATCAGTTTATCCTTCTGTAACTAATTTTGTTGGAAACACATTCTTTGGTTGGTCGAATAACCGTGATTCAGTCATTCTTAATAATCCATTTGGTGAAACAATCATCGCATTTGAATACCGTGACTCGTGGGTACATACACGAATTGCAGATGGATTTGGAAGAACTGTAGAAAACAGAAGCAACTCTACAATTTACTCAGATTTTGATTGGTTATCTGGTTGTATTGGCGGTTCACCAGGGGCTGGATTTACACCATGTGTTGAGGAATTGCATATTACTGAAATCAATTACAACAATACTTTTTCAGGTGATTGGTTTGAAATAAAAAACAATACAAATGCACCAATCAACTTAACTAATTTAAGATATTTAGTTGGGAAAGACACAACTGCATTTTCCTTTGGAACTGCAACAATTCCTGGAAATTCCTATTTAACTGTTTATCAAAATCAATTATTTGAAACTTATCATTCAGGGTTGTCTTCTAGTGAACAAAATTCACAATTGATTTTAGGGAATGATGCTGCGATTCGAATTTATGATGGTACAGGAAAATTAATTTCAAGCATTCGTTATGAAAATAATATTCCATGGACAACAACACCTACAACAGAACATCGCTCAATTGAATTGATTGAGAATGTCGCAAGTAATGGTCCTAATCATCCTGAAAATTGGAGTCCAAGTTGCGAAGGTGGAAGTCCAAGTGAAAAAAGAAGTTTTTGTCCTGAAGTTCCAATTGGAGAACTATTTGGAATTTATCCCAATCCGAACAATGGAAATTTCAATTTGTCAATTACAAATATAGATCCGAATGCAATCAACGAGTTACGCGTGTTTGATATGTCGGGACGCATTGTATATTTCGCAGAAATCAGTTCACCTTATGAATTGTATTCTATGGATATTGACCTTTCCTATTTAAGAAGTGGAATGTATTACATTCAAATGAAACAAGGAAGTAAAACGGATCAACATCCAGTGATAATTACGAAATAGAAACAGTTTTAATCTAAAATTCTGATAAAATCAAAAACTTATTGAAAATAAAAAATCCCGCAATTTCTTACGGGATTTTACTCAAACTTTAAAAAGTTTCGTAGCTAGTTGATGTATTGTTTTATAACTTGATAAATCTCATACGTTACTTTATCGTAGACATAAATCAATAAATGGGTGTTATCTGGATCCAAATCAGTTGGAAGTTGGTAAGAATAATTCACATAATAATTTCCATTTGCATTCAAATAAGTTGAATTTAAAGTCTTACCAAATGTAGCTCCATCAATTGTTCCACGAAGAATATCTCTGTGAACATAATTGTAATTTGTAGAAGGTCCATTCGTTTGTGGAGCAACCATTGAATCTTCCACAACATAAACAACTATTCCCAAATCAGTCAATGAATTATCTAATACATCTACTTCTGTATGTAAAAACACACCTCTAGTAGAAGAGAAATAATTTGCAGCACTTTGAATGTTAACTTTTAACGGAGTAGCCAAAGCATTCGGTACCATTGTTCCTAATGAAGCAGCTGTGGTTGTCATATCAGTACCAGTTTTAATTCTGTTGATTGTAATTCTTGGATTTCCAAAAAAACCAGTCCCAGGTTGCGAACCAAAGAAAGTACCTAATTCAAGAGATGCTGTATTATAAAACACTTCAGGATAAGTTGCATCAGTTTCTTGAAAAGAACCCAAACCAGTTGGTCCTGAATGAACAGAAGTTTCAAATATTCTCGTTGGGTTAGTTAAAACAGTATTGTGAACAGCTGTTGCCGTTGGTGGACAATTTGGACATCTATGACCAGTGTAATCTTCAATCAATACATTTCTTAACGTATTTGTATTTGTTGTAAACGAAGGCCAAAAACCATTGTTTGCATAAGTGGTAGAATCACCTCCAGGATATAAACTCCAATCAATTGTAGTTGTTGTCTTAGGATAAGCATTTTCTACTCTATCACAAGAATAAAAAAGCAATCCAAATAAAGAAAAAATAATAGTTACTTTTTTCATATTATAAAAATTAAAAACTGTGTGAAACTGTTAAGGTTAAACCATTTGAAGCAGGTACAAAACGACAAACACCACCAACACAGAACAAACCTGCTCTTTGACGACCATAACTTGCCATTATTCGTGTAGCATCGTGAGTGTAACCCAATGAACCTATGAGATAATGAATACGTAAATCTTCATTCTTATTTCCATAATTATATTGATCCATCACACTAAAAAACCATCCTGGGGAAATGGAATATTCAACAACAAGTGTAGCCCAATTCCCTTTGTCTTGTTTTGTAAACAAACCTTGAAACTCCGTTCTCAAACTGTGTTTTTTGTTGATTTTCCAGTTAGTTTCAAGCACACCAATATTTGAATTAATGATACCTGGTGAACCAAGAGTAACCTCAGTTACATCATTGTTTAAAGTTATATTGAAATAGGATGCTATAAACGATAGGTTTTTATTTACCTTATATGTAATATTTGCATTGATATCTTGCCACAATAAACTATCTGATTTATCAAAAGGATTCCCTTTATAGGTAACACGAGCAGATTGAAACTCATCTGTATTAAAACCAGTTGTATGTTGAACTGGCATAAAAGCAGATGAATAATTTAAATTGATTGGAATACCATATTTTCCACCTAATTTAGAACCTTTTGGAATCATATATAATATTTCTCCTTGGAAAGCTACCTCACCAATTGGTCTAGTAGCATATGGATAAAGTGTTGCAACTAGATTATAAGTATGAGTTTTATTCAGTGCTGGTAAGAAATTAATAAATACATCTGTTAAATCCTTGTCGCGATCAGAACGGAAACTCATATTATCTACTGATTTAGCAGTTAACAAAATTCCTAAACCTTTCTTAGAATATCCCAAATTAACAAGTGCCGCATGACCTGTATTATAAATGTATTTATTATTCGCAGAAGGATCATTTTCCTTGTGAATATATTCTCCGTTTAAAGTGAATCCTTTGTATTTAGCATCAAAACGTCCTCCATAAGACCCGACATTTTCTGGTAATATATATTCTTCAGAATTATCTTTTTGGTACTTACTTACAAAGCTTCCTCCAACAGTAAGGTCTAGTCCCATTGAATCCAATTTCTTGAACATTTCATTCAAATGCGCTGAACCATCAAAGCCTCTTGTAACACCATCAGATGAAATTACTCTACCTTCTTCAAAAGAATAACGTTGACGACCATAAACACCTTTAATAACAATCCCTTTATATGGTCTTAAGATCAAACGTCCACCGTCCATTGCATTGTCATAACCTAAATTGCGATCTTCATAAGCGCGTAAGTTCATACCTGAACCAAATTGCTCATAAAAATGTCCAACTGTAATATCAATAAAGTCATTTCCCCAGCCTACATAACGCATTCCTAAACCAGTTCCATCAAAACGATTCGGATATCCTTGGATTCTTGGAAGGTAAGATTCACCTCTTATACCAGCTTTAAAGTTGCCATTAACATAAAAAACATTTATGTAAGAATTCAGCAATCCTTTTTCAGCAGGTTGAAATGCACTAATTAATGAATCTGTATTCAAGTATTGAAATGTTGATTCAAAGTTTCCTGAGATATTACCCCCAGAAATGTTTTGTCCGAGTACGTTAACCGACCCGGACAAAACACAGATTCCAAAAATCCAATTTTTCATTGTGTAAAATATTGTGTATTATTTTGTGCTATACTTTTTGATTTCTTCGTATAATTTTTCTTCATCACCAGGGGTGTAACCTGAATGAGAATATACAATGTTTCCTTCTTTATCTAACAAAAATGTGTGAGGAACATTTCCAACACCCATTGCGCGTTTTAATTCACCATTTGGATCCATTAGTACCAAATATTCCCAACCTTTTCCATTCACGTAAACAGGAACTTGAGCTTTAGTTTTCTCGTCGTCAATTGTTACTGCAACAACAGTTACTCCTGTTTCTTCTTGCCAATCAGTATACAAATCGTGAATCGTATTCAATTCTCTTTTACATGGAGAACACCATGTAGCCCAAAAAGAAATAACAACTGGACCCTCAAATCCAAGTTCAGCTGTATTAACAGCTTTCCCTTTCATGTCAACTAACTTTACTGATGGTACTTTTTTCACTTCAGAAGTGTGTTCATCTTGAGCAAATGATCCAACAGTAAATGCTAGACCTAAAAATAGTAATGCAATTTTTTTCATAGTTTCATTTTGTTTAGAGACGAAGTATTCAACTTTCGTGCCTTAAGTTCAAAGATAAATCGAAATTTCATCTTAGCAGTCATTGTCATTGCAATAATTCTTGTATTCCTAAAAAATAACAGGATTTTATATAAAATTGTACTGCTATATCGATATTATTGGAAGAAATCTTTCTTTAAAAAGTTGAAAAATTATTTTAACACATTGATTTTGTGTACTTTGTGAGTTTTTCCGTTTTGTTAAAAAAAATAAAAATTGAAGTCTTATTAGTTTTTATTAAAAAAAAGTGTAATTTTTACATTCAAATTCATTATATATTTGTTGAAAACATAGAAACATGAAAAAATTATACACATTATTATTAAGTTTAACTGTAGCAAGTTTATCATTTGCACAAAACGCTCAAGTTTTTACATTTGAAAGTGAAACGATAGGTGCTACAGATATATCAGGTACTCAGGTTGATTTCACATTTACAGCAGATGGTTTATACAAAAAACATTTTTACATGAAAAATGTTTCTGGATCAACACATGACATTAAAATAGAGAGAACAATATTATCAGAGCCTGCTGGTTGGGATGATTATTTATGTTGGGGAAGACCAACTACTGAAAGTGATCCGTTTTTTCAAAATGGATGTTATGGTGCAAGTCAAATGAATACTGTCATTTGGACAAGTCCGAATGTAGTAACAATCCCTGCTGATTCAGGAGCTGAAGTAATCGCTGATTATGTTGTTAACGGTCCTGGAACTGCTTGTTATAAATATGTTTTCAAAAGAGGAAATACACCTTGGGATTCTCTTACAGTTTGTATTAATAGATCTGTTTCAATCGATGAAAACGAAGAGTTAAGTTTTGCGGTTTATCCAAATCCTGCGAACGATGTTATCAATATTTCTACTAAAGGTACAGATGGAAATAGCGTAATACGTATTACTGATGTATTAGGTAAAGTTGTTTTACAAGAAGCAATTTCTGAAAACAAAAAATTAGATGTTTCTGATTTCAAAAATGGTGTTTATTTAATAAATGTCATTGAAAACGGAATTTCAACAAAATCTAAAAGAATAGTCGTTAGACATTAAGTTCTTAAAACTATATTTTTAAAGGTTGTCATTTATTGGCAACCTTTTTTTTATTTAATAACCTGGGTTCGATTATAAATCACCTCAGAATTTAGAATCGAACTTTGGTTAATCGATTTTTATAATCTTCGAATTTGATTTAACTATTATAATTAATCTCATTTTGAAGACAAATACATTTTCTTTTTATAAAACTTATGTTACGGAAATTACTAAATCGTTTATCCCACTAAAAAGGTAGACGTTCAAGCATGATTATTAAAATAATTTATTTTTAAAAAATTGAATTTATCCATTCAAGTTAAAAAAACTTGAAAAGCAATGCTACTCTAATATTCACACATCAATTGATTTTTAAATCTTAGTTAATAAAATAAATTAAAGCGTTCTATAAACAATTTTGTACAAAATTGATTTGTTAGGTTTCCAATAATCTTATACAGAAACAGCCAATTATCATTAACAAATATTTAATTCGTTAAAGATTAGGTTTTATATTTACAGAAATTAAATTCAATAAGACTATGAAAAAAGGATTACTTTCTTTGGCCTTGTTAGCAAGTGCAACTGTAAATGCTCAGTTACCTGCAAATAGTATTGGTCAAGACTTTACTGTTACAGCTTACCAACCATGGTTATCAGCTGCTGGTATGAATAGCAACGGAACATACAATTTGTATGATTACTTAGATCAAGGATACACAGTATTTCTTGATGTTTCTGCAACTTGGTGTGGACCATGTTGGAATTACCATTTAGGTGGTGCTTTAGAAGAGATATATGCTGATCACGGACCTGCAGGTGCTCCTGGTGTTTCTGGCACAACTACTGATGACGTTATGGTTATCTGGATTGAAGGTGATGGTACAACTGCTGATGCAACAATGTTAGATGGTTCTGGAGCAATTGGTAACTGGATTGAACCTGCTTCAGGAAATCAAATCCAATTCCCTATGGCTAATCCTGCAGCTGGTCCTGCTGGAACAATTAACAATGATTATGCAATTGGATATTATCCAACAATTTACAAAATTTGTCCAAACCGTTTAGTTACTGAAGTAGGTCAACAAACAGCTGCAAATTTATATGCTTCAGTTGGAACTTGTCCTCCTCCAGCTACAGATCCAAGTGATGTTCTTTTATTCTCTTATGACACTGAAACATATGTTTGTTCTGGATCTGCTTACACACCAGAAATCACAATTCAAAACAATGGTACAACACCATTAGCGAATGCAACGGTTACAATTACTCAAGGTGGTACTACAGTTTCTACAGGTACATATACTGGACCTTTATCTACTTATGGTTTAGCTACAGTTACTTGTACACCAATTGCAAGTCCTTCATCTGGTCCTTTAGTTGTTACAGTTACGACAACAGGAGATGCTAATGCTACAAATGGTACTTTGAACACATCATTAACAATTTACACAGCAGCTACAGCTCCTTTCTCTCAAAACTTTGCAGCTTCAGGATTCCCTTATGCTGAGTATACGCTTAACTCACCAACTGGAAACAACTGGGCTTATTCTACTGCAACGATGAAATATGACTGTTATAACTATACAGCTGGTAATACTGGTGATTTTGTAATCGAACCTATCAATCTTAGTTCAATTTCTAATCCAAGAATAACTTTTGATGTTGCTCACAGACCATACACTGCAGCAACTCCTGAAAATGATAGATTAGAAGTGTTCATTTCTACTAACTGTGGTACTACTTGGACTTCAATTTTCAATAAGCAAGGAACAACATTATCAACTGGTGCAGCTCAAACTTCAGCGTTTACTCCAGCTACAGCAACTGATTGGAGAAATGAAAGTGTTTCATTAGCTTCATATGCATCTCAAAACCAAGTATTCTTTAAATTTGTTGGAACTTCTGCATATGGAAATAACATGTATGTAGATAACATTAATGTATCAAGTTTAAGCTCTATTGAATCTAATGAACTTGCTTCATCAAGTGTTTATCCTAACCCAGCTTCAACTGAAGTAAATGTTTCTTTCGAAGCTAAAGGTGGTGAATACAAAGTTTCAATCACTGACTTAGTTGGACGTACAGTTGCTAATGAAGTTGTTACTGATGTAACTGGAACAACTCAAGTTACTTTGTCTACTTCTGACTTAAAAGCTGGTAACTACTTAGTAACTATTACTAATGGTACTACAACATACACTCAAAACTTGATGGTTAAATAATTTAACTAATCTCATATTTGAAACCCGTCGATTTTCGGCGGGTTTTTTTTGTTGCCATTTTTTGCTGTTAATCACCTGAAAATACTTAACTTTAGCCCCCTTAAGAATCTGCAAAATATGCCAAAAATTCGTAAACAAGACGCACTTGATTACCATGCAAATGGAAGACCTGGAAAAATTCAAGTTATTCCAACCAAACCTTATGCCTCTCAAAGAGACCTTTCTCTCGCCTATTCTCCTGGCGTTGCTGAGCCTTGTCTCAAAATCGCAGAAAACAAAGATGACGTTTATAAATACACCGCTAAAGGTAATTTAGTTGCTGTAATTTCAAATGGAACAGCTGTACTTGGATTAGGTGATATCGGTCCAGAAGCCTCCAAACCAGTAATGGAAGGAAAAGGTCTACTCTTTAAAATATTTGCTGATATAGATGTCTTTGATATTGAAGTCGATGCAAAAGATACTGAATTGTTCATTCAAACTGTAAAAGCAATTGCCCCCACATTTGGAGGAATTAACCTAGAAGATTTAAAAGCTCCTGAAGCATTTGAAATTGAACGCCGTTTAAAAGAAGAATTGGACATTCCTGTAATGCACGATGATCAACACGGAACCGCAATTATTTCTTCTGCAGCATTATTAAATGCGTTGGAATTAGCCAATAAAACGATTGATAAAGTTAAAATTGTTATCTCTGGAGCTGGTGCTGCTGCGATTTCATGTGTCAATTTATATGTAGCTCTTGGAGCTAAGTTGGAAAATATTTACATGTTTGATTCGAAAGGATTGATTACAGCAGTAAGATCTGACTTGGACGACATGAAAAAACGCTTTGCAGTTCATAAAAAAGACATTAGCCTAGTTGATTCATTTAAAAAAGCAGATGTTTTTCTCGGACTTTCAAAAGGGAATTTAGTTTCGAAAGAAATGATCGCTACTATGGCAAATGACCCAATTGTATTTGCTCTTGCGAATCCAGAGCCGGAAATTTCTTACAAAGATGCAATTTCTGTGCGCACTGATATTATCATGGCAACAGGACGTTCAGATAATCCTAACCAAGTGAACAATGTGCTTGGATTCCCATTTATTTTCCGAGGAGCTTTAGATGTTCGTGCAACTACAATCAATGAGGAAATGAAATTGGCAGCAGTTCATGCTATCGCATCTTTAGCCAAAGAAACAATTCCAGAAGAAGTGATTGAAGCATACGGTGAGAAAAACATTTCTTTTGGTCGTGAATCTATCATTCCTAAACCTCTTGATCCACGCTTGATTTATTACGTAGCGCCTGCTGTAGCAAAAGCTGCAATTGAATCAGGAGTTGCTAAAGAACCAATAACTAATTGGGAAGAATACGAAATGACCTTGAAAAATCGTTTAGGTCTAGACAATAAATTTGTTCGTACGCTTACAAGCAAGGCACAAGCAAATCCTAAAACCGTTGTATTTGCTGAAGGTGATAATATCAAAACATTAAAAGCAGCTCAAACTGTTGCTGAAGAAGGAATTTGTCATCCTATTTTACTTGGAAAACGCAAGGTTATTGATTCCTTAATGGATGAATATAGCATTGAAATTCCAAATGTGAAAATCATAGATCCAAAATCTGAAACGGAAAAGAAAAACAGAGTTTCATACGGAAAAGCCTTTTTCGAGCATAGAAAACGTAAAGGATTTACAGAGTTTGAAGCGATTCAAATCATGCGTGAAAGAAATCATTATGGTGCAATGATGGTGGAAAGTGGAGATGCTGACGCAATGATTTCTGGTCTGACAAGAAACTATAGAGATGTTGTACGTCCCGCTATTCAAACAGTTGGTTTGGAAAAAGATGTTAATGTTGTTGCAGGTGTGTATATCTTGATGACTAAAAGAGGTCCCATGTTCTTAGCAGATACTACAATTAACATGAATCCATCTGCAGAAGAAATTGCTGAGATCACAGCAAACGTTGCAAAAATGATTCGTAAGTTTAAAATGATTCCTAAAATTGCACTTTTAAGTTATTCTAATTTTGGTTCCGCAATTGGAAAAGACAGTACTAAAATGGCAAATGCAACTCAAATTCTTCACGATAAATTCCCAAATCTTTGTGTAGATGGAGAAGTTCAAGCAAATTTCGCCTTGAATAACGAGTTAATGAATGAAAAGTTTTCCTTCTCTCATTTAGCAAATAAAGAAGTAAACACACTGATTTTCCCTAATTTATCTTCAGGCAATATCGCATATAAATTACTTCAAGAAATGACTGATGGAGATTCAATTGGCCCCATTTTGATTGGATTGAAAAAATCTATTCACGTGCTACAAATGGGAGCCAGTGTAAGAGAAATAGTAAACATGGTTAAAGTAGCAGTTGTTGATGCACATTCAAAATCCTAAGTATGATCACACATTTAAATGGAAAACTGATTGAGAAAAACCCTACAAATGTAATTGTTGAGTGTGCTGGTGTAGGCTATTTTGTGAAAATTTCCTTGACTACTTTTAGTTCTTTATCTTCTGAAGAAAACATAAAAATTTATACACAGCAAATCATACGAGAAGATGCACATACTTTGTATGGCTTTTCTAGTATTGAAGAAAGAGATGTTTTCAATTTACTTATCAGTGTATCTGGAATTGGTCCAAACACTGCAGTTTTAATGTTGTCTTCCATGCATCCAACCGAAATCGCTCAAGCAATTCAGGTAGAAGATGTTATGTCGATTCAAGCAATAAAAGGAATTGGA
>JBKDZA010000286.1:0-6295 GCA_046308455.1 Fluviicola sp.
TCAGTTGCAATTGGTACAACTTCTGTTGACTTATCAACTGTTGAAAGAGGTGTATACTTCGTGAACTTAACTAATGGTACTTCTTCGAAAGTTTACCGTGTGATTGTTCAATAAGATTCACTCTAAATAATACTAAATCCCTTCGTTTAATTACGAAGGGATTTTTTTATGCAATAATTTCTATTAAATTTGATAAAAAATTCAGTTATGTTATTACCATTCAATATACAATCTTGGATTGATGAAAATCGAGATTTACTTAAACCACCAGTTGGAAATAAAAGTTTATATAAAGAAGCTGGAGATTTTATAGTAATGGTCGTTGGTGGTCCAAATGCTCGTAAAGATTATCACTACAATGAAAGTGAAGAATTTTTCTACCAACTTGAAGGAGATGTAACTGTACGAATTCAACACGAAGGAAAAGCAAAAGATATTCATATTAAAGAAGGTGAAATCTTTTTACTTCCTGCAAATACTCCTCATTCTCCTATTCGTGGAGAAAACACTGTTGGACTTGTAATTGAACGAGTACGAACAGGAACAGATTTAACTGACGGACTTTTCTGGTTTTGCGAAAAATGCAATACTGAATTGAAACATTATCGTTTTAAATTAGATAATATCGAAAAGGATTTTCTTCCAAGATTTAAAGAATTCTATTCTTCAGAAGAATTAAGAACGTGCAATAATTGTGGTCACGTCATGGAGGCTGATAGTCGCTATATTTAAACTGTTACTTTTTTATAAAAATCACATTATACAAACATGGAAATTTTAAATTTTATTTTACCAATACTTTTAGTTGCACTTTCTTGTGGAGCAGTTGTTTTTCTAGCTTATTTATTCTTAAAAAAGACAGGTGAAAAAGAAATTCGTCATCTACAAATCGAATTAAAAAGAGCTCGTCAAAAACACTTTTTACCTATGCGAGTTGACGCATATCAACGTGCAGTTTTACTTATGGAAAGAATTCACCCAGGAAGTTTGGTAATGCGCTTACACAATGCAGGAGCACCTGCTAAAATGATGCAAGCAGATTTATTGAAAGCAATTCGTGAAGAATACGACCATAATGTATCTCAACAATTGTTTATTTCTCCTCAAGCTTGGGAAATGGTTCGTAATTCAAAAGAAGAAACGATTAAAATCATCAACATTGCTGGCAATCAAATGGGAATGACTGCAACAGGAATGGATTTATCTCAAAAGATTTTTGAAGTTGTTGCTGAAGTTGGTCAATTACCAACTGAAATTACAATTGAATACTTAAAGAAAGAATTACAAGTTTTATTCTAATTAGATTAAATCAAGTGTATAATTATTTCTCCTCCGATTTCTAAAACATCTCCAGGAATTAATTTTGCACGTTTTCTTGTCTCAAGTTCTCCATTTCGAATGACTTCTTCTTGATCCACAATGAATTTAGCATGACCTCCAGTTTGTGCGATACTTGTTGCTTTCAAAAGAGCCAATAATTCGATGTAATCTCCTTCAATTTTAAATTCAATTTGTTCCATTCTTTTTAATATTTGCTAGGTATTCATCATAAATTAATTGGGCCGCATCGAAAGAAGAAATTTGTCTGTTTTTCACCTTTGTTTCCATCGACTTTATTTGATTTGCAATTCCATTAGAACTCATTAATCCACGAACTAATAACTCTTTAAGTGTTTCATGCATCCAATATTGCTCTTGAGAATTTCTTTTATTTTCAAAGCTTCCATTGATTTTTGCATGTGATTCAAAGCGCAAAATCATTTCTAACACCTCATCCAAGCCTTCTTTTAACAGAGAACTACATGCTTTCACTTCAGGAATCCATCCATTTTCAGTAGGTGGAAAAAGATGAATTGCATTTTTAATTTCACGAATTGTTAATTGTGCGCGTTTCTTATTCTCACCATCTGCTTTAGTTACAACCAAACCGTCTGCCATTTCCATGATTCCTCGTTTGATTCCTTGCAATTCATCGCCAGCTCCAGTTAGAAGTAACAAAAAGAAGAAATCAACCATCGAGTGAACCATTATTTCTGACTGTCCTACTCCAACAGTTTCAATTAAAATCGAATCAAATCCAGCAGCTTCACACAGCAAAATTGTTTCCCTTGTTTTACGAGCAACACCACCAAGAGTAGAACCAGCAGCACTTGGCCGTATAAATACATCTTCTCGAACAGATAAATCTTGCATGCGTGTTTTATCTCCAAGTATACTTCCACCAGTTTTTTCACTGGAAGGATCGATTGCTAAAACAGCTAATTTATGTCCTTTTTCACAAACGATTTTACCAAATTCTTCTATGAAAGAACTTTTTCCAACGCCTGGAATTCCTGTAATTCCTATTCGAAAAGACTTTCCTGAAAAAGGCAAACACAGATCCAACAATTCTTTAGCTTTTTCTTGATCTGAAACCAAAGCGGATTCCAAAAGTGTTATTGAAGTTGACAGAGCAGTTTTATCCCCTAAAATTAATTTTTCAAATAAATTTTTAGCCGAAAGAGAAGCCTTAAACTTCTTTCGATTGATTAACCATTCGTTCTTTCTATCTTCATTCATGCTTTCATTCCAAAAGGGAAAACCAATAAATCATTGATTGATTTGAAAATCACAACTGCATCGTTTTGTGCTACTAAAATTATTCGAATCGGATTTTTTTGTCTGTTTTGTGATTCAGCGATTACTTGTCTACATGAACCACAAGGAGTTACGAATTGATCTAGTTCAATCAAATCACCATTCGCTACAACTGCTAACGTTTGAATCGATTCATTTGGAAAAACAGCTCCAATATGAAATAATGCAACCCTTTCGGCGCAAAGTCCTGATGGATAAGCGATATTTTCTTGATTATTTCCAACAACAACTTCAGAATTACTCAATAATGCTGCTGCGCCTACATGAAATTTACTGTAAGGAGCATAGGCATTTTTAGCTGCAGCAAATGCTTTTTCAATCAATTGACAATCTGCTACATCGAGTTCCTGCCAGTTTGCATGGAATTCATATTCAATAAGGTGTTGTTTAATCATGAAACGACTTTCTACAAATTTAATATATTCTGCAAAAGAAATGTATAAAAGCTCTATCTTTGCACGCTCGCTTTGAGAAGCTTATGCAACAATATAAAAAAGTCGCTTTTTACACGCTCGGATGCAAATTGAATTTCTCTGAAACTTCAACGATTTCGCGTTTATTTGAAAATGCCGGATTCGCAAAAGTTGATTTTGAGGAAACTCCGGATATCCTTGTGATTAATACATGTTCTGTTACTGAGAATGCAGATAAAAAATGTAAACAATTAGTTCGTAGAGCTCTTAAAATAAATCCTGAAATTTATATTGCAATTATTGGTTGTTATGCGCAACTTAAACCTACTGAGATTGCTGAAATTCCAGGAGTGTCACTTGTTTTAGGTGCGAATGAAAAATTCAATATCATTGAGCATTTAGAAGAAAAATCGCAAAGTGAAAAAGCAACAGTAAAATTTGATAACATTAAAAAAACTAACGAGTTTATTCCTTCATTTTCAATTGGAGATCGAACGCGTTCATTTTTAAAAGTTCAAGATGGTTGTGATTACTTCTGTACTTTTTGTACAATTCCTTTAGCGCGGGGAAAAAGTAGAAACGCAACAATTTCAGAAACAATTCTTGAAGCTGAGAAAATTGCTCAAACTGAAATTAAAGAAGTTGTATTAACTGGAGTAAATATTGGTGATTTTGGACAAGGAGGCGATGAAAACTTCTATCAACTTGTACAAGAACTAGATAAAGTTGAAGGAATTGATCGCTATCGAATTTCTTCTATCGAACCGAATTTATTGAGTGACGAAATCATTGATTTTACCTTAACATCAGCGAAAAGATTTGCTCCACATTTTCACATTCCACTTCAATCTGGAAATGATCGTTTGTTACAAGCAATGCGTAGAAAATACTTGCGCTCATTGTATGCTGAACGTGTAGCAAAAATTAAATCACTTCGTCCAGATTGTTGTATCGGTGTGGACGTTATTGTTGGCTTCCCTGGTGAAACAGACGAAGAATTTATGGATACAATCGATTTCTTAAAAGATCTTGAAGTTTCCTATTTACATGTATTCACATACTCTGAACGTGCAAATACAACTGCAGTAAAATTAGGAGAATCGGTTCCTCAAGCTACTCGTAAAATACGCTCACAGCAATTACACATCCTTTCTGAAAAGAAAAAACGTGCATTCTATGAATCTCAATTGGGAACAACTAGAACAGTTTTATTTGAAGCGGAAGAAGAAGAAGGAATTATGTATGGCTTCACAGAAAATTATGTGAAAGTAAAAACTAAATTTTCTACCGAATTGGTCAATCAATTAAAGACAGTGAAATTAACTGAGATTGATCGTGATGGTGTTGTGAAAATCGAAGTGCTTAATTGAGTTTAACGTAATAAACTAACGTGTCCAACAATTTGATACACTTTATCAGTTGGGAATTCCGTGTAATTTATTTTCCAAACATACACACCATCTGGACAGTTTTTACCTAAGTAAGATCCGTCCCACGCTTTAGATAAAGCATCTCCTTCGTAAATCAATTCACCCCAACGATTATAGATTTCAATTTCAAATGTTCGAATATTTGAACCTAAAGCGAAAAACTCATTGTTGAAAGCATCTCCATTTGGCGTAAATGTATTCGGAACATAGATCAATGGTTCATAAGTAACTTTTATTTGATCAGTCGCTGTACATCCATTTTCATCTGTCATTGAAACTGTGTACGTAAATTCCTGATCTGGTTGTGCCAATGGATCTAAACACACATTACAACTTAAAAATTCAGAGGGAGACCAAACTACTGTTCCAGGTCCGTTTGTAACAGCATTTAATTGAACAGGAACTCCAAAAATTCCATAAGCAAACGAAGGAACTTGAACAAATGGCAATGGAAATAAATCAATACGAACAGAATCTGTTATTTGACAACCAAACGCATCAGTTCCAGTTACATAGTAATATTGAGAAATTGGAGAAGTAACTCGAACGGAATCTCCATTTAAAGTCAATTTTGAAACAATTGGAGACCATTGATAAGATACACAACCATCAGCCCACATTATTGCTGGTGAACCTGGACAAACAATCGTATCATTTCCAGCTGAAATAGTTGGGACAACTAAATTAATGTAAACAGAGTCTAAGATTGATTCACAAGCATTCACGAAATTACAATATACATATTGTTCAACTTGAGAATTTATAACAACAGTTGGTCCAAAAGATGGCGATACAACTCCAGCTGGTGACCAAAAATATTCAGCAGCTCCGCTAACAGTAATTGGACTACTTGATCCAAAACAATAGCTCAAAGTGTCTTGAATAACAGGTGCTGGACTTACTAAAACTACATCAATAACAACCGTTCCAGAAAAAGCACAACCATCTATTGACGTTCCTGAAACAGTATATGTAACATCGTTTGTAGGAGTTGATGTTGGTGTTAAACTTGTCGGATTATCCAAAAATGTTGGGGGTGTCCAAGTAGCAGAGCTTAAACCTGAAACCTGAAGCGGTACACTATTTCCAATACAAATTGTTGTATCATTTGACACTGTAATTCCACCACCAAAAACATTTACTTGAACTTGAACCGTATCAGAACCACAAGAATCTGAAACAACACAAGTAAAAGTAGTATTTTGAGTTACAGTCGCAAGCGGATTTGCAATTAATGGATTAGATAAAAACTGAGTGGGAGTCCATGAGTAATTTGCACCACCAAACGCTTCTATTTGAATTGGATTTCCAGGACAAACATTTAAAACTGGATCTACTACTCCACCTTGAAAATCTCCAATTACAATAGGAAAAGTAATGGTATCAGGAGCATAACATTGAACGGTATCGATAACAATTAAAGTTACAGTATAATTACCCGGACTTGTATATAAATGTGTTGGATTTTCAACTGTTGAAAAAGGTGAACCATCTCCGAAATCCCAGAAAAAGGCGTTCCCATTCAACGAATTATTATTGAAAACTACTGGATCTGGAATACAAATTAATGGGTCTGGATTTCCAACAACTGCTTGAATTGTACTCAATTCAAATTTCCATGCAGCTAAATTACAATTGATACTTGGGTTTTGAGGTGACCAAACTCCTTGAGTTGAAGTAAATCCAAAATTATTCCCTCCACAAGCTGCACAAACTGCATGATAAATGTTCCCATTTTTGTCAAAACGACTCGTCCCACCATCAACATGATTTGCTGATGAAGTAGTTCCACCCATGTAAGTACCATATTTCAAA
>JBKDZA010000287.1:0-2129 GCA_046308455.1 Fluviicola sp.
AGTAATTCCTGCTTCAATAAGTTGTGGAAGTTGATTACTTAAATTCAAATCCTTGATTGACAAAAGATGTGATTCCGTTAACAAGGTTGTTCCATTTCCATCAATTAAATTGTAGGGTAAACGGCAATTTTGTGCACATGAACCTCTATTCGCACTGCGTTCGCCATTCGCCACACTCATGTAGCAATTTCCGCTAAAGGAAACGCACAAAGCACCTGAAACAAAGAATTCCAATTCAACTGGAGTTGCTTCGTGGATTTCGCGAATTTGATCAAGATTTAATTCTCTAGCCAAAACAGCACGTTTCATTCCTGCATCTGCTAAGAATTTCACATGTTCCGCACTGCGGTTATTTGCTTGAGTACTTGCATGAATAACAATTGGAGGAAGGTTCATTTCTAAAACTGCCATGTCTTGAACAATCAACGCATCTACACCAATTTTGTACAATTCATGGATTAAAGCTTCACACTCTTTGAGTTCATTGTCATAAAGAATTGTATTCACAACAACAAAAACTTTTGCTTTAAATAAGTGAGCATATTCAACCAATTCAGCGATATCAGACACAGAGTTTGTTGCATTACTTCTAGCGCCAAATAAATGTGCGCCGATATAAACAGCATCAGCACCAGCGTTTATAGCCATCATCCCTTGGTAGAGGTTTTTAGCTGGGGCAAGAATTTCCACTTTTTGTTTCATGGTACAAAAATAAGACAAATGGGATTAATTTATTGTACTAGAATGAAATCGGTTTTTTGTTTTGTGGGGTTTGTGTTTTTTTTCAATTAGGCCATTTTACCTACGATTAGGTAATTTGCCCAAATTGCAGAATTGACTGAGATTCTTGAAGTTTGTAGGATAAGCATCAAATTTGCAAAACCCAAAATTAGATGTTTGGAGGAGTTTGTAGGATAAATGTCCACTTTGCAAAAATGAAAAAAAGAAATTGCAAATGAATTAAAATCCTTGTAAACTAAAGTTTATTAACCGAGAAGGCGCAATGGCGCAAAGAAATTCTAAATTATCAAAGATGAATTAATAAGAATTGACTCTAATTTGACATTTAGCAATTAGGCCTTTTTACCTACGATTAGTCAATTTGCCCTAATTGCAGAAATGACCAATATTGTTGAAGTTTGTCGGATAAATGTCCACTTTGCAAAATTTCAAAATAGACAATTAGCTTGTCTTTGTCGTAGTTTAGCTAAACACCGTCACCTATCGCCTTTTACCGATACTTATCGTAATTTAGCTTAATTGGGATACCTTTCGTAGTTTAGCTAAATTACTTCACAAATCGTTTTGAACTTTATGTGAAGTACAAGTGGGATAGCTTTTGAGATGTGATATTAATTAAAGATTGTATCCGCTTAAAAAAATTGAAAACTGACAGAAGTCTAGATATATAGACATCTAGTCAAAAACACAACTAAATAATGATTTTTTTATACTTTAGATAAATGAAACTCTTCTTTTTTATTATTCTCACCACATTTTTTCTCGTTAATTGCAAGCAAAGTAATAATTCAACGAATCTTTTATCAAAAGTGCAACCTGTTTCAATTCCTAAAAATGAACAATTCAAAGGACTCAGCTTCGTTGGAAATCCAAAACCAATAACGGATTCATGCTTAAACGCTGTAACTGACATTGGAGCCAATTCAATCACATTGATGCCCTTCGCTTTTCTTGCTTCACTTTCTGATCCAGAAGTACAATTTGATTTCAAAAATCAATGGTGGGGCGAAACTCCTGAAGGAATTGATTCGTGTATTCGAGCAGCTCATCGTAAAGAATTACGAGTATGTTTAAAACCACAACTATGGGTTGGAAATGGAGAATTTACAGGCTATATTAAATTCACTTCTGAAAAGGAATGGAATACATTCGAAAAAACCTATTGTGATTTTTTATTGCCTTTTTTAAAGATTGCTGAAACAAGAAAAATCGAATTATTCTGCATCGGAACTGAATTGGCTGAATCTGTAAAGGAAAAACCTGAAATGTGGTTAAATATTATCTCATTCTGCAAAAAACATTATTCTGGAAAACTAACGTATGCTGAAAATTGGGATGCTTTTCATCTATTTCCATATTGGGATAAATTAGACTACATTGGAGTAGAC
>JBKDZA010000288.1:0-7878 GCA_046308455.1 Fluviicola sp.
GTCTTAAAATTACTAAAAAAGTTATTTCCGACTAATTTCCCTTTGACCTCAATCCCCGATGGGGAGGTCCAGGGAATTACTCAGAATAACTTTTAATAGGTTTACACACTTTATGAGATACTACCGTTATGAATGAGAGGAGTTTTTTTTAAGCTCCTCTTTTCATTTTAATTTACCCTTGCAAAAGCATTTCACTTTAAATAACTTCGTTCTTGAAAATTTCATCTAATCATTATCAAGCTGATAACTCTACGATAAAATTTTCTTCGTGCCTCGTTCTTTTTTGTGAAATGACTTTTACAGTTTATATTTAAGTGATTTAAAATGAACTTTCTTAAACATTCATTCAAAACTATTTGTTCTTACGTTGAAGTAAGTGTATTTTTGTACTGAATTTTTCGAAGAGAATTTTGAATATGAATAGAGAAAGCGTTTTGGAATTACTAGGAACAATCCTAGAACCAGATTTAAAGAAAGATATTGTATCACTGAATTTTGTGGAAGACTTGACAATTGAAGGGAACTCAATTTCATTAACTGTTTTTGTTCAAAATCCTGCACTTCATGCGCGCAAACGTATGCAAGAAGCAGTCGAATTCAATTTAAAACGCCAATTCGGGCAAGAAATTCAAATCGCTTGTACGGTAAAAGGTATTCCAGCTGAAACACGTGCTGAAAATAGAAAAATATTACCAGAAGTTAAAAATGTGATTGCTGTTGCATCTGGAAAAGGTGGAGTAGGGAAGTCTACTGTTACAGCAAATTTAGCAGGTGGACTAGCAAAAGCAGGTTACCGCGTTGGAATTGTGGATGCAGATATTTATGGTCCATCAATGCCAACAATGTTTGATGTGGTAGGCGAACGTCCAACAATGATTGATGTCGAAGGAACTCCGATGATCAACCCCGTTTTGAGCTACGGAATTAAAATTCTTTCAATCGGATTTTTCTCTTCTCAAGATGATGCAATTGTTTGGCGCGGGCCAATGGCTGCAAAAGCAATGACGCAATTATTCACAGATGCATATTGGGGTGAATTGGATTATTTGTTAATCGACTTACCTCCAGGAACAGGTGATATTCACTTATCATTGGTTCAAAATGTTCCTTTGGATGGAGTTGTGATTGTTAGTACACCGCAAGAAGTTGCACTAGCAGATGCTCGAAAAGGAGTGAACATGTTCAAACTCGATACCATCAATGTTCCAATTGTTGGATTAGTTGAAAACATGGCTTGGTTCACACCAGCAGAGCTTCCTGACAACAAATATTACTTATTCGGAAGAGATGGAGTTAAAAATTTAGCTGCTGGAATGGGAGAGAAGTTTTTAGGTCATATTCCTTTGGTTCAAGGCGTTCGTGAAGCTGGTGACATCGGTCGTCCAGCAGTTTTTCAAGAAAACACACCAACTTCTTTGGCTTTTGAAGAATTGGTTCGTACTTTTGTTTCTGCTGTTCAGGAAGTTAAAACAAAAAAAATGGCAAAAGCATAACTATGGCTTTAAATATTTCAGATTTAACAGAGAAAATCAACATTTCGCTAGAAGAATTGCGTCCACATTTGCATGCAGATGGAGGCGATATGGAACTAGTTGAAATCACTGAAGAAGGAATTGCAAAAGTTCGTTTGTTAGGCGCTTGCTCTGATTGCTCAATGAGTATTATGACGATTAAAGCTGGTTTGGAAGAAGCTGTAAAGAAAGTCGCGCCAGAAATTGTTGCTGTAGAAGCAGTGAACTAAAAGTCTTTTTTTAAACAAATTATTTTAGTTGAGGTTTAACAAAACTCGAATAAAATAGAATTTCCCAAAATCTTTCAATAAAACAAATTCGGCCCTTAGAAAAAAGGTTTAGAAAAACAAATGTAGTGGAACGCGGACAAAACTGCTGTTTGACGACACTTTGTCGAAGAGTTTGCAAAACGATGCGAAAACAAAGTTAGGAGTTTCGGTTTTGGCAGTGGAACGAAATGTGGTTTTTCAAAACTTTTTTATACAGGCCTAGACCTTTTTGCATACTTTTTGGGGCGATGCCAAAAAGTATGATGAAATCACTAATTCAACCAATCCTTAAAACTCTGAACGCGTTCCCTGCTTACGATTGCTTCATCGCCTGGAAGTAAAGCATCATTCAAGCGTAATCTGCTGTTGAAATAAGACGACAATTTTTTACATGTATTCACATGTACCAAGACTTTGCGGTTGATGCGGAAAAACTCTGAAGAATTTATCAAGCCTTCTAATTGATCCAATGTGTAGTCGACAGGATAACGTTTTCCTTCATTTGTGACTAATAAAACTAGTTTGTCTTCCGAAATAAAGTGATGAATTTCATCCACTTGAATCGCGTGAATATGTTCACCCAATTTGACTAAAAAACGTGTTTTGTATGAATTGATCGCTGATTTTTCAAGTACATTCTCCAAGTTTCCACTTTTCAATTGATTGCGTTCAAATTTTTGCAATGCTTTCTCCAATTCTGTCTGCGAAATTGGTTTCAACAAATACGCAACACTATTCAAGTCAAAAGCCTTAATCGCATATTGGTCAAAAGCAGTAGTGAAAATTACTGGAGTTTCAATTTTTACTTGCTGAAAAATCTCAAAACTATTTCCATCAGCTAAATGGATATCACTGAAAATCAAATCAATTCCACGTGCGTTTTTCAAAAAAGCAATACTTTCAGAAACCGTTTCTATAATCGCACTGATTTCAATATCTGGACGTAAACGAAGCAATAAGCGCTCTAAATGTTCACTCGTCAATTGTTCGTCTTCAATAATTACAACTTTCATGTTTCAGCGCTTAAATTTCAGATAACAAAGGTAAACAGACAATAAATTCCTCGTTGTCACACGTAATACACACTTCTTTTTCAGTGAAAAATGCATAACGAGATTGAATGTTTTTTAAACCAGAATTCGAACTTTTCTCCGTTGAATGTCTTTTCTGTATCGGATTCTTCACACACAATTGATCATCCAAAATTGAAATAGAAATTGTCAATGGTTTTGAGGATGAAACTTCATTGTGCTTGATGCAATTCTCTACCAAAAGTTGAACAGCAAGCGGTGGAATCTTTTTTCGATTAAAGCAATCTGAAATCTTGATGTCAAATTTTAAGTTCGGCGAATAGCGAATCTGTAAAAGCGAACAATAGGTTTCAATGAATTTCATTTCCGTTTCTAAACTCACTAAATCACGACCTTGATTGTCGAGTAAATACCTGTAAACCTGCGACAACTGTTGCACAAAATCAACGGCCTTGTCTTGGTCTTTGTAAATCAAGGA
This sequence comes from Fluviicola sp., assembly GCA_046308455.1. Lineage (GTDB taxonomy): Bacteria > Bacteroidota > Bacteroidia > Flavobacteriales_D > Crocinitomicaceae > Fluviicola. The sequence goes on from JBKDZA010000288.1 coordinate 3,290, forward strand.
CGACAAAACGCTCATATTATTGAATAAGAAATGAGGATTGACTTGATTTTGTAAGTTTTCTAATTTTGCTTGAGCCGTTTCTGCTTTGTACGATTCAATTTGTACGAGTGAGGCTCTCCATTTGTGGAAAATTTGAATTCCAAATTCGATGAACAAAATCATAAGACTAATGATTATAGCCAAAATCAGTGTCGTTCTAAAAATATGTGGATTCTTGATCAAAGGAAATTCGCAAATGAATTTATCAAAGAAATAGCCAACAAATATCATTGAAAGTATACAAATGATAATTCCTCCTAAGATAATAATTCCGAATCGTTTGAAGAAATACTTTTCCCACGGATAGAATCGGTTCACAAATGAATCAAAACGAAGTGTGAGTTCCCAAATTAAAAAAGTAATTGTAACGGATTCTAATGTGCTAAAAAATAAATTTCGCACTGAATTTACCTGAAAATTTGGAGGCAAAGGCAACACGTTTCGGATAATTACTGTAATCAGTAAACCAGATAAAAACATGATTAAAAACCGCCACTTGGAATGTCTCATATGCGAATGTATAAATTCTTTCCTCTAAAATTACTAGTTAGATGGATTCACTTTGTCCTAATTCAGTCATTTTAACTAAAAAATCAGTGATTTCATTTTCTTTTCTAAATCGAACTTTCCCAAAATAACTCACACCTTTTACTTTGATTCCACAAAAATTTAAAATCGATTTTTTCAGTTGATTCAATGAATGATTGCGTAAAATAAAACGGAAATACCAACTTGGAGCGTCCATTGTTACAATGATTCGAGAAGTTTTACCTGATAACAATTTGTCCCAATACATTGAATCTTTTCGGTATTGAAAAGCAAAACCCGAAAGAAATGTACGATCAATAAATCCTTTTAATAGCGCTGGCATTCCTCCCCACCAGATTGGGTACACCCAAACAATGTGATCTGCTATTTTTATTAAGTTTTGTGCATGAATTAAGCTAGCTTCCAATTCGTTTTCTTCCAATTTCAAAGGACCAGTTTGGTTAATATTAAATGTCAATTCATTCAAATGTAACACTTCCACTTTTGCTGCGTTTTCAGCTCCTTTTTTATAGCTATCCACAATACTTTTACTCAAAGAATGTTCTTTTGGATTTCCGTTTATGATTAATATTGTTTTCATTGTTTAAATAGGATTAAAGTAATTATGATAACTAGTGAGAGACACAGTGGAGTGTAATATTTTGTGTCGTTTTTCGCGAAAGCCGTGTTTTTTACTTTTTTGAAAATTCCAACATATTTAAATTCACCTATTGATCTTAAAATCAAGACCGCACCCAAAAACCAATAACCGTAATTGATTAGAATCTCAGGTAATTGAATGTTTATCCATTTACTTTCAATTAGAGGAAAAAGTGCAACTGCTAAGAAGACAAATGCGACAAGTATTGTTGCGATTTTTCCAGGTTTGAAAGTCAAATCAGAATCGTTTTTAGTTGGAATAACTGAACTACTTCCAAATTTTCCGCCAAATCCCCAATAGAAATGGAAAAATGAAATAATTGTAAAGATTCCACTGAATACAATGATGAGAATTTCTTTCATGTTATCTTTTTTAATTGGTTTCCTGGCTTTTTATTATCGATTAAAACTCTAATCGGTACACAAAATTCGGGAAGAAACCAATTTGGTAGGATGTATTCAAACTGTTGTTTACAGGATTGTAACGCTCAGCGAAAATGTTCTTGCGGTTTGTTACATTGTTCACATCAAACGACCACGATTGCGAGATTTTCAATTTTTTCGAATTGTGAACGTATCCAATTTTCACATCCAAGCGCGCAAAGTCAGAATACTTTTCTGTAAATGCAAATTCATCTCCTTTTACAACTTGTGTTTGCGCCAATTGCGACAAAGCTAAATCAACAGGCGTATAGTATCTTCCACCAGCGTGTGTGAATTTTACATCCAATTTGATTGCATTTTGCTTGTTCGATCCAATTTTAAATTCTTTACCAATCAAGACATTGTACACATAATTTCCGTTGAAAGCTGTGTTTCTTGAAACGCCATCACTTCCTTTATACGTTGAATTGTAAATCGATCCAGAGAACATACCATAATATCCTTTCGAGAACAATTTTTCAATCGTCAATTCGAAACCATAGTTTTCTCCAGTTCCCTTATTTTGTAAATTTCCATTGTTGTTCGGGAAAAACGAAGCGCCTGCATTCAACATCGAATAACTTGAAGCAAATGAATCAACTGGTGCGTTGAAAATGTATTGATAATAGACTTCTGTTTTGAATTTCCAGTCTTTTATCGGACTGATTTCGTAGCCTAAAACAGTGTGGTGACTTTTAGTAAAATCCAATTTTTTGTTCGACTCAACGTAGTTTCCGTTTGAATCCGGAGTTTTTAAGAAGTAAATGTCTGTTGGTTGCATTTGTGAATGTAAACCATACCCCACATTGATTGTTCCGCTTTTCTTTGTTTGGTATTTCAAACCGAAACGCGGTTCAAGAGTTGCTTTATTGTTCAAACTTAAAACTTGTGAATGAAGTCCAATGTTCATTGTCAATTGATCTGTAAATGAATACTTCGCGTGGAAATAACCTTGGAACAATGCAGCCTTATTTGAAGTATTCCACAAGGTATCAAAATTCGCTTGATTCACACGGTTCGTATAAAACAAATCGGTTGTCAACAATTCAGCAATCACCCCAGTTTTTATGAATAAACGTGGTGAAATTTTGTTGTTGTATGCTGTGTTTACAGTGTAATTGATGCGATCTGTATTATTTACGATTTCGTTTTCCATACCCGTTGGAATCACACGGTCTTGCAAGTACTGAGAACCTGCAAATGTTGTCCCGATAACCGTTTGAACGTAGGAGTTTCCATTGATGCGAATGTTGTGTTTCAAACCAATGACCCCAATTTTACTTTTGAAGTAAGAATCTTTACTTGGATCAGCGAATAAATCTGTTGAATCAATTTCAGTATGAAGGAAATCGATGTGACTTTCTGCACCTAAACCAAAAAGGGTAAACTTACCTGCTTTCGTCATTTTGGAATTGATTTTAAACGAAAGATCTTGGTAATACGGCGTTGCAGCTGTTCCCACAGACAAGCCTAATTGTTGTGCAACACTTGCAAAACCATAACGATAAGCAAATACATACGATGCGCCAGAACCTTTTTTGAAGTAACCTTCTGTTGCGAATTCCAGACCAGTTAGTGCTCCGAATTGGAACATGTGTTCACGTTTTTCAGTATTTCCATTGCGGAAACCTAAGTCAAAAACTCCAGCATTTGCATTTCCATATTCAGCAGGGAAAGCGGAAGTCATGAAATCTGAGTTACGTAAAAGGTTGGTATTGATTGCCGACACAGGTCCACCCGTTGTACCAATTGTTGAGAAGTGGTTTGGATTTCCGATGTTCAATCCTTCGATGCGCCACAAAACGCCAACGGGAGAATTTCCACGGATTACTAAGTCGTTGCGTGAATCGTCGGGAGAAGAAACCCCAGCGAAATTCGCAGCCATACGTGCGGGATCTGAGCGTCCGCCAGCGTATCGGTTCACTTCTTCCATAGAGAATGAGCGACCAGAAACGGAGATCAATTCGTTGTTCATTTCATTTTTCTTAGCAGTAACGACCACTTCTTCAACTGCGTTAACAGATTCTTCGATTTGGATGTCCATCACAACTTCTTTTCCAGTTGTCACGATGATATTCCCAGCGGAGAAAGGTTTGTAGCCAGGGTAAGCGACAGACATTTCGTATCTTCCCGGCGCAAGGTTTTCGATTTTGAAGCGCCCTTCTTCGTCAGTTACAGTTGCTTTTTCACCAGCTTCGCTCAAGACTCTCACGGTTGCACCGATGATTGTTTCTTGGGATTGTTTGTCGATGATTGTTCCTTTAATGGTTTGGGTTGACTGTCCCCACAAAGTCGTTTGTAGTAATAAAACTGCAAAAAGTAAAAATGTATTCTTCATATCTTTCAATTAGTCCGACAAAGTAAAGGTATCTATTTCGAACGTGAAACGAAAAAAAGATGAGTTGTGAAATAAATAGGATGAACCGTAAAGGAATTATCAATTATCAATTGAAAATTATCAAAAGTCCTACGAAAGATTTTAAATCTTTTCTTTACTCAAATGGAATCCCATCGGGAAGAGCAAGCATAGCTTGTGATAAAGGAGGTGTTATAATAACAATAGATCAATAGTAATCTATCCCCATCGGGGTGATACAATGAGACATTGAACTTAATATCTCAACAAAAAAACCACTTTTCCCGATCCCTATCGGTACTCGCTCTCACACTCATTTTCGCTTTGCTTATCAAACCGCAAAGGCGCAGTGACGCCAAGAGTCCCACGAAAGAATTAAAATCTCTACACTCCTCGCTCTAGTACTCATTCTCGCTCTGTTACTTGAGGGAGGTGATTTAATAAACTCACTCTGCATTCATAATTCTACATTTTTAATAAACCCTCTCTGCATTCATAATTCTGCCTTCGAATCCGCTCAGTCATCATTTTTCACTCTCATTCTCACTCTCAAAATGTGGTAAACCACATTTTTCCCCTGTGG
>JBKDZA010000289.1:0-4961 GCA_046308455.1 Fluviicola sp.
GACAACGCCAAGAACACGGAATTGAATTAATTGCATCTGAGAACTTTGTATCGGATCAAGTTATGGAAGCAATGGGTTCTGTTTTGACAAATAAATATGCTGAAGGACTTCCTAACAAACGTTATTATGGTGGTTGTGAGGGAGTTGATAAAGTGGAGCAATTAGCGATTGATCGTTTGTGTAAATTATTTGGTGCAACTTGGGCAAATGTTCAACCACATTCTGGCGCTCAAGCAAATGCGGCTGTATTTCTTGCATGTTTAAATCCAGGTGACAAAATTTTAGGTTTCGACTTATCACATGGAGGACATTTAACACATGGTTCTCCTGTAAATTTCTCTGGGAAATTATATGTTCCACATTTTTATGGTGTAAATAAAGAAACTGGAACTGTTGATTACGATGTTTTAGAAGAAGTAGCACGTCGTGAAAAACCAAAAATGATTATCTGTGGAGCTTCTGCTTATTCTCGTGATTGGGATTATGCTCGAATTCGTAAAGTTGCAGATGAAATTGGCGCATTAATTTTAGCTGATATTTCACATCCAGCAGGTTTAATTGCAGCAGGTTTATTAAATGACCCATTGGAACATTGTCATATTATAACAACTACAACTCACAAAACTTTAAGAGGTCCACGTGGTGGTGTTATTATGATGCGTCATAATTTTGAGAATCCATTTGGTTTAAAATGGCAAAATGGAAATTTAAAATCAATGGGGGCATTATTAGATGCTGCTGTTTTCCCAGGAATTCAAGGTGGGCCTTTGGAACATGTTATTGCTGCTAAAGCGGTTGCATTTGGCGAAGCTTTAACTGATGAATACAAAGTATACATGAAGCAAGTTCAAAAAAATGCTGCGATAATGGCGGATGAATTTGTAAAAAGAGGATATAAAATTATTTCTGGAGGTACAAACAATCATAGTATGTTGATTGATTTACGTTCAAAAGGAGTTACAGGTAAAGATGCTGAAAACACATTAGTAAAAGCTGATATTACAGTAAATAAAAACATGGTGCCATTCGATACAGAATCACCTTTTGTTACTTCTGGAATTCGTGTTGGAACTGCTGCAATTACAACTAGAGGCATTGTTGAAAGTGAAATCCCAACAATTGTAGAATTAATTGATCGTGTTTTAACAAACATTTCTGATGAAACTGTTATTGCTGAAGTAAAAGCAAAAGTGAATCAATTAATGATTGGTAGACCTTTATTCAAAGCTTAATTAAAACTATAGTATAAATTAAAGTCATCGAAAGATGACTTTTTTTTTGCTTTTACTTTTCATTTAGGAAAACAAGAGTCAATGAATAAAATATTGAATAAATCGCTATAAATTACCCTGGAAAATAAAAAAATTAACAAAAAAATAATTCACCTTACCTATTATAAAAACTGATTACAAACTACTGTAATTCAACATTTAAAAGAGTTTTCTTATAAAGAATTCTTCTAAAAAAGGTTTTTAACTACTCATTGTTGGTTTTTTTTTATTGTTCGTAATAAGTTCTTGTGTACATTAGCGCTAATAATTTTAAAATAATTCCTATGAAAAAATTAGTAGTATTATCTGGATCTTTAGCATTAACAGGTGCTTCATTCGCTCAAAAAGCAACAACAGACGCTCCTTTCTCTTTAGAAGGACAATTTGGGTTTAACGCATCATCTTTATCATTTGATGCTCCTGCAATCCGTTTCCGTTACTTTGTAACAGAAAACATCGCAGCTCGTGTAACTTTAGGTATGGATAATTCATCTGAAACATTCAACTACTTTGAAGTTGATAGTAACAACTCTGGAGGTTCTGGAACTGAAGTAAACAAATTAAAAGGATGGAACTTAGCAATTGGTGGTGAGTACCACTTTGAAGGTACTGAAAAATTATCTCCATATGCAGGTTTAGATATCGTTTTAGGTGGAGGTAGCTCTACTAATGAGTGGACTAACTATGATGGTTTTGGTTACCAAAATAATTTCTCAAGAGAAATTACTGCTAAAACTTCATCTATTGGAGTAAATTTAGTTGCAGGTGCTGATTATTATTTTGCTGAAAACTTTTACTTAGGTTTAGAGCTAGGTTTAGGATTTAACTCAATGACAGTTAAAGAAGGTGAAGATGTTATAACTAATGGTGGAGCAACATCAACAACTATTTCTGAAGAAGAAAAATATACTTCATTAGGAAATAATGTTGTAGGTCAATTCCGTTTAGGTTGGAGATTCTAATCTTAAATAAGATTTATAAGAAAGAGAGCTACGGCTCTCTTTTTTTTTGCTCAGTTTTTTCGATGAAAGAGATCTATGAACCTCAGTTCGATTTTAAATTCTTATCAGATCGCCTATAAATACTCAGATTTGAGGCGAAAGCATGATGGATTGGCGGGCCAATTCGAATGTTTTTAACGAAAAAATGAGATTTTATAGGTGAAGTTATTTTTTTATAGGTGAGGCTATTTATTTTAAAAAATCATTTTGCTCGTTAATTTTAATCGAAATAGCCCCTTTCGACAAGCTCAAGACATCGCGCTATTCCTCAAAAAATTAAACTCCAAACTAACTTTTTAAAATAAATTCTGAGGTGAATTTAGAATCGAACTGAGGTTATTAATCTAACCGAGAATTTCTACGATGTATATCGTTTACATCCTCAAATAAAAGCTGTTGATACGTGTAGTATCTAGACGAACTGATTTCTCCGTTTTCTACTGCTTCTTTAACAGCACATTTCGGTTCGTTGATATGTTGACAATTATTGAATTTACATTGATTTAATTTTGAGCGCATTTCAGGAAAATAATGAGAGATCACTTCTTTATCCAAATCAACAATTCCAAAAGCTCTAATTCCAGGTGTATCAATTATAAAACCACCTGAACTTAGCGGATGCATTTCTGCAAAAGTTGTTGTATGTTGTCCTTGATAATGAGCTGATGAAATTTCGCCAATTCGTAAATCTAAATTAGGATCTAATGCATTCACTAAAGTACTTTTACCTGTTCCTGAATGTCCGGCAATCATTACTTGCTTTCCGTTTATTTCTTCTTTTAAAAACTGTATTGATTGCTCATCTGTAGCTGTTATTGCATGACATGGATAGCCAATGTTTTCATACAATTTCATGGTTTCTTCCAATAAAAACAATTCTTTATCAGATTGCAATAAATCTACTTTGTTGAATAACAAGGTAACGGGAATTCTAAAACTTTCAGCAGCTACTAAAAATCGGTCAATAAAAACGCAATGTGTTTCAGGATGTTTTATTGTTACAACTAAATAAGCCCGATCGATATTTGCTGCGAGAATGTGCATTTGCTTGGAAAGATTAGTACTTTTCCGAACGATATAGTTTTCTCGTAAGTAATAATCAAAAATAACTGCTTTTCCTTCTTCGTCGAATTTAGGATCTATTTTCACAGTATCTCCTACTGCAATTGGATTTGTCGTTTTCAGACCTTCCATCCGCATTTTCCCACGGATTCTACATTCCAAAATTGAACCATCTGGCATTAAAACTAAATACCATTTACCTGTTGACTTGAGTACTTTTCCTTCTAAAAATGACATCAGAACAAAGTTAGCAATAAACCTTAACAAATAAACGGCTTTGTGGCAGGGATTGTAGCGACATCCTCCGAAACATGAAATTTTCGGAGATATAGTGGAAAGCCCGATCTAAAGTTGCCGAAAAGTATAGTTTTTTAATTATTTTTTATTGCAACTTGCCACCCAATAATTGATAAAAAACCAACCAATCTGTTCGATAGTACGTATATTCGCAATGTAGAATTTATTTTTGCACAAGTTATTTGAGTAATTATGTCGATTGAAGTTAAAAACGTATCCAAATTTTATAAAACGCAAGCTGCAGTAAATGAGATTAATTTCTCGATCAACAAAGGCGAAATTGTAGGTTTCCTTGGTCCAAATGGTGCTGGAAAATCAACAACTATGAAAATGATTACGGGTTTTATACCTCCTTCTGAAGGTGAAATTTATGTGTGTGGAAAATTGGTTTCATTGGATTCAATCGAAACACGCAAGCATATTGGTTATTTACCTGAAAATAATCCTTTGTATTTGGATATGTATGTCAAAGAATACTTAGAATTTGTTGCGAAAATTTACAAATTACCGAATCCCCGTGAGCGTGTAAAAGAAATGATTTCATTGGTTGGATTGGAAGTGGAGCAAAATAAAAAAATTGAAATGTTGTCGAAAGGTTATCGTCAACGTGTAGGTTTAGCTCAAGCAATTATTCACAATCCTGATGTTTTAATTTTAGATGAACCAACTTCTGGACTCGATCCAAATCAATTGGTTGAAATCCGCGATTTGATTAAGAAAATTGGGAAAGAAAAAACGGTGATGCTTTCAACTCATATTTTACAAGAAGTTGAAGCTATTTGTGATCGTGTAATTATCATTCGTCAAGGTAAATTAGTTGCAGATAATCTTGCTGGAAACTTACAAGTTGAAAATCAAACTCAAGTTGTCTTTGTTGAATTCGACAAACACGTTTCAAAATCTAAATTATCGAGAATCGAATCAGTATTGAAAGTTGAAGCGGTGAATGATACAACTTATTTAATTGAAAGTAATTCATCGGATGATTTACGTAAATTGATTGCGAAGTTTGCTCAGGATAATGGATTGTTAGCTCTTACATTACGTACAGAGGAGAAATCTTTAGAAGATATTTTCAAATCTCTTACGAAATAGTTTCATTTTCTTGCTTCAAAAGTTTTCTTATGATTGCGTGTAATGCGTAAATGAATGGTGTCAATAAAACTGCTAGTATTAACTTCATGGAATAACCTGTAATTCCTAGAATTGCTATTTCACAAAGCGTATAATTTCCTGGAATCCAAAATCCAATGATAAGAACGATATAAGAATCAAACAATTGAGAAATAGCTGTAGAACCAGTAGCACGAAGCCAAATGTATTTTCCGTT
>JBKDZA010000290.1:0-784 GCA_046308455.1 Fluviicola sp.
AGATGACATAAAACAGGGAAGGAGCATAAATATTTCTATCTAAAAACTCGTGTTTGTTGAATAAATAATTGATTTGAAAAGCATTGATACTGATAAATATCCCAGCTAAAACCATGCTGATTGTTTGATTTTCAAGTTCAACTTTACCCCAAAGTCCTAGTTCAATCACTGGATTATAGGTGTATTGTTGGAAATAGCCATTCAACAAGTAAAAAACTACGATTGTTGGAAACAACAAACCATAGACAAAAGCTTGATTACTTTGAAATGGACGTAAAATCATGTGCGAAATTAATCAAAATCAAAAAACAATCGTCCATTCACCCATTCTGGATCTAAAATTGCGTCTTGTTTTTTGTAGAAAGATAAGGCAAGTTCGTTCCATTCTAACACTTGCCAATCCATTCTTCGTACTTTCAATTCTTTTGCAATAGCTACAACTTCATCAAATAAGCGCTGTCCAATTCCTCCTCTACGTTCAGAAGGTTGTACATAAAAATCTTCCAAGTACAAACAACGACCTTTCCAAGTTGAATAAGAAATATAGTAAAGCGCAAAACCGACTATTTTATTTTGATCATTTTCAACAACAATAGCAGAACAAACTTTATCAATAAATAAATCAATTTTCAATTGTTCAGCTGTATTGATTACTGCATCAGGTTCACGTTCATAAGTTGCCAACTCTTGAATTAATCCAAGAATTGCTGTTTCATCACCTAACTTTGCTTCACGAATTGTCATTACAAACCACCTAAATTGAAGCGTAAACGAATACCTGTAC
>JBKDZA010000291.1:0-3665 GCA_046308455.1 Fluviicola sp.
CAGCGACAGCACCTTTTAATACATCGATTGAAAGTACTACTCTACCGGCTTTTTTACCAAGTACTCTAAAAGTATTTGTTGCACCTGCATTTTTGCTACCGTGTTCACGAATATCTAAACCATATTTTGCTTTTCCAACCCATACAGCAGTTGGAATAGAACCTAAAATATAAGCTGGCAACGCCATTAAATAGTCAGTAATCATACTGCGAATATACCTATAAACTTAGGTATACAGAATAAAAAAAACGAATAGAAACAGTAAAAACCATTCTATTCATTTCTTAATCAATTAATTAATTCTTTTAATATAGTGCTGATAATTTACCTAAATAGACACTATTCGTTGAAATTTGGTATAAGAAATTCTTCGTTTTACGTTTGTCTTCTTTAATTCCATTAACAGTAGAAGATAAATCTCCATCATTTGTAACTAAATTAAGTGTTCCATCTTTCTTCACCATTGAATAATCCATTAAATAGTCTGAACCACCTGGGATTTGTATCATGAATGTAAAATGATCTCCGTTCAATGAATAATTCTGCTCTAAGAAAGAACGACACATCACTTGACGCATACATGGTTTTCCATACATGTTTACAATTGCGGCACCTTCTAAGCTTGAGATAAATCCATTTTCATCTTTCGCTACAGGAATCGATTTTAAACGAACACTTGTTAAGACAATTGATTTCTCGAATTCATCTGGTACACGTTTCACTTTTTTATCTTCAGATAAGGTGTAATCTGATTTGAATTTATCTGCAGTTTTACGATTCGACCAAGTTGCCATTGCCATTTCAAGCGTTGTGTTTTCCATTTGAACTGGTTTTGAACCTTCGAAGGCAACAATTCTTTCAGCTAGACCTTCGAAACCATCTTTATTCATTGGAAGATTTAATCGCAAGGTTGTATTCATATTCGTTTCACCTGATTCTGGATTGTAATCAACGATTCCAACTGCATCAACAGTAATATCACCTAAGTCCATTCCTAAATTGATGGTTCCTTCAGCGTTCAATGCACAACTTTCAGTGTGTAATGCAAGGAAATTTCCTGTTTCATTTCTATTGATTAATTTCTTTGGATCTCCAATTTGGAATTCTTTCGCTGAGTAATCATATTGTAAAACACCGCTTGAAGTAATTAAAATTGGATCTTTTTCATTTTCCATTGAAGACAAGAAAGTTGGATACAAACGAATTGAATCTTTCGTTGGTGAATCTCTCCAAACAATACCTGCAGCAATTGGCTTCCCTTCCAATGTTTTCATATTATCTGAAACTGGAATTTGAATATTTTTAGGATCAATTTGAGCAGAGAATGACATCCAGTTACGAGCGAATTTTTCACACGTATGGTTGATTCGAGTTGCACCTGTAAACAAAATCTCTGGTTTCGCAGCTTTGATACTCATCTTACCATAGTAATCAAATTGAGGGGAAAGTTTGAAATTATCCTCTGATAAAATGTTCCCGTTTGCAAACGTTTGGAAAGATGAATCAACACCAATTGTATTCATTCTAATTAATGTTTTATTCGAATCGGCATCAAAATATGGATAAAAACCTTCTCCAACATATTTTCTACGTGCAGAAATTTGAACCTTAGAATTCGTAATCGTATGGTATTTAGTTACATAATTGGCTACGATTCTTGCATTTAGAAGTGTATCTAAAACCGCATTTCTTCGAACTACAACATATTTTTTATCAGGATAGATACGCGCATCTGCAACGTCAATATATTCTGTATTTGTACAGAACATTGTTTTGATTCTATTTGAGTAAAACGCTACTGGAGCATTGAACTTCAACGAATCTTGGTCAGGATGAATTGAAACGAAGTTTGGTTCTTTCACGTCAATCGCACTATTAATATTGATATCGTTATTAGGTTCGAATTTCGACATTTTCATACTATCTGTATCCATCAACCATGTAAACACATCCATTTTACAACGGTATTTAATTACATCGAATGTTAAAATAGTTGCTCCATTTTTATTTTTAAACTCACCTACTCGACTTTTGAATGAAACATGAGCATTTACATTTTCACAACGCATTGCAATTGGGCTTTCGCCTTCTTCTTTTTCAATGTTTTTTAAGTTAAAGTTTGCTTCATCGGAATCAATTATCCAACGTTTAAATGAATATAAATCAGAACTTAATGCTGCTTTTGGTACATTTGCAATACCTTGACCTTTCATTCCATCAGGTTGTACAATTACTGTCCCTTTGAATTTCACTTCTTTATCGAACATTACAATATCATTATCTCGAGTTGAAGCAGCTTTTAATACATTCTTTTTAGGGACATATGTAATATAAGCTTCTGGTGTTTCTGCATCAGGAAATTCAACTCCAGTTTCTACAGGTTTATTTATAAACTTAGCAAAACCTACTGTTGAATCAGGTAAAAACGTAAATAAATCCAATGATGTTGAAGTAGATTGAACAAAGTCAATTTTTCCAGCACCTTGTAAACCATTATTCGACAAAACAATTTTATTATTGAATTTTGCAGTTGTTCCATAGAAAGGATAACCAGCATCAGGAGCTTTTGTTGAAAAACCCAATGAATAATCCGGCATTATTTTCAATGGTTGTTTAATTGTTGGGAAAATTCCAGCTGAAGTTAGTTCACCTTGTAATTCAAAATTCTTTTCAGAATAATTGTCCAAAGAATCCATTTCAAATGGTGCAACAGTATAATAAAACTTCGTTGAGTCGTATGCACCTTTGTACAATTCATTTTGATTGTAATAAATTTTAGATGGTTTTGTAGACTTCAAAAGTGGATACTTCGTAATCGTTTTACTCAATCCATTTCTATTATTTGGATCATCGATAATCACTTCACCAGTTACATCGTTTAATGCTGAATTCAATGCGATAGACTTAGTTCCATCTTCAGGTTTGAAAGGTTTCACACGAATATATGACTTATCTGTTTTCATTAAATTCACTTTATTTTTCTCGTAACTGTAAGAAGCAGCTAAAGTATGAACTTCATATTTTCCAAAATTCGCCCAACCCTTGAAGTCAAAATCTCTATTTTTCTTAACTGAAACTTTTGCAGAATCAGGAATCACAAATGAAGCTTGAGGGTCAGATAAGACAATTCTATCTACCGCAACAATATTTAATTCCATTGAAGAAAGATTCATTGAACCAAAGTCACGAATAAAATTTCTTTCACGTGATTGTTTTTCAAATTTTGCTTGTATAGTTTGTAAAGAAGGGTTGTTTTTAATGTCTTCTTCTGTATATCCTTCCAATTTTTTCGGTCTAAAATCTGATATAAATACGATATTGTCGTAGTCGCGTTTCCCATTTCTAGCCTGAACGAAATTATCTAATTTTTTAGTTACATATACCATTTTATTATCAGTATCATATGAAATGAATCCATAACCTGAAAGCTCTAATAAAATTGGTTTTGCTTGCTCAATAGTTTTACCTAAAGCTGTTGCTGCTTTTCCTTCCGTTAAATTATACTCATCGAATTTATAGCAATAACTAGCAATCGCAGCTAATGGATGATTTTGTTCAAGTCCTTGTAAACGATCATATAAACGTCCATCGTAATAATTAAATGATTCGAAACGTGCAATTCGTTGTTCCTGACTTGTTCCCATTTCATACGTGAAAATTAAGTC
>JBKDZA010000292.1:0-3911 GCA_046308455.1 Fluviicola sp.
TAAATGGGAACATTCAAATCCAACAACATTATCGCTTTCTAAAAAAGATTACCAAGATTTTGCGATTTATCCGAATCCAGCAAATGAGTTCATTACAATAGAATCTAATTTTGAAGGTATGAATTACTCAATTGTAAATGCGCAAGGTCAAAGTGTGTTATCAGGAAAGATTTCTGGAAAATCAATTCAATTGAATTGTTCTGATTTAAAGTCTGGGATTTATTTTGTGAATGTATTTTCTGATGAAAAATCTTTTGTAGAAAAATTAATAATCAAGTAACTAGTTTGTCATGTATCCTAATAGAATAAACCAGCTTTTTAATGAACTTATTTTAGATAAGTTTTTAATGAATTTTATTCCAGGTTTAATTCTCTATTTTTGTTTGCATTCATTTGTACCATTCACAAGTGGTAATTGGTTGACTTCTTTTTTTATTCTCATTACAGTTACTTGGTTTTTAGGACTTATTCTTGAATTTATCTTTTTTCAAAAAACATTCAATAGAAGAAGAGAAGTAGAAGATTTCGTTTTGAAAAACTGTTTAACACTTCTTTTTGCTAAAGTTGCAGTAGCAATTTTGATTTCAATTGCTTACTCTATCAGTCATTATGTATATTTAGATACACCTCACTATGGTAGAGATCAAGTAAATAATTTTATGAATCTAGTTATTGAAAGTGTTTTTTTTGGTTTGCTTGCGGTTTATTTCTTGTATTACTATTGGAAAAGTTCAAAAAAGACAAAATCGGTTCAATAATTTCTTAAAAATTCTTCTTCTGTAATTTCCACAAAAGGACTTTCACACTTCAGCATGTCCTGAATTCTCAGTATTTCAGGATATTGTTTTGCTTCAATTTGATGTGAAACGACTTTCTCTCCAAGGAAATAAACTTCAGTAAAGTTGCGATCGTCAATTATTTTATAATAGCGATTGAATCCTTTTAATTCTCTGTATTGTGGATATTCCATTGTTATAAATTAGGGATTTCTTCGATGTAATTTATTCCATCTATACAATCAACAATCACATGTTGCAATCCATTTGTCATCCAGAAAAAACGTGCACCAGTAGAAGCAACATAATTACTCGTTTGTAAAAATGTTTTTTCATCCAACAAAACAGATGTGGCCTTACATTCAACAATCAACAAAGGTTTTCCAAATTCATCAAAATACAATAAATCACATCTTCTTGTATGATCACCAATTTTTAAAGCATACTCTGATGCCAATCTTCCTTTTAAATAATTCTTGTGATTTACCAAGTAATTGATGCAATGTTGACGCACCCATTCCTCTGGTGTTAAAAGCAAATAATTGTTTCGAATTTGACACCAAACTGAATGTGAATCGTACTTTTTTACAATCTTCAATGCTGCTGGAGGTAAATTCAATTTCGGAAACATACACAAAACTACAATTTTTTTCAATCTAATTAAGGTTGTGAATACAAAAGAGATGTGTAAATTTGACCTATGGAATTCAGTCCCCTGCTAAAGGAAATTAAGGCAAAACAATTTAAGCCTATTTATTTACTTCACGGTGAAGAAGGCTATTTTATTGATGTACTTACCGATGCAATAATTGAAAACGCAATGCCTGAAGAAGAGCGCGATTTCAACCAACACATTGTATACGGAAAAGACATTGATGTGTTGACTTTAATCAGTGAGGCGATGGCTTTTCCATTTATGGGTGAACGAAAACTTGTTGTCGTAAAGGAAGCCCAAAACATTAAAGATCTATATGATTTAGAACGTCAACTGGACCATTTAAATCCTCAAAACATTTTGGTGATTTGCTACAAGCACAAAGCGATGGACGGCAAGACCAAATTGGTGAAAAATGTTCCAAAAGTTGGTGTGAACTTTAAGTCTGAAAAAGTTAAAGAATATCAATTGACAAATTGGATCACAAGTTATGTTCAATCTGTTGGTTTTGATATTGCTCCGAAAGCAGCACAATTGTTATCGGATTCAATCGGAAATGATTTGTCACGAATTGTTTCTGAATTGGAAAAATTGGCAATTGTCGTAGCAAAAGGTACTCGTATTTCTGAAATCCACATTGAAGAAAATATCGGTATTTCGAAAGAGTTCAATGTATTTGAATTGACAAATGCGGTTGCAACGAGAGATCAATTAAAAGCATTTCAAATTGCCGATTATTTTATAAAAAACCCGAAAGATCACAGTATCATTATCGTTATTCCTAATTTATTCAAGTTGTTTACCAATATGATGCGTGTTCATTTCTCACCATCTAAAAATCCGGACGACATTGCGCGTTCTGTTGGTTTACATCCTTTTGTAGCAAAAGAATTAGTGAAAAATGCAGGTTTTTATCCTCCAAAAGTCTTGGCGCGAAATGTGGAGATTTTACATAATTTCGATTTAAAAGCGAAAGGTGTTGGTAACTCAACTACTGAAGATGGAGATCTTTTACGTGAAATGTTATATCAATTAATGAATTAATTCGATATGAGACGTTTCTATATTCCAGATTTAACAACGGATTCTATTCAAATCCTTCCTGAAGAAGAATCCAAGCATATTGTGCGTGTTTTACGTATGAAAATTGGCGATCAATTGCTTTTATTAAATGGAAAAGGATTAATTGTTGAAGCAGAAATAAGTGACGAACATCCAAAAAAATGTCAAGTTAAAGTATTGAATTCAAAAACTTTAGTGCGAGAAGATGGAGGTGTGCATTTAGCGATTGCTCCGACAAAAAATCTGGATCGTATTGAATGGTTGACAGAGAAAATTGTTGAAATTGGGGCTACAAAATTGAGTTTCATTCAAACAGAAAACTCTGAACGTGTGAATTTGAAACGTGAACGTATCGAACGTATTGCAATTTCAGCTTTAAAACAAGCCAAACATGATTTTTTATTGGAAATTGAAGATTTAATTTCGTTTAAAGATTTTATCAAGAAATATCCGACAGGTTCTATTGCTCATTGTATCGAATCTGAGAAGAAATCAATTGAAGAAGTGATTGTTTCAAATCGAATTCTAATTGGACCTGAGGGAGATTTTACTCAAAAAGAAGTTGATTTAGCCTTGGAATCTGGATACGAAGCACTAAATTTGGGAACAGCACGTTTAAGAACTGAAACAGCAGGATTAGTTGCTGTAACTTTAGCCGTGTTTAATGCTGAAAAACAGAAAAATTAATATGAGTAAATTACTTTTTATAATCTGTTCAATATGTTTTCTTCCAGTGATTGGATTGAAAGCACAAAACTCGACGTATCAAATTGCTTATTTGAAATACAATGGAGGAGGAGATTATTACGCGAATCCAACCGCTTTGGTGAATTTGGCTACGTTCTGTAATATAAATCTGAAGACAACAATTTCAAAAGATGTTCCTTACATCGAAGTGGGAAGTCCGGAGTTGATTTTGTATCCTTTTGTTCACATGACGGGACATGGAAACGTGAAGTTTTCATTGACTGAAGCGCAGAATCTCCGCAATTATTTATTGGGTGGTGGATTTTTACACATTGATGATAATTACGGGATGGACCAATTCATTCGTGAAGAATTAAAGAAAGTTTTTCCAGATAATCAATTAGTTGAAATCCCATTCAATCACCCAATTTTTCATCAGAAATACGATTTCAACGGTTTGCCAAAAATCCATGAACACGATGGAAAACGTCCACAGGCATTTGGAATTATCGTTGAAGGACGTTTGGTATGTTTGTATACATTCGAAACCGATTTGAGTGATGGTTGGGAAGATGCTGCTGTTCACAACGATCCAGAATCAAAACGCAAAGAAGCCTTGCAAATGGGCGCAAACATTTTGATGTACGCGTTTCTGGGAGGAAACTAGTTAATTATCAATTCAGAATTATCAATTATTAAATGATTTTTTGAAAGAAAATCAAATCGATTTT